>MPSY01000020.1 GCA_001901525.1 Methylococcales bacterium OPU3_GD_OMZ | reverse complement strand
AATCGGCATTCTATCAAAACTTTTATTTCTGAGTGGGTTGACTCAATGGTGCAAGAAGCTTGCCTTCGTGAAATTAAACGTGGAGGACAGGTTTATTTTTTACATAATGAAGTTAAGACCATGGAGCGTCAGGCGCGAGAGCTTATAAGATTATTGCCAGAAGCACGGATTGAGATTGCACATGGGCAAATGCCTGAAAGGGAGTTGGAACAAATCATGTTGGATTTTTATCATCAAAAATTTAATATACTGATTTGTACCACGATCATTGAAAGCGGTATTGATTTGCCTTCTGCTAATACCATCATTATTAATCGTGCCGATAAATTAGGTTTAGCCCAATTACATCAATTACGCGGGCGAGTGGGTCGCTCACATCACCGTGCTTATGCTTATCTATTAATTCCACCGAAAAAACTGATCACTAAGGACGCCGTTAAACGACTCGAAGCAATTGAAACTTCCGGTGAATTAGGCGCTGGGTTTATGTTGGCCTCGCATGATTTAGAAATACGCGGTGCAGGTGAGTTATTAGGGGATGGACAAAGTGGGCAAATTCAGGAAATAGGATTCACACTTTATACCGAATTATTAGAACGAACGATAGCGGCACTCAAGTCCGGCGAACACCCAGAACTTGAACGACCGATAGATAGTGGTCCTGAGGTCGACTTACAATGCCCTGCTCTTATTCCTGAAGATTATTTGCCGGATATACATAATCGCTTAGTGTTATATAAGCGAATAGCGAATGCCAGTGATTCAGCTGATTTACGAGAATTACAGATTGAAATGATTGACCGATTCGGGTTGTTACCCGAAGCAGTGAAAAATTTATTTGAAATAACGCAATTAAAACAGCAAGCTGGCAAGTTGGGTGTGAAGAAGATAGAAGTTAATGCGACGGGTGGGCGCTTAGTTTTTACTGCAAGCCCTAAGGTTGATGCCGTTAAATTAATCACATTAGTTCAAACGCAACCGAATATTTATCGGTTAGAGGGCGCGGATAAATTACGTTTTTCGCGACCCTTTAAAACGACACAGAATAAAATAGCGGTTATGACTGAGTTATTAACGGATATTTCATTGTGACCGTAAAAAAAAGGGTTCATACGCAAGTGTTTTTTGGGCTCGGGTTGAGCATTTTTTTGAGTATGCTAATGGCTGAAAAGGTTTTAGCAAAAGACAATTGGTATCATTTTGAGCTCATTGTCTTTGAGCAAACAATGGCTAATACGGAGACCTTTGAAGGAAAGTTAGCGGCTATTAAATTACCTCGGAAACATTTTGATTTAACATACACGACATTTCCAAAGTCACTGTTATTGATCAATCCGATTCAATTCGCTCGTTTGAACACAGAAGATTTTTATTTGCAGTCATCTTATCGGCAATTGCAGCGGCGGAAGGATTACCAACCACTCATACATACGGCTTGGCTGCAGTCGGTTAAGAGTGATTCTTCAAGTAAGCCTATTATATTCAGTGCGCCGTTTGCCATGAATAATTCTTCTCCCGTACAAGGGTATTTGACCTTAGAGCGTGGCTACTATTTGCATTTAAAGGTACAGTTCGAACTGGAAAAAGAAGGGCTATTCTATTTAATTGATCAGCGGCGCCGTATTCGTTTAAGTGAAACACATTATTTTGATCACCCTATGTTTGGCGTTATTATTTATGTTGAGCGATTAGACATAGAGACCACTGCAATAATCAAATAATTATGATTGAATTATTGCAGTCAGAAGTGTGGTTGGTTTTTTAAATAGTTATTGTGGCACCAATTCAAATAATACGAGTTCTGCTTCTTCATTACTAAGGTTTTCAGCGCGCATTCTTTTTCCAGATTCCCAAAAAACTTCACCCGCTGAATAGGTGTTTACTTGTTTTCCTTCGGTTATTTTTAACGAGCCTTTTAAAATATAACGTGGTCCCGGGCCTTGGTGTGTATGCCAGGGGCTCTTGTAAAGCGGTGGGAACGTCACACGTATCATTTTTGCATGAATCCGGTTACTTTTCAGAGCGGTGTTGTTTTCAAATAATAGTTCTTTAGACATGCTTGCGCTGGCATCGGCTAACACAGTGAGCGGGTTGATAAGGCTGATACTAAGAAAAAGAATGGCAAGCGAGGGTATGCTTTTTAAAGATTTCATCATGAATGTCTCCATTAGCAGATTGTTAAAAATGCTGATTATTTTTTAGGTTTAAGTTATTTATTTTGCTCTTACGTAATAGTTTTAAGAGAATATTGCGGCTTATTCTTAACAGTGGATAAAGATTTTTGGCAATTACGGGGTGTTTAAAGATTTGGTAATTTAATTGGTTAAAGAGCCCGGAGCGGCTACTCATTAAGGCAAGAGCCTGAATAGCGTCAGAGCCGTAATAGAGTATGTCTTCGATAACAAGAACCATTCCTTGGTCAATATCGAGCCCTTGGGCGGTTATCTTTTTCATAATAGGGTCGTCGTCACGGGCATCGATTAAGGTAAGCTCCCCCACTGTTTCGTTAATGCGTATCAACTGACAATAGTAATTACATGCGGGGCATTGTTTATCATAAACCAGAGATAACTGTTGTTTAGCCATTTATATTTGTTTACGTGATAAAGGTTAAAATATTTTAATGTAGTAATGCCATAATCGTTTTAAATTGCGGGTGTGATGCATTTTCTAACCATTCAAATAAGACTGATTCGAAATTAGTAATCGTGACATTTTGTTGTGCGAGTCGATTTAAAGCATAGAATTTATGTTCAGCATTGCGCGAACAAACCGCATCTTCAACAATATAGACAGAGAAGCCGGCTGTTGTTAATTCAAGTGCTGTTTGTAAAATACATACATGCGCTTCCTGTCCGGCTAAAATTATTTTAGGTCGGTGACTTGTTTTTAATAAGTTGAGGAAGTTATCCGTTGAGCAACAAGAAAAGCTTGTTTTTTCAAAGTGTTGATAGTCCGGAGGTAATAGTTCTGAAATTTTAGGGTGTGTGGGGCCAAGACCTTGAGGGTATTGTTCGGTGACCCAAATGGGGATATTGAGTAATTTTGCAGCCGTAATTAGGCGTTCAGATTTGTCGATAATTTCTTCACTAACGGGCTGGGACATAGCGGCTAAAAGTTTGGTTTGTATATCGACAATAAGGAGCAGGCTGTCATTAGCTTTACATAAATTTGGGTGTGATTTCATGGGAGTTTATTAGCGGGTTTGTTTCATGATGCGAGATTTTTCGCGTTGCCAATCACGGTCTTTAGCGGTGGCTCTTTTATCGTGTAATTTCTTACCTTTAGCGAGACCTAATGACAGTTTTATATGGCCATTCTTCCAATATACTGACAGTGGGACTAAAGTATAGCCTTTGCGTTCAACATTCCCTATGAGTTTGTTTAATTCTTGTCGGTGCAGTAATAACTTCCGAGAACGAATAGCATTAGGAATGATATGCGTGGATGCTGAGGTGAGCGCGGAAATATGAGCACCCTGGAGCCAAGCTTCTCCGCGTTGAATAGAAATATGGCTTTCTTTTAATTGAATGCGACCTTCACGTAGACTTTTTACTTCCCAGCCTTCCAGAACCAAACCGGCTTCAAAGCTATCTTCTACAAAATAGTTGTGGCGAGCACTTTTATTGTTGGCAATGGTGGCGGTAGCACTCTTCTTTTTGGTGGTTTTTTTTCCTGCCATGGTTCTAGAGAGTATGATTAATAGGTTTGCAATGTCATAATATTATTGTACTTGATTTATGCTGGTTGCGTTGTTATTCAGAAAGGCTCTATGGTTTTGATGATCAGAAGCAATAGATAGCATAGTAGGCGTGAGTTGATTTAAATTCCCAGTTGATTGTTGGGTTCTTTTAAGTTTTTTTGTAAGTTACAGTATTTGGATTTGGTGAGCTATGGCTGATACAGAGAGTAAGATACACGGCGAATGGTCGTCGCGGTTTGCATTTATTTTAGCGGCTACCGGTTCGGCTGTTGGGTTAGGTAATATTTGGAAGTTTCCTTATATCACAGGGGAAAACGGTGGCGGTGCCTTTGTTATCGTTTACCTGCTCTGTGTTGTGGTGATTGGCATTCCTATTATGATGGCTGAGACAATGATTGGACGACGTGGGCGACAGAGCCCTGTTAATGCCATGAAAACTTTAGCTAAAGAAGCCAGTGCGGATTCACGGTGGCAGTATTTAGGGTGGTTAGGTGTTATTGCTGGAATGATTATTTTGTCTTATTACAGTGTGATTGCCGGTTGGGCTTTGGCTTATGTCTTAAAAGCAATCAGTGGTACCTTTATGGACGGTAGTGCTCAGCAAATAGGAGGCTTATTTGATTCTTTTGTAAAAGACCCAGGTAGCCAGGTTTTTTGGCATACCACTTTTATGATTCTGACCATGTTGGTGGTTGTTAGAGGCGTACAGGATGGTTTGGAAAAAGCGGTTCGTTTTTTAATGCCCAGTTTGTTTGTTTTATTGATTTTGTTGGTTGGGTACGCGATGAATACCGATGCCTATGATCAGGGGCTGTCGTTTATGTTTAATCCTGATTTTAGTAAAATTACAGGCAATAGTGTATTAACTGCTATGGGGCATGCTTTTTTCACCTTGAGTTTGGGCATGGGGGCGATTATGGTGTACGGCTCTTATTTACCGAAAAATGTTTCAATCACTAAAACCGCATTTATGGTGGCGGGTGCAGATACGGTGGTTGCGTTATTGGCAGGCATTGCCATTTTCCCCTTGGTTTTTGCGAATGGCTTGGAGCCTTCGACAGGGCCTGGGCTTATTTTTCAGACTCTGCCCATTGCTTTTGGACAAATGACTGGCGGTGTTATTTTTGGCACGTTGTTCTTTGTTTTATTGGTTTTTGCAGCTTTTTCTTCCTCCATTTCTTTGATTGAACCGGCGGTTGCCTGGATGGTGGAAAATAAAGGTTATAGCCGGTTAAAATGCTGTGTCTTTTTAGGCTCATTGGTTTGGTTAGTGGGTTTAGGCACCGTTCTGTCATTTAATGAATGGGCGGATATAACCATTCTAGGTAAAAATATTTTTGAATTGTTGGATTTTTTGACTGCTAATTTAATGTTACCTATAGGTGGCTTGTTGATTGCTGTTTTTGCCGGCTGGGTTATGAAGCGACAGCATAGTCAGGACGAGTTGCAGTTAAACAATAAAGGACTTTATTATTGTTGGATTGTATCGGTTCGTTATGTTTCTCCGATTGCTGTGTTTTTGGTTTTCATGCATGTCATTGGAATTCTTTGACTTTGAATAACGTCAATTTATTAAATTTGAGGAGGGAGTGTGCCGGTTGTTAATAAAAGCGCCTTAGTAAAATACTCAGCGCAATTGATGTTTGATCTGGTTGATGATATTGAATCCTATCCTGAATTTTTACCGTGGTGCAGTGGCAGTAGGGTATTGGTTAGGAAGGTTGATTTTGTTGAAGCGACTGTGAATGTCTCCCGGAGTGGTTTTAAGAGCTCTTTTACGACGCGTAATCAGTTAAATGCTCCGGTTAATATCAAGATGGTGTTAATTGATGGTCCGTTTTCACATTTGCAAGGGGATTGGAACTTTATTCCGCTAAGAGAAGATGCGAGTAAGATCTCATTGGATCTTGACTTTGAGATGTCGAGTAAAATTGCAGGAGTGGCCTTTGGTGGAATTTTTAACCAGATCTGCAATACCATGGTCAGTTCTTTTACCGGACGTGCTAAACAAATCTATGGCTGAGTTGCTTATTGCGGTAGAAGTTGCTTATGCACGCAGCGACCAGCAAATGATAATACCGTTACAGATCACTCAGGGGGACTCGGTAGCGGATGCTATAGAGCAGTCAGGGATTATCAGTCTGATTCCAGAAATAAATTTAATGACCAATAAAGTAGGTATATTCGGTAAGGTGTGTTCTTTGGACCGGCAATTACGTTCAGGAGATCGGGTCGAAATTTATTGGCCGCTTAAGATTGATCCGAAAGAGAGCCGGCGGCAACGTGCAGCTAAGTCGAACCATTAGCATATGTTTTAGTGCTCAGAAAACATAACGTGAATTTATTCAGGGAGTGGGGTCGTTATTGTTTCCAGCGACGAGGGCTTCTTTTTCACCGGTTGAGTTTCAGGTGATGGATCAAAAAGACTTAAAATTGATTGTGAAAATGTTTTTTCAAGGACTCGTTTAGGAAGGTCGAGGGTGCTTTCGTTGGATAATTTCAGGGAGGCAATGTTACTGGGACGATAATCGCCTTGCACGCCGATTAGCGTATCAGCATCAAAAAATAGTGATATTTTCTTCTGGATGCGGGCTTCACCGCCGGCTTGAAAGGAATAAATGTAATCCCAGCGTTGTTCATGAAAAATATCTTTTAGCATCGGACTACCCATTATAAAAAGGACTTGTCGTTTGCTCATTTTAGGGCGAAGTTGATTGATGACATCCTGAGAAATCATATTTCCTTGTTGAATGTCGAGCGAATAAACACCCGGGACTCGATCAAAAATATAGCTGCAGGATGTTAAAAGCAAAGCGCTAGCAATGAGTGCATAAGACCGAATCAAGTTCATGATATCTTTGGACTGTTTTTGTTAAAAGTATTTCTAATTATAGAGTTATTATCGCAGAATAAGCAAAAACAATAAAACAGACTTAAGTAAAAGGGCTACAATAAAAAATTGTTATTAGGTGTTGGTTGTGTGGTTAGTCAGGAGTATTATTTTTGGACACAAGAGAATTGCGAAGTCACGGCTTAAAGGCTACCCTTCCGCGAATTAAAATTTTAGAAATCCTTGAGCAGGAAGCGAGTTTGTCCAAACATTTAACTGCGGAACAAATTTACAAGATTTTGATTAAGGGTGATGATGATGTTGGCTTGGCAACGGTTTATCGAGTATTAACACAGTTTGAATCATCAGGGATAGTAAAGAGGCACCATTTTGAGGGTGGAAATTCTGTTTTTGAACTCGATAATGGTAAGCATCATGACCATATCTTATGTATTAAGTGTGGTCAGGTTGCTGAATTTAATGATGACCTTATTGAGCAGCGGCAAAAAGAAATATCAGCAGAGTTGGGCTATACTTTAACGGATCATAGCTTATATTTGTATGGCTTTTGTGCGGCGTGTAGATAAGCCAATCGTCATTGACTTCGAATAAAAAATTTCTATTTTATGTTTAGACCACTGCTGCTTTATATCGGTTTGCGCTATATGCGTGGCAGACAACGCACGCAATTTATTTCTTTTATCACCCTGACCTCCGTTCTCGGTATTGCACTGGGAGTCAGTGCCTTAATTACCGTGCTTTCGGTTATGAATGGATTTGAATCAGAGTTGAGAGAGCGTATTCTAGGCATGACGTCTCATACGACCGTTACCGGTCGCATGAATCGCTTGTCAGACTGGCAGACGGTACAGCAGCAATTGGTCAATGAAGCGCATATACTGGGTTCGGCACCCTTTGTGGATGGTCAGGTGATGATAAGTTCTGGGCAACGTGTTAGTGGGACCTTGGTTCGAGGGGTCTATCCCGAATATGAATCAGGTGTTTCCACTATTGCCGAAAAAATGATCACCGGGTCATTAGATCTCTTGACGGCGGGTGAATACGGTCTTGTTTTAGGGGTTGAATTAGCCGGTTATTTAGGTGTTTCTGTCGGCGATAGGGTGACCGTTATCAGTCCTCAACTCAATACCACTCCAGCGGGCATTCTACCGCGTCTTCGACGTTTTACAGTCGTTGGCTTTTTTAAGGTGGGAATGTATGAATATGACCGTAATATGGCGGTCATGCATCTTGCTGATGCGGGCAAATTGTTTCGGCTAGCGGGTAGTGTCAGTGGCTTGCGATTGAAATTAGATGATTTATTCAAGGCACCGGTTATTGCTCGCACATTAGCGGATAAATTTTATGGTCAATATCGGGTCAGTGACTGGACACAGTCGCACAGTAATTTTTTTCGTGCTATTCAGACAGAAAAACGAGTCATGTTTATCATTTTATTACTGATTGTTGCGGTGGCTGCTTTTAATATTGTCTCTACGTTAGTGATGGTGGTTACTGATAAGCGCGGTGAGATTGCTATATTGAGAACACAAGGGTTAACACCGAAGTCAGTGATGGGCATCTTTATTATCTTAGGGTCGATGATTGGTTTAATTGGTACGGGTTTGGGCATAATAGGCGGTCTTGCTTTAGCGTTAAATATTGAAACGATTGTGCCCGCCATAGAAAGTTTTCTGGGCGTTCAGTTTTTAGCCGCGGATGTTTATTATATTAGTGATTTGCCCTCTAAATTAATCTGGTCAGATGTTTGGGTTATTTCAATTATGTCTTTTTCATTAACCTTACTGGCAACACTTTACCCAGCTTGGCAAGCATCACGGGTAAACCCAGCAGAGGTGCTTCGTTATGAGTGAGAGTGTTTTTTTAGAGACACGCAAATTAGTCAAACATTATCGTCAAGGTGAACTGGATGTGAGTGTTTTGAAAGGTATTGACCTGATTGTTAATCACGGTGATCAAATCGCTATTATGGGTCCATCCGGTTCTGGGAAGAGTACCTTATTACATCTTTTAGGGGGGCTGGATGAGGCGACGGCTGGAGACGTTTTGTTGGATGGTGTCAATATACAACGCATGAGTCAGGCAAAACTCGCAGCTATCAGAAATAAATCATTGGGGTTTATCTATCAATTTCACCATTTATTGGCGGAATTCGATGCAGTTGAGAATGTAGCGATGCCGTTATTGATTAGTGGCTCATCGATAACGAGTGCACGTAAGCGTGCGACACAATTATTGGAGCGTGTTGGTTTAGGGCACCGCTTGGGCCATAAGCCTGCTGAATTATCAGGCGGTGAGCGCCAACGCGCAGCCGTTGCAAGAGCATTAATTAATAACCCTCAGTGTATTCTAGCCGATGAGCCGACAGGGAATTTGGATAGTGCTTCTGCGGAACAACTTTATCAGTTAATGGCACGGCTGAATAAGGAAATGGGTGTTAGTTTCTTGATTGTCACACATGATAAAAGATTGGCAGAGAGAATGGATACCGTGTTGCATATGGAAGATGGCTTGATTACAAATTAACCTTTTGCCTTCTTTTTTTCCAGCTAGACAGGACTTGATAGCGCCACGCTGCATGAATCCCGAAGAAACCCAGTATTGAACTGCCAACCCCCAGAATAAAACAGCCGACTAGAAAAGGTTGCCAGCTATCACCCAGCGTTGTCAGGATATTATCGACAGAGAAAATAAATTCGGCGTTGGAGGGGGGTATTTGCATCGCCCACAAACCCACTAAATATGCAAAATAGAACATCGGTGGCATTGTGAGCGGATTGGTGATCCAAACCAGAGCCACAGAAATAGCTAAATGAGCCCTAAAATAAAAAGCAATAGCGGCGGACATTGCCATTTGTGTCGGCAGGGGCACCCAAGCAAAGAACAGTCCGATAGCAAACGCTTTAGCAACAGAACGTCTGTTTAAGTGCCAAAGGTTTGGATCGTGTAACCGCTCACCTAGAAACTTAAGGCTTTTATTATTCTTTATGGTTTCATCACTGGGCATGAAACGTTGAATTATTTTTTTAGCCATAGTTTTCTGTAGTTAGGTGTTAATGTGAAAGCCTTATCATTAAGTGAGTTCGAAATCATATTAGTTCATCTCCCCTAGAAAGTCACTTTAATTCAAATACTCTTATAAATACCCTGTTGTAGACAGCGACTGAATGGGTGCCCAGTCATGGTAATAAGAATTATATTATTTGTTTTAGGAATAGTCTTTTATTTGAAAGGTTGTGGCTATACCTCCTTGGGAGGATGGCTTGTTTGTGCCGTTATCGTTTTCGGGTTGTTTTGTCGAAAAAGGCAGTATGCATTCTTTTTTTTAGGGGGGGTAGTCTGGGTTATGGCCTGGGGGGTTTGGCAAGGTGGCCGTGAACTATCGACTCAACTGGAAGGCCGAGATATTAACATCGTTGGGGTTGTTTGTGGGCTGCCTAAAAGTGATCAACGCCGTACTAAGTTTGATTTGAGCGTTATTCACTCTGAAAGTGGGCCGCTCCCAGAGAAAATAAGGCTTAATTGGTATGGTCCGCCTAAGGTTATTCGGGCAGGTCAACAGTGGCAACTTACGGTGCGCTTAAAGAAACCACATGGCTATGCGAACCCGGGCGGGTTTGATTATGAACAGTGGTTGTTTACTCAGGGTATTGGAGCGACTGGTTATGTCCGGCCTAAGCCTACAGCATTATTCATTGGAACGTCAGGTTACAACTTCAGCAGCGCTGATTTGCGTCAGTATTTTCATACGTTATTAACAAAACAGATAGGCCATTCCCCTTATTACGGCATTTATGAAGCCTTGGTGATCGGTTATAAAGCCAATGTTACTCAAGAACAATGGCAGTTATTTAAAAATACAGGAACCATTCATTTGATGGTTATTTCTGGGCTGCATATTGGATTGATTGCCTCGATAGCTTATTTTATTACCCTTAAGGGGCTAACCTTTTCAAAGGGGTTACAGGTTTCGCCTCCTCAGGTGGCAGCGCTGGTAACGATTGCTGTTAGTTTACTTTATGCAGCACTGGCTGGTTTTACTGTCCCCACGCAAAGAGCACTGATAATGCTGGTGGTGATGATGTTAAGTATTATTTGGCAACGCCATAGTCGGCCTATAGCCGTGCTTTTATTAGCTTTATTAGTCGTAGTACTCGTTAATCCCTATACTATATTATCACCGGGGTTGTGGTTATCTTTTTTAGCGGTGGGTTTGATACAGTATGTCGTTACTGCTCGGTTAAAACCAACAGGCTACCTGCTGTCAGCAGTAAAGGTTCATGCTATTTTAATGATTGGATTGATGCCGTTGTTAATTGCATTTTTCCAACAATTTTCTGTACTTTCACCGGTGGCTAATTTTTTTGCTGTGCCATTGGTGACATTTTGGATTGTTCCTTTATTATTGCTGGCTGTAATTACGAGTCTTTTTTCTGATAGTTTGGGCGTGTTTGTTTTTAAGATAGTTGAATTGGGCTTTGATGTTTTATTGGGTGGGTTATCAGTTTTAGCGCATCTTGATTTTTCCGTTGCCTCTGTCGCAAATTCAAACCCGATCACCTGGTTGCTAGCGATTTTAGGCGCTATTATTTTAATGATGCCCCGGGGACTGCAAGGTCGTTGGCTAGGCGTGGTTTTATTGGCGCCTATTTTATTCGTTGCATCTGAAAAGACCGAAAGAGGGGAATATAAGCTAACTTTATTAGACGTTGGCCAAGGGCTGTCAGCAGTTGTGCAGACTGCAAATCATGTTTTAATTTATGATGCCGGTGCGCGGTTTTCAAGCGGTGATATGGGGAAGCGGGTCATTGTTCCTTTTCTTAGGTTTAATAATATTAAAACTATTGATGTTCTCATGGTGAGCCATAGCGATAATGATCATATAGGCGGGGTTCAGTCAATTATTAAGGCGATGGATGTGAATGAAGTGATAACCAGTGAACCCCAAGCACTGCCTTTACTTAAACCTTCTTTGTGTCAACAAGGGCAACAATGGCAATGGGATGGTGTCACTTTCAGTATCTTATCGCCCGATGACAAGCGATTTAGAGCACAAAATGATAATTCCTGTGTTTTAAAAGTTTCATCATCTTCAGGAACGGTACTGTTACCCGGAGATATTGAGTTGCCTAGAGAGGTTTTTTTGACCAACCGACTAAAAGCTGAGTTAAAGGCCGATGTTTTAATCGCGCCACACCATGGCAGTAATACGTCTTCTTCTGAAACCTTTTTAGCGGCAGTCAGCCCGCGCTGGGTTTTGATCCCAGCGGGTTACCGGAACAGATTCAATTTACCACGCTCTGAGGTGTTAGAGCGTTATAAACATTACCGTATTGAAGCGTTTAATGTTTCTGACACCGGTGCGCTTACGGTTAATTTTCAAACGAATAGGTTACGGTTATCAGCGTATCGAGAACATAAGAACCGGTGTTATTAACCGGTGTTAATGTGGTGTGTTTTTTTCTAAACAGGACGATAAAATAAAACGAAGCATGAGTATTACGATGGTAACCGGGTAGGCAATAAAATGATTAGTTAAGAATAAACTGCCTATGACTGCGGCGAATATGAAAATATTATAAAACTTAAGATGATCTGAATAATATTTTACAGTTTGGATTGTTTCGTGATCAAACAGGTGGCGACGATTGACAAACATCAGAGAGACTGTTGCTGTTAAAACAACAAAGAAGAGGGGAAAAAGGTAGAACATCGGGGCATCATCGCGGTAAAAATGATGCCAACGATAAAACCAAATCAGTACCGTACCTGAGGAAAATAGATCAAACTTAAACCCGACAGGTATTTTTTTGATAACCGTTGTAACGCTTGCTATGGAAATAAAAAGCACGCCGATATAAGCAGACTCAGCGAGTTTAAAGAGTGTCTGAAATTCATGTTGGCTTTGGGCTAAGATACTTAAACATAAATTGAGAAGGATGAATAAGGGCATCTTTAAGTTGAATAGGTAACGCGAAAATACCGTTCATTTTACTTGTTTTTTTAGTGCGCTAAGGCATTAAACATGAGTATAAATTAAAAAGGGGATGTTAATTTTATGGATTAAGATCACCTTTAATAGTCTCAATGACAGATATCTAGTAAAATTGTCAGCTAAAGTAGCCTGTGTTTATTGTTTAAGCGGGGCTTAGAGGATAATGCCTGAAATGAGAATTTAAAAAGAGTGAGTGGTGTCTTGAAAATTAAAGAATATATGCAAGGTCTTGGTGTTGAAGCGAAAGCAGCGGCAAGAATTTTAAAAGGTGTTGAGAGTCATAAAAAGAATACTGCTTTAAAAGTGATTGCTCAACGGATTAGAGATAATCAAGAGCAATTAATTGTTGAAAATAAGAAGGATTTGGATAAAGGGCAGGCGCAAGGCTTAGATTCTGCACTTTTGGATCGCTTAGCGTTAACGCCGGCGCGCATTGCCGCAATGGCAGAAGGTTTGGAACAAGTTGCAAACTTACCTGACCCTGTTGGGGAGATCAGTGATTTGAATTATCGGCCCAGTGGTATACAAGTGGGTAAAATGCGTGTTCCACTCGGCGTTGTGGGTATTATTTATGAGTCACGACCGAATGTAACAGCAGATGCCGCGGCATTATGTTTAAAGTCCGGCAATGCGACAATTTTACGTGGTGGTTCAGAGGCGATATATTCTAATCAAGCGATTGCGTTGTGTATACAGGAAGGGTTAGCGGAAGTTGGCTTGCCTATTGCGGCTATTCAAGTGGTGGAAACAACTGATCGAGAAGCCGTGGGTGAAATGATTACAATGGATTCCTATATCGATGTCATTGTACCGCGGGGGGGTAAAGGACTCATTCGGCGCATTTCAAGCGAGGCGAGCATTGCAGTTATTAAGCACTTAGACGGTATTTGTCATGTGTATATTGATGACGATGCCGATACGGATAAAGCCATTAACATTGCTTTTAATTCTAAAGCGCAGCGTTATGGCGTGTGTAATGCGATGGAGACGTTGTTAGTTTCAGAAGGGATTGCTAAAGCTGTTTTGCCTCCGTTAGGTGGCAAATATTTACAGCAAGGTATCGAGTTAAGAGGCTGTGCAAAATCATGTGCTTTAATTCCAGGCTGTCTGCGTGCGACTGATGAAGATTGGAGCACTGAATATTTAGCACCTATTTTATCGATTAAAATTGTGGCTGGTATCGATGATGCGATAGCGCATATTGAGCAATTTAGTTCCGCACATACCGAGTCAATTGTGACCGAAAATTATAGTTCAGCGAGACAGTTTCTTCGGGAAGTTGATTCTAGCTCTGTGATGGTGAATGCCTCAACGCGTTTTGCGGATGGTTTTGAATATGGCTTAGGTGCTGAGATTGGCATTAGTACCGATAAGTTACATGCACGCGGTCCAGTAGGACTAGAGGGTTTGACGACATTAAAATATATTGTTTTAGGTGATGGTCAAATTAGAACCTAAATCTGACGCTATGATCGGTGTTTATGGCGGGACTTTTGATCCGGTACATTTTGGCCATTTACGGACGATTTTAGAAGTAAAAGAAACTCTTGGTTTACAACAGGTGCGTCTGGTTCCGTGTGCTCAACCGGTGCATCGTGGTCAGCCCGGCGCTACGGTGGAGCAGCGGTTTTCTATGTTGCAGAAAGCAACGGAAGGTCTATCAGGTTTTGTTATTGACCCACGGGAAATGGTGCGTGACAAACCCTCCTATATGATTGAGACATTAAGGTCACTGCGGAAACAATTTCTACAGCAACCCTTGGTGCTGATTATGGGTGGCGATGCCTTTGGCGATATTGAAAATTGGTTCCAGTGGCAACAGTTATTTGATTATGCGCATATTGTTGTGATGCAGCGTCCGGGAAGTCAATTTGAACGCGTGAATCTTCAACCTTTTTTACTCGCAAAGCTAACCCATAAATCAACTGATTTGGCGCGCTTGAATCAGGGTCATTTATACTTCCAGACTGTTATCCAATTGGATATATCAGCAACACAAATCAGACAAAAGGTGGCCCGGCATGAAAGTATCGATTTTCTTCTGCCGGATAACATTATAAAATACATTGCTGATAATGATCTTTATCAGGGTGATTTAACCGCTTTATGAATGTCGTTACGATCGCGATAAACCTCAAATAGGATGCTACATGCAGATTGAAGAATTACGCACGGATGTTCTCCGTGTTTTAGATGAAAAAAAAGCACTTGATATAGTACAGATTGATGTTCAAGGTAAAACCAGTATTTGTGATTTTATGTTGGTTGCAACCGGCACGTCGGAGCGTCACCTTCAATCCTTAGCAAATTATATTGGTGAGTCGGTTAAAAAGACGGGTGTGAATCCGTTGGGTGTTGAAGGTAAACCCGGTTCTGATTGGGTGCTGATTGATTTAGGCGATGTGATTGTTCATTTAATGACTGCCAAAGCGCGTGATTTTTATGCCTTGGAAAAGTTATGGGACCCCTCTTTGGTTGATGACACAGAAATTATTGAAGGATAATTAACTTTTAGTGGTCTTTTGACGGAATCATTAGGGCAAATGAGACATCTATTTTAAACTATCGCTATGGCGCAATTTTTTTCCATTCATTCTGAAAATCCACAATTAAGATTGATTCACCGTGCGGTTGCTATTATTCGATCCGGTGGCGTGATTGCTTACCCAACAGATTCCTCTTATGCACTAGGGTGTCAGTTAGAGAGTCGGAGTGCTTTAAATAGAATTTGTGCAATAAGGCAATTAAGTGATAAACATAATTTCACCCTGATGTGTAAAGATTTAGCGCAAGTTGCTGGTTTTGGCAAAATGGACAATGATGCTTTCCGGCTTATTAAGGCGTTAACCCCGGGTCCTTTTACCTTTATTTTGAAGGCGACCAAAGCAGTTCCTAAACAACTTCAGCACGCTAAACGTAAAACGATTGGTGTTCGCCTGCCCGATCATCGGGTCGCGGAGGGCTTATTAAACGAATTTAATGAGCCTTTATTTAGTTCGACATTGATTTTGCCCGGAGATCAGGCGTCAATAACTGATCCGCAAGAGATAAGGGAATGTCTGGAGAAAAAAGTGGATTTGGTGATTGATTCTGGGGTTATTGATTATGCGCCAACGACCATCATTGCTTTTCCAGAAGGGTGTCCCGAAATTATTCGCCAAGGGAAGGGTGTCACACCTATGTTGGGGACTTCTTAGTGTTGGTTTTTTAGGATAAAATCTGTGTGTGTTAACGATTTTTTTTGGGGACTAGATAATAATTGTTACTGTGGATGAATTGACGTTAGCTCAGAGGATAGTGGTGTGGGTTATTCCGGTGGTTTTTGCCATAACCGTTCATGAAGTTGCGCACGGTTGGGTGGCCAAACTTAGAGGGGATAATACCGCTTCCATGTTGGGGCGTTTAACCTTAAATCCTGTTAAACATATTGATTGGATTGGGACCGTACTGGTTCCAGGGATTTTGATTTTATCTTTTACCGGTTTTATTTTTGGTTGGGCCAAACCGGTTCCGGTTAATGATAAGAATTTAGCCAATCCACGCGTTGATATGGCTCTGGTGGCAGTCGCAGGACCGGTAGCCAATGTACTCATGGCACTACTTTGGGCGGGGATAGCTCGAATCGGGGTTTCGGTTGAAGTGGAGTCTATTTCATCACCGCTGATTTATATGGGGATTGCGGGGGTTTCGATTAATTTGGTGTTAGCGTTGATAAATCTCATTCCAGTGCCGCCCTTGGACGGGAGTCGTGTCTTAGCATGCTTGCTACCCCCTAAGTGGGCAGAGCGCTTTAATCGTATTGAAGGGCTGGGGTTAATTGTTCTGTTACTGTTGTTGGTGACCGATACCCTGAGTGTTATTTTAGGGTATCCGCTTTATTATTTGCAGCAATTCTTTTTTACTATTGCCGGCATTTGAACTGACAGTATGGAATCGATGTCAATAATCACAGAAGATTCAGAAACTGCACCATTGGCTGTGGTGGCGGGGGAGGTCTATGAGAGTTTACCTGAAGATTTATATATTCCGCCCGATAGCCTTAAGGTTGTTTTAGAAACTTTTGAAGGACCGTTAGACTTATTGTTGTATCTCATTAAAAGGCAAAATGTCGATATTTTTGATATCCCTATCGCCCAAATAACACAACAATATGTGGCTTATATCGATATGATTTCTGATTTTAAGTTTGAGTTGGCATCAGAATATCTAGTTATGGCAGCGTTACTTGCTGAAATAAAGTCACGAATGTTATTGCCCAAAGAGGATGCTTCAGAAGAGGACGATGAGGAAGATCCAAGAGCTTATCTGATACGTAAACTCATGGAATATGATTTGATAAAGAAAGCGGCTGAAGAACTAGACCGTTTACCTCGTAATGAACGTGATACGTTTGTTATTGATCCGGATTGTTCAACGATTGATGTTCAAAAAAGATTACCGGATGTGGATTTAAAAGAATTATTATTAGCATTTCAGAATGTTTTACAGCATGCTGAACAAGTTACTCATCATCAAATTACGCGGGAGCCCTTGTCAATTCGTGAAAGAATGTCAATCATTTTGGAAAAGCTTAAAGAATTCGATTATCTTGTTTTTTCAGAGCTATTCAATAAGGAGGAAGGGCGCCAAGGGGTCGTTGTCTCCTTTATTGCTGTCCTCGAGCTCTGTAAAGAAGGCTACCTCGATATCAGCCAATCAGCCAATCAGTCAGAGTTTCAAGTCAGAGGGATTAATTCATGAAAAGAATTGGCGCGATATGTTGTTAAAATATA
Source organism: Methylococcales bacterium OPU3_GD_OMZ (assembly GCA_001901525.1). Lineage (GTDB taxonomy): Bacteria > Pseudomonadota > Gammaproteobacteria > Methylococcales > Methylomonadaceae > OPU3-GD-OMZ. The sequence continues at coordinate 5,379 of MPSY01000020.1, read as the reverse complement.
AGGTTGAGGCGATTTTATTTGCATCGGAACAACCGCTAACCACAAGCCAACTTCGCAATGTATTTCCAGAACTAGAGCGACCGGATACACTCGACTTACAAGAAGCGATTGATTTTATTATTGAGGACTATCAGGACCGTTCCATTGAATTACGAGAGCTTGCGAGTGGTTATCGTTTTCAGGTGCGTGAGCAATTATCGCCGTGGGTTTCACGGTTATTTGAAGAAAAGCCGCCTAAATATAGTCGGGCATTTTTAGAAATATTAGCCATTATTGCTTATCGTCAACCGGTTACACGAGGCGAGATTGAAGAAATTAGAGGGGTTTCCGTTAGTTCTAATATTATACGAACGCTGATGGAGCGGGAATGGATTCGTGTTTTATCTTATAAAGATGTCCCGGGCCGCCCGGCAGTTTTGGGTACAACCAAGCAGTTTCTTGATTATTTTAATTTAAAGTCGTTGGAGGAATTGCCGTCAATTGAAGATATTCGCTTATTTGATGAAGAAATAGAAAAAAAGATTTTAGCTGAAGAGTTGCAAACAGAGGACGTGTCTATGGATGTTCAGGAGAGCACAAACGATTTAGCCAATGGTTTAAACATTTAATAAAGGCAGTAGGTTCTTTGAAAAAACAAAAATCAAGTAAGCACACAGTGACTACGTCCAAATCAGGTGAGACATCACAGAATAAGTCTCAACTTCAGTCAGGTGAACGCATTCAAAAAGTGTTATCACGTGCAGGATTAGGGTCTCGGCGTGAAATAGAACGTTGGATTACAGAGGGTAAAATAAGAATTAATGAGAAACCCTCTAAGTTAGGGGATCGTATTGTACCGGGTGACCAAGTTAAAGTTAATGGACGGCGTGTTGATTTAGATAAGTTTTCTGAACAGGCACCGAGGGTTTTGATTTATTACAAGCCTACCGGCGAAGTGGTTACCCGACGTGACCCTGAGGGGAGACCGGTAATTTTTACACAATTACCTAAGTTGGCGGTAGGACGTTGGATAACGGTGGGTCGGCTTGATATTAATACACAAGGATTATTGTTGGTGACTAATCATGGGGAATTAGCACACCGTTTAATGCATCCTTCTACGGAAATTATTCGAGAATATGCGGTGCGGGTTTTTGGTAAGGTAACCAATGAGATCATTGAGCGATTAAAAAGTGGTGTTGACCTTGAAGATGGTATGGCTCACTTTGATAGTATTACTTTTGCCGGTGGAGAAGGTATTAATACGTGGTATAAAGTAACGGTTACAGAAGGCAGGAATAGATTAATTCGGCGATTATGGGAGTCCCAGGAATTAGTGGTGAACCGACTCATGCGGGTCCGCTATGGGCCGGTATATTTGCCGGAGAAATTAAAAGCACGATTGTTTTATGAACTCAATGATAAAGAATTACAAGTGTTGTTTGACCATGTCAGTCTTAAACAACAAAACAGGGTTGATCTGAATAAAAAGTCAACAAGATCCAAAGTCCGGCCACGGTCATAACGAGTTTGAGTTTTGTGGGCGTTTGTTGATTGTCTAATAATTGAAAGTTTCGAAGGTGTTATAAATGAAAGGTGTTTGTAGAATAGTGTGTGTGTTATTGAGTTTGAGTCTTTTGGCGTGCTCTCAGGAACGTGAAGAATCTTCATTGATTGATAAAGAGGGCCTGAAATACGCACAGGGGGATGATAACCCTTATACGGGTTTTTATGTGCAACACTATGTTAATAAGCAAAAAAAATTACAGAATTACATTAAAGACGGTGTGATGAATGGAATCATGACCATGTGGTATGAGAGCGGTCAAAAGAAGTCAGAAGGTCAATCTGTTAATAATCAACAAGAAGGCCTGTGGATAGGCTGGTATGAAAATGGTCAAAAAGAATGGGAAGGCAGTCATAAGTCAGGCAAACAGCATGGCGTGTATATCGAGTGGGATGATCAGGGACGAAAATTATCTGATGTGAATTATGTTATGGGGCTTGAGTCAGGTCCGGTCGTTTATTGGTATCCTAACGGGCAAAAAAAACTAGAAGTTAATTATAAGAATGGTTTGAAAGAGGGTGTTGAAAGGCAATGGGATGCTGCGGGTATCCTGATCAGCACGAAGACTTTCAAGAAAGGGCGGTTGGTTAATTAAGGAATATTCTTACCGGCTTCAAGTCCAGTGAGAAATATCAGGTTATTTAAATTAATCCGAGTTGAATTTTGGCTACTTCAGTCATCATTTCTTGGGACCAGGGTGGATCTAAAACCACTTCAACATTGACATTTTCGATACCGGGTAAGGCGCGAATACATTTTTCTACATCACTTTGAATAACCGGGCCCATACCACAACCCGGAGCGGTTAATGTCATTTCGACATGGACATCATTTGACGCTTCACTGACAGCGGTTACTTTACAGCGGTACACTAAGCCAAGTTCGACAATATTCACGGGTATTTCCGGGTCATAAACGGTGCGCATGACTTCCCAGCAGTTTTTTTCAACGGTCTCAGGATCGGTCTCCGTCACTAATGTTTTTAATGAATGAGCTTCTTTCCTCAAGGCGTCAGCATCATTACTTGAGATACGAACCATATTACCGTATTCAGTAATAACGGTGTAATTGTTACCTAATGCTTGATGGATAGAAACGGTTTCACCTTTTTTTAAGGTGTCATGGTGACCATCTGGGATAATCACAACATTGACATCGCGGGTTAAGATGATGCTTTCGTTTTCTGACATGGTTTTATAATGCGTTTGTTAAATTAAATACTTCAGCTTCAATGACCTGACCTGTGATGCCAATGCTTTTAGAACCTAATAAGTATTGATAGATGGGCGTTAATGATTCAGCTTTGGCCAAAGAAGATTTGTTTTCGCCCGGAAACAGATGATTTCTGACTGGGGTATCAACTTTTCCGGGTACTAAAATATTGACACGTATTTTACCCGCAGATTCAAGTTCATCGGCAATTATTAAGGCGAAACCTTCGACGGCTATTTTAGCAACGCCGTAGGCTGATGAATAAGCGGTACCTTTTCTGGCTGTTGAATCAGAGGTGAAAACAATCGCGGCATGGGTGTTTTTTTCAAGTAAAGGCACTAAAACCTTTGTTAATAGAAAAGGAGCATTAAGGTTTAGGCTTAAGCTGTGCTCAAAGGCCTGCGTTGAAATGCTGCTAAGAGGGCCCAGTGTAGGTTTTTCGGTCGCCGAGTGTACCAATCCATTCAGGCTCCTGTATTTCCTTTCAACGGTGTCAGCTAGCTCATTAAAATCTTGTTCAGTGGCACCGACTAGGTCAAAGGGGTAAATAGCAGGTTCTGTTTCGGTTGTTTCGATAATAGCATCATAAATAGATTCAAGTTTTTCAATATTGTTATCGAGTAAAATAACCTGAGCCCGTTGTTGGGCCAGCGCAAGAGCAGCAATACGGCCTAAACCACCGCCTGCACCGGTGACTAAAAATGTTTGGTTATACAGTGGCATGGTGACTATTAATTAATCCAGAAAGCTAAGTCTTGTGGGTGATCTATCAGTGCATCAGCTCCCCACGTGTCGGGTTGGTCATCGGTTTTAAGATAACCGTAGGTGGCTACAATGGTTTTCATATGGGCTTGTTTACCGGCTTCAATATCATGACAGGCATCACCAATATAAATACAATTTTCCGGGATAACATTGCTTTGTTTGCAAGCCGCTAACAGTGGTAAAGGGTTAGGTTTTGGATGCGGTGTGCTATCACCAGAAATAATACAGTTAGCCCGGTGTTCTAAGCCAAAGGATGAAATTAAAGGGGTGGTGAAACGTGAGCGTTTATTAGTCACAATACCCCACTTTATTTTTTTTTCTTCAAGCTTTTTTAAGATCGCTGGAATACCTTGAAAATAGTCAGTTTTGATGGCGATGTTTTGCTCATAGTGATCAAGCATCAATTCTAAGAGTTTATTGTGTTGGCTGGACGTGATCGTCTTAGCAGTACTGTGTTTTATCATGACCGCGGCACCATTGGAAACATATGGTTTTATGTGGTCCGTTGAAACCCCCTGAAGGCCTTCGGCTTTCAGGGCATAATTGAGTGAGGAGATTAAATCGGGGGCGGTGTCTAGAAGCGTTCCATCAAGATCGAATAACATGCAAGCGAGTGAAAAATTAGGGGTATGGGTCATTTATTTGGGTCGTTGGTAGGCCGCGATATAGTTAACATCAACCGACTTGCTAAGATAAAAATTACGGGTTAAAGGGTTGTACTCAATACCAATCATGCCACGCATGTCTAAGTCGGCTGAGCGCGTCCATTGGGTCAGTTCAGAAGGTTTAATGAAAGTCTTATAATCATGGGTACCTTTAGGGAGCATATTTAAGAGGTACTCCGCACCTAAGATAGCGAGAAGATAGGCTTTTGGCTTACGGTTGAGGGTCGAAAAGAAAATATAACCGCCGGGTTTAACCATTTTTGCACAGGCTGCAACAATAGCGGAAGGGTCAGGAACATGCTCAAGCATTTCCATGCAGGTAATATAATCAAATTTAGCGTTGTTTTTCTTGGCAAAGGCTTCTGCACTAATGGTTTTATAATCAACCTTAACGCCTGATTCGAGGCCGTGTAAATCAGCAATGTCTATTAATTCGGTACTGAGATCAATCCCGGTGACTTTACTGCCTAATTTAGCTAAGCCTTCGCTAAGAATTCCGCCGCCACAGCCGACATCAACAATTTTCTTTTTTGAGATATCTAAGTATTCGCGGATGAATTGTATTCTGAGTGGATTGATCTCATGTAATGTTTTAAATTCACCCTGAGGGTCCCACCATCTCTCAGCTAGGGAGCCAAATTTATTGATTTCATGTGGGTGGACGTTTTCGGTCTCAGTCATAATCAAGGGTTAATTTGAAAAAGGCAAATTATACGGCATAATGGAGGTTACAGTGGTGCGAATATGGATCGTTTTTTAATTTGGTGTTTTTTTTAAGTTATTGGAAATGATCTGTGAATTATAATTTCTGAAATTTTGTAATTTAGTGTTAAAAATAGCGTATTGGGATGAGAGGTTGTTATGACAGTTGTTGAATTTGAAAATAAGTTATCGGATGAGATTAATGTTTCACCGGAAGCATTAGCACAGTTGATTGAAATTAGTGGTAATGAAGGCGACTCACAGGGGGTGCGGGTTTTTGTTTCCGGTGGAGGTTGTAGTGGCATGGAGTATGGGATGACACTGGTGGAAACACCGACGGAATTTGATTTTGTTTATGAGGCACAGGGGCTTAATATTTATATAGATTCTGTTGCCTTGGGTTTTTTAACCGGTGTTGAAATTGACTATAAGACAGAAGGGCTGAATAAGAGTTTCGTCTTTAGAAATGTTTTTGCGACAACAGGGGGG
>MPSY01000019.1:12907-22883 GCA_001901525.1 Methylococcales bacterium OPU3_GD_OMZ | reverse complement strand
AACCGGCCACAATAAACATCTTTACTTGTAACATTGGCACCATTTCTGGTTGACGCGCGGCACCTTCTAAAAATTTACCACCCAGAAGACCAAAACCGATCGCTGTCCCCATAGCGCCCAAACCTAATACAATACCTACCGCAATTGCAGTCATACCTTGTACATCGGCGATTAATGTTGCTAATTCCATGATATCTCCAAACTAAATAATATTAACGAATTTTAAAAAAACTAATGATCTTCATGCGCCATACTTAGGTAGACAATCGTCAATACCATAAAAATAAACGCCTGAAGTGTGATAATCAAAATATGAAAAACTGCCCAAGGAAAACTCAAAAAAGGCTGTACGTACCAAGGCAGTAATGCGATCAAAATAAAAATTAATTCCCCTGCATACAAATTACCAAATAACCGTAATGCCAAAGAAATGGGCTTAGCTATTTCTTCAACCAACTTCAACAACAAGTTAAACGGTAACAACCAGGGTCCAAAGGGTTGAAACATTAATTCTTTGGCAAAACCCCAACCACCTTTAATCTTAATGCTGTAAAAAATAATCAAAATAAAGACCGAAATAGACATCGCAAAGGTTGCATTTAAGTCGGTGCTAGGCACCACCCTCAAATACTCAACCCCCATGACCGAACCCACATTTGGCATTAAATCAACGGGGAACAAATCCATGAAATTCATCAAAAAGACCCAGCAAAAAACAGTTAAAGCTAACGGTGCAATCAAATTACTTTGTCCGTGAAAACTGTCTTTAACCTGCGTATCTACAAATTCAACCAACATTTCTGCAAAGTTTTGCATCAACCCTGGAACACCTACCGTTGCCTTTTCTGCCGCAACTTTAAAAAACCAAATAAACAATCCACCCAATAGCGCTGAAAAAAACAACGTATCTAAATGTAGAGTCCAAAAACCCTCACCAACCGACAGGGGTGTTAAATGATGAACGATATATCCGGTTGCCCCTTCTGAGGCATGAGCTTCACTTGCCATTATTTTTTCACTAAAACTTATAATCGAATGATCAGTGCAAACCAAAAAACTGTTAAGGCAGCTATATAACCCACCATCAACGGCATAATTTCAATTTCAGGCCACTGAAAAACTAAAAAAAACATAACTGCCGTTAAAATTAACTTGGCAGACTCACCCACATAAAATGTCCGAACTACTTTCTTCGCATCCTGACCCGTGGAACTTGAAACCTTTAATGCAAAATATAAATTAGGTATGATTGCCACAACCCCCCCTAATAAAGAGGAAATGAAACTTTGGCCCGTACCCCATAAAAAAAATCCTGATGCCACAACAGCTACAATCAGAATTTGCATAGCAAGGATCTTACTCACCGCGGCCATTGTCCTTGCGCCAACCATTTGACCGTCCTTTATAATAACTTTCTGAGTATATAGATTAAATGTTTCTAAATCAAGATTATAAGATTGGTTTTATCAGTTTCCTCTGAACACCAGCGACTCAGAAATTACTATGATCAAAAAAATCAGTACCCCGCTGGGAGAGATGATTGCTTTTGCAAACCCAGACGGCCTGTGTCTATTGAAATTTTACGATTGTGCCAACTTAACTGAACTCATCTCACAAATCGTTCAAATCAACCATTACCAGCACCAATACCAACCCGAAACCGTGCTTAAACAGACTCAGGATCAAATTACTGAATACTTTAATCAACAACGTACAATATTTACGCTGCCAGTCCATTGTTATGGCAGCACCTTTCAGCAAGCCGCATGGGCCATATTAAGAAAAATACCTTACGGCACTACACTTTCATACCAAGCGCAAGCCATTGCACTCAATAAACCCGCCGCCTACCGAGCGGTTGGCAACGCCAATGGTCGCAATAAAATAGAACTGATTATCCCCTGCCACCGAGTCATCCGAAAAAATAACAGCGCTGGCGGTTATGCGGGCAAACGCTACCGTAAAGAATTTTTATTGGCTTTAGAAAAAAACAATAAACCTTAATAGCCCGGAGTCATTAATTAATACGTTTTAATATACCGTCTAATTCATCCAGACTCGTATAATTAATGACCATTTTCCCTTTGCCGTCAGAATGATGATTAATCGCTATTTTAGCGCCTAATTTTTCAGATAAGCGCTCTTGTAATCTTACAACATCAGGATCAATCATCGGTGTTTTTTTAACCACATCAGGCCTTGTAAAATTACGGACATATTTTTCCACCTCCCGTACCGTCATAGCCTTCGCCACAACCTGCTTTGCAGCCAGAATTTGATCTTTATCTGGTAACGCCAATAAAGCACGGGCATGACCCATTTCTATCTCACCCGCCGCTAACAACTGCATAACCGCTGGTGTTAAGTCATTCAACCGCAATAAATTACTCACCGTCGTTCTCGACTTACCTACCGCTTTAGAAATCTCTTGATGGGTCATTCCAAATTCTTCACCCAACCGCTTTAGCGCTTGCGCCTCTTCCAGAGCATTTAAGTCTTCCCGCTGAATGTTTTCTATTAAGGCGATCGCCATAGCGGTCTGATCATCAAAATCTTTAATGACCACAGGAACCGCATCCAATTGTGCAAGTTGTGCTGCGCGCCAGCGTCGTTCACCGGCAATAATTTCATAGCGTTGATCGCCCAATTCACGAACTATAATGGGCTGAATAATACCTTGCTCTCGTATAGAATCAGCAAGTTCCTGCAACTTTTCAGCGTTCATATCTTGACGAGGCTGATATTTACCCCGTTGTAAAAACTCAATAGGCAAGGTTTTAAGGGCCCGCTGACTCGGCTCGACTTTACTCCCCCGGTCACCTAACAGAGCATCTAATCCCCGGCCCAACCCTCTGGTTTTTGTAGTCATTCGTTGTCCCTGCTCTTTTCGTTTGCCAAAAACTCTGCCGCTAACTTTTCATAGGCTATCGCCCCCCGCGAGGCTTTATCATAGAGCCTAACCGGCAAACCATGACTCGGTGCTTCCGCCAGCCTAATATTTCGCGGGATACAGGTTTGATAAACTTTTTGATCAAAAAACTTAAATAATTGCTGAGAAACATCCTTGGTTAACCGACTTCGTGTATCGACCATAGTACGCAAAATACCTTCCAATTTTAAATTGCTGTTAACCGTATCCTGAATATTGCGCAAGGTCTCCATTAAAGCCGACAAGCCTTCCAGTGCATAATATTCACATTGCATGGGTATTAAAACACTATCGGCTGCAACCAATGCATTTAACGTCAACATATTTAACGACGGTGGACAATCAATAAGGATAAAATCATAACGCTCACGCACGGATTTCAAACCCTTCAACAATCGACTTTCCTTATTATCTGCTGCCATCAATGCGACTTCTGCTGCGGTTAAATCACTGTTTCCGGCAATGACATCCAAACCAATCTCTTTAATCGCGACAATAGCTTCGGTCGCCGTCGCCTCTTCTAACAATAAATCACAACTGGAAAACTGCACCGTATTTTTATCCAACCCACAGCCGATAGCCGCATTTCCTTGTGGATCTAAATCAACCAATAATACCGAACATTGCTTAGCCGCCAAAGAAGCTGCTAAGTTCACCGTCGTTGTGGTCTTACCTACCCCACCTTTTTGATTGGTTACCGCTATCACTTTGCCCATTATGCCCTCTTTACCTTATCTAATTGAACCAGACACCGCTCTGCATCAACCCCTGGAACCATAATAGGAATCACAGAAAAATCACTATCAATCTGTTGTAATTCTTTATCAGGGTGCTGTCCCTTCATGGCCAACAAGACACCCCCTGAACTCAGCCGTTCAGACGCTACACTAACAAAACTTGGCACGCTTGAAAACGCCCGAGAAACAATACTATTAAAATAAATCGTGGGCTGATAACTCTCAATACGCCCGTGCCACACAATTACATTCTTTAAACCCAGCTCAATAACCGCTTGCTGAACAAAACGTGTTTTTTTAATATTGCTGTCTAATAAAACAAACGAATAATGAGGATATAGTAAAGCCAGAGGAATGCCCGGCAAACCCGCACCGGTACCAATATCGAGCACCTGCGGACCTTGAATATAATCCGCTATGGCTAAGCTATCTAAAAGATGCAGCCTTACCATTTCTTCAGGATTACGAATAGCCGTTAAATTATAAGTCTTGTTCCATTTTTCTATTAAAGCAATAAACGCTATGAGTTTTTCTTGCTGCCCTAGGGGCACCAACAAATCGAGTGCGACCAGCCCTTCATTTAAAATTTCTCGGCATTCCTGCATGATCGATTCGCTAAACGTCATTAAAAAAATATTATTATAGCGACTTTAAAAATCATAAGATGATTTAGCGCGTAAAATCGGCGCCTGTTGTTAAGCGCTTTTCTTTTTAAGGTGGACCAATAAAAGCGAAATGGTCGCGGGCGTAATCCCTGAAATACGCGCCGCCTGCCCTAAGGTTTCAGGCAAATGCTTTTGTAACTTTTCACTGGCTTCGGCAGATAACCCACGAACTTTTTGGTAATCAAAAGCACGGGGTAATCGCAGGCCTTCAAAACGCCGGGTACGGTCAATTTCGCTCTGTTGACGATCGATATAACCCGAATATTTCGCTTGGATTGCGACCTGCTCTGAAACCTCTTTCGTGTAGTCTGGATTTTCAAGAAAACTTAATACCGCCTCAACCTTAACTTCAGGTCGACGCAATAAGTCAATTAAATTGGTATCTCGTCGCAACGGCTTGCCCCAAAGCGTGCCAACCTTGGCTCCCGCCTCAGTGTCTGGCTTTAACCATTTTTTCGTTAAGACGGTTTTTAACGCCGTAACCGACTCACGTTTTTGTTCAAATAACTGCCAGCGCTGATCACTCACCAACCCCAATTCCCGGCCTTTTTCCGTTAGCCGTAAATCGGCATTGTCTTCACGTAAAAACAAACGATATTCTGCGCGACTGGTAAACATCCGGTAAGGCTCTATCGTCCCGTGCGTTATTAAATCATCAATCATAACGCCAATATAAGCCTCATCGCGCCGTGGACACCATGGCTCTAAACCTTGCGCTTGACGCGCTGCATTCAAACCGGCGATTAAACCTTGGGCAGCAGCCTCTTCATAGCCGGTCGTGCCGTTAATTTGGCCGGCAAAAAACAGCCCAGGCATAGGTTTAGTTTCCAACGAAGATTTAAGCCCGCGAGGATCAAAAAAATCATATTCAATCGCGTAACCCGGGCGAATTATTTCCGCCTGCTCAAACCCTTCCATCGAACGAATAAAGTCATACTGCACATCAAAAGGCAAACTGGTCGACACCCCATTGGGATAAATCTCATGAGTATCTAACCCTTCCGGTTCAACAAAAATCTGATGGGAATCACGATCAGCAAAACGAACCACCTTATCTTCAATTGAGGGACAATAACGCGGGCCCACACCATCAATCACACCCGAGTACATCGGCGACCGATCCAGCCCAGAACGAATAATGTCATGCGTCTTAGCATTAGTCCGGGTGATATAACAACAAATCTGCCGCGGGTGATGTTCCAGTTTACCTAAAAATGACATCACCGGCACCGGATCATCTCCGGGTTGTTTTTGAAGGCGCTCAAAAGCAATAGTTCTGCCATCAATGCGCGGCGGTGTTCCGGTCTTTAGCCGCCCGACATTAAAAGGTAATTCCCGTAACCGCTCCGACAAGGCAATGGATGCTGGGTCACCCGCCCGTCCGCCGGTGTAATTTTCCAAACCAATATGGATTCTACCGCCCAGAAAAGTACCCGTGGTTAACACCACAGTTTTACCTGAAAACACCAAACCCATCTGGGTTTTAACACCACAAAGCCGGTCTCCCTCCAATTGCAAATCTGCAACGGTTTGCTGAAAAATAGCTAAATTTTGCTGGTTTTCTAACTGCCCACGAATATATTTTTTGTAAAGACTTCGGTCAGCCTGTGCTCGTGTGGCACGAACAGCGGGGCCTTTACTGGCATTTAAAACACGAAACTGAATACCTGCATGGTCGGTTGCTGTTGCCATCACACCACCCAAAGCATCAATTTCTTTAACCAAATGGCCTTTACCAATCCCGCCTATTGCCGGATTACAGCTCATTTGCCCTAAGGTTTCAATGTTCTGTGTTAATAAAAGTGTTTGCGCACCGGTCCTTGCCGAGGCTAAAGCTGCCTCGGTACCGGCATGACCGCCGCCCACCACGATAACATCAAAATTTTTAGGGTATTTCACAAAATCTCTACAAAAAATATAATAACAACGACGTTGGGGTCAGCTTCATTTCATACCCAAAGAACGCTTTAACGTCGCTAACAGGCTACTCTCTGGTGCATCTTCCGGGTCAACATAGTGATTATCAATCCCTTTTTCCACCTCATGAACTATATTCAAGTCCAATTCAGAGTCATCGTTTATTTTATTCAGACTGTCACCCAACTCGTCTAAGGCATCAATCAATTGTTCAGAAGGGCTTTCATTGTGGGTCATATTCATCTCCTAACAATCAAAGATAAAATTTTACATGGCTTGATTATAGAACTTTAGTCAACAAGACGAAAACAAGAATTATTTATAAAGGCTATAACCGGTATAAATAATTAAAGTTAATGGGAGATTGATTCAAAACAGAATCATAAAACAAGAAACAGTCTGGCAACCGCTCCTACACTTAAAAAAATAGGTTACCCGTTAAAAACGGGTAACCTAAATTCTTTAACAACGTAAAAATATAGTTGTTTTACAGAATCGCTTCTTTAATTGCTTCAAAATCACCAATTGATTTAACAACCTGCGGTGCAGCTAAAGCACGGTGCTCTGCTTCTGTTGCGCCTTTGTAAGAACCCGTACCTGCTGCTGCTTTAGCGGCATAACTGTAATGTTTCTTAGCTATACGGATACCATCCCAAGCGTCATTGACTTGTGAAGCCAAAGAGCCAACAGACAATAATTTAGACTTTTGACGCGCATCAGTAAGAATACCTTTCAACTCGAGTGATGTTGCTGTTTCTGCTTTGCTCTTAGCTGCACCCAGTATTTCAATTACAGCCGCTGCAATTGACTGACCACTTTCTTCGATACCTTTAGCTGCAGCTGAAGATGAGTAAGTTGTCATGGCTGCCATTGAAAAGGTCATTACTAGTGCTACTAAAAATCTTTTTACAAGTGTCATTTAATTTCCTCAAAATTTTAAAAATTCGTTTTTATTGTCCCTAAAACCCTCCTCCAAGGAGCAATAAAGCCACTCACGATAACATAATTAAAGCTATTTTACTAAAATTAACAGAAAAACTTTCTTAGGCTGCCATTTTTTAATACAATTTGGGATTCTTTTCTCATTTACTAATTAAAGTTACCCTTATGTTGATCGTCTGGTCTTTTAATATTTTTATATTCGCTGTCTGCTACCTTATTGTCGGATTACTCAAACCTAATTGGGCCTTATTCTGGATGAAAGAACCCAGCCGCCTAGGACCGGTTCTTATTTCTTTAGCCTTAATTATGACCGCCGCCACGATGTACGGCGAAGGGCTTAGAAACGCACCTATTTCTCCTGAAAACGTCAAACGGGCTAAAGAAAAACAAACCGAGCCACAAAATAACGCCCCCATACCCCCACAAGAGAAAACCAGCCCAACCGTGATTGAAAAAAGTACGGCACTTGAAGCCGGGTAGTTTTAATCGTTATTGCGCAGTGACTAACAAGGGCTGCAAATAAAACCATATTTTATCGGCAATCAACGGCTGGGCCTCAGCGCTTGGGTGAAGGCCATCGCCTTGCATTAATTTTTTGTTCAGGGCGATGTCATTTAAGATAAAAGGCACCCATGGTATTTTTTGCGTTTTCGCTAAGGCCGGATAGGTCTGATAAAAGAGTTCCGTATAACGCAGGCCATAATTGGGCGGTATTCGCATACTTACCAATAAAACTTTAGCTCCTGATCTCTGAGCTCGATTGATAATCATACTTAAATTCTGTTTCATAATAAAAGGCGACAATCCACGCAAGCCATCATTGGCCCCTAACTCCAAAATTAAAATCTTAGGCTTAGTGGCCGCTAAGACTTCATCAATTCGAGCAACGCCGCCCGCGCTGGTTTCACCACTAATACTCTCATTGCTAACTTCATAGTTATAGCCTTCAGATTGTAACTTTTTTTGTAAAAAAGTAACCCAACCCAGATCTAACCCGATACCATAGGCAGCACTTATACTGTCACCATAAATAACAATCGTTGCCGGTGAAGCCCCGACCGGGTTTAACCCACAGACCATTAAAATAATCAGGATCTTTTTCATTATGTCTATCCAATCCGACGCCTTATCGGAAACTATTATTCGTGCTAAAAACCTCAGTAAAACCGTCTTAACCGTAAACGGTTCACTCACCATCTTATCCGGCATTCATCTTAACATTAACCGCGGCGAAAGCTTGGCTATCATGGGAATGTCCGGATCAGGAAAAACCACTCTAATTAGCCTACTAGCCGGTCTTGATACACCCTCTACCGGCACTATCACGATTAGTGGTCAGCTGCTCACGACCATGACTGAAGATGATAAGGCGCGCCTTCGAAACCAATTTATCGGTTTTGTTTTTCAAAACTTCCAACTCCTGAACAATTTGACCGCCCTTGAAAATGTCATGCTACCGCTGGAAATCATTGGCCATCCCCATACTAAAGATAAAGCCCTCAATTTTCTTGATCGGGTCGGGTTATCCCATCGCTACCACCACCGTCCCAGCCAATTATCCGGCGGCGAACAACAACGCGTTGCTTTAGCAAGAGCCTTTGTCACCCAACCGAGTATTCTTTTTGCCGATGAGCCCACCGGTAACTTAGACCAAAAAACCGGTAAGACTATTATTGATTTGCTTTTTGCTTTAAACGAAGAAAACAAAACCACACTGGTACTGGTTACCCATGACCAATCGCTGGCAACACTCTGTAGCCGGACGCTTATGCTTGAAAATGGAAAAACAGCATGAAACTTTTTTTATTAGCGTGTCGCTTGTTGAGTCGGGAAGGGCGCTCGGGTGAACTCACCCTTTTAAGTTTTGCGCTAATCATTGCCGTAACCAGCGCGACCACGATCAGCCTTTTTTCTGATCGCCTCGAAACCACCATGGTTTCACAAGCCGGTCAGTTTCTTGCTGGCGATCTTGTTATCACCAGTCCGACAACACTCACTAGCGACTGGCTTAGTGTCGCCAAGACCTTAGCACTCAAACAAACCATGACCGCTGAATTTTCCAGCGTACTCATGGAAAACAACGGCTTCCTTTTAGCTGGTATTAAAGCCGTTAGCGACCACTATCCTTTGCGTGGCTTGCTCAAAATAACCGGTAACCATTTTGGTCAAGAAGAAAAGGTTAATCACGGCCCCAAACCCGGTCAAGCCTGGATTGATAAACGCATTTTATCAGCACTGAATTTAACATTAGGGCAAACCGTTAGCGTCGGTGAAAAAAAACTCATGCTCAGTAAAATAATCACTTACGAACCGGATAAACGTGGCAATCTTTACAGTCTATCCCCCCGACTCATGATGCACACACAGGATATTCCTGAAACCGGTATTCTTAAACCCGGCAGTCACGTTCATTACTATTATCAATTTACCGGTCAAGACCCTGCTCTTAAATCCTTTAAACAATTTTCCAAAAAACGTCTGAACCCATCACAACGGATTATGGATATTCATGTCGACAGACCAGAAATTGGTACCGCCTTAGATCGCGTCCAAAAATATTTACGCCTGTCCAGTATCATCATAATACTCATCGCCGGTGTGGCCATTGCTATCACTACACGACGCTACAGTGAACGTCATTTTAATTCCGCGGCCATTTTGCGCTGCTTAGGCTGTACCCAAGCTCAAATCGTAAAACTATTTATCACGCAACTGGTTCTATTAGGTTTTTTAGCCAGCCTTTTAGGCTGCCTTTTAGGTTGGGTCAGCCATGCCGGGCTCTTTGC
>MPSY01000019.1:0-12224 GCA_001901525.1 Methylococcales bacterium OPU3_GD_OMZ | reverse complement strand
ATCAAAATTAACAACCAAGCGGTACAAAAAATAGTGAGCAAAGACTCCCAAGGTGAGCGCGCAATCCACCGAGATCTCAGCTTAACGTGGTCCGAACAATTGCCGAATGGTAATATCATAACCTCTGGAAATTGGCATAAAAACACCCATCCCTATAAGGTTTCTATTGAACAGAAACTAGCCGCTAGCCTAAACATTCAACTTCGCGATGAATTGACATTTACCATTGGCCATGAAAACATCAATGCCACCGTTACCAGTATTCGGCAAGTGAATTGGGATTCAATGAAACCTAATTTTTATTTTATTTTTTCACCCGACTCATTAACGCCTTTCCCCAAAACCTTTATTACCAGCTTTTATTTAGCCCCGGAAAATAAAAACACTCTGAATACATTAGCTAAAAAATACCCCGCGATCACTATTTTTGAAGTCGACTTTTTTTTGAACCAATTGAGTCTCATTTTAAAGCAACTCACCCAAGCCATTAACTACCTTTTGGTCTTTGCTTTAATTGCAGGACTGATTGTTTTAGCCGCCACAATCAATGCCACGCTTGATGAGCGCCGCCACCAAAGCGCATTGCTTCGTACCCTGGGTGCAAGTCGGTCACTGCTTCGTAATAATCACTTATTCGAATTTGCCAGCCTGGGCGTTTTTGCTAGCTTATTCGCTGTCCTGTTACATGATTTAGCATCTTTCGCCCTGTATCACTTTATTCTAAAAATAACTTACGTTCCCAGTCTGACACTCTGGGTTTTCGTACCGCTGATAGGCACTGCAATCATTACCTTAACCGGACTTTGGAGTATTCGAAAAGTGGTTAATAAAAGCCCCTTATCCATTCTCCGGGAACACTAGTTAATCAGCACCTAACTGTCTTTTAATACGGCCATATAAACCCTCAAAATGACCATTACTCATAATTAGAATATGACAAGTCCCTTCAACAGAAGCCGCTAAAGCCGCCAATATTTCTTCAATTGAATCCATGATATATAATTGATCATCGGCTTGTTCAAGCGCCGTCATGTCCCATTGCATTCCCGGTGACCGGTAAATAAATCCAATATTAGCTTCCTGGAGTGACGGCCCTAAAGTACTTTGATGAATACCTTGTTTCATACTATTTGATGCCAGCTCAACTACCGCGATAATAGGCTCATCCCCCACTTTTTTTCGCAGCCCCGTCAAGGTCGTTTGTATCGCCGTTGGGTGATGGGCAAAATCATCATAAACAGTCACCCCATTTTTCTGATAAATAACTTCCATACGCCGTTTTACATTTTTAAATCGGTTTAATGCCGCGGTCGAGTTAGCCACCGTAATACCCACATTTCGTGCCGCTGCAATAGCTGACAACGCATTACTAATATTATGTAACCCCGTTAAATTCCAACTAACAGATGCTTCATTTTCACCCTTAAGCGCAACCATAAATTCGCTGCCATCTGGGTGCAGTAATATGGCGTTCCATTCGCTGGTCCCTTCAATAGAACTCCTCTCAACAGCCGTCCAACACCCTTGTGCTAAAACAGCTGAAATTTCATCTTCATTACTGGGAGCAATAATTAATCCTTGCCCAGGAATAATCCTAACCAAATGATGAAATTGACGTTTAATCGCCTCTAAGTCTGGAAAAATATCAGCATGGTCATATTCCAAATTATTTAGTACAACGGTGTTGGGGTGGTAGTGTACAAACTTAGAGCGCTTATCAAAAAAAGCGGTATCATATTCGTCCGCCTCTATTACAAAAAAATCAGATTCACCTAGCCGTGCTGATTGGGTAAAGTTAAGCGGAATACCACCAATTAAAAAACCCGGTGAATAACCATTATATTCCAGTATCCATGCCAGCATACTCGCGGTCGTCGTTTTACCGTGTGTTCCGGCAACCGCTAATACCCACCGGTCTCGTAAAACTGCCTCACTCAACCATTGCGGACCTGAAAGATAACAAATACCTTGATTTAAAACATACTCAACCGCTGGGTTTCCTCTCGACAAGGCATTACCAATAATCACCAAATCCGGTTTTAATAATTCCAAGTGTTCTTTTTGGTAACCGGTCATTAAACGAACATCCATGGCCTCTAATTGCGTACTCATGGGCGGATAGATATTATTATCTGTTCCACTGACCTCATGCCCTAATTGTTTTGCTATCTGGGCAATACCACCCATAAAGGTGCCACAAATACCTAAAATATGAATATGCACAATTTTCCCTTTTGTTTAATCATAATTTCAATGGCCATTATTCACCATCAACACTTTAATTTCTACTTGCGTTTATGGTTACATTCAGTTGAAATAATCCACTCTTAAATTCGAGAATCACATGGGCGAAACAAATAAAATATCTGTGGAAACTGTACCCTGCTACATTCCCTCAAAATCTTCGCCGAAAGATAACCGTTATGTTTTTGCCTATACGATTACTATTTCAAATATCGGCACCGTGGCCGCCACCTTACTCAGTAGGTTCTGGTTAATTACGGATTCCAACGGTAAAACACAAGAGGTCAGTGGCGATGGTGTTGTCGGCGAACAACCTTATTTAAAACCCGGTGAATCTTTTCAATACACCAGTGGCGCTATGCTAGAAACCCCTATCGGTGTGATGCAAGGTAAATACATTTTAATCTCTGATGACGGCATTAATTTTAACTGCCCCATTCCTCGCTTTACTTTATCCATTCCACGCACACTGCATTAACCATGTCTATTTATGCAATAGGGGATCTTCAAGGTTGTTACGATGACCTATTGCGCCTGCTAGATAAGATCAAGTTTAATCCACAATCCGATCAACTTTGGCTGGTCGGTGATTTAGTAAACCGCGGCCCTAAATCACTGGAATGCCTACGATTTATCAAATCATTAGGCCCCTCTGCTGTAAGCGTTTTAGGAAACCATGACCTACATCTTTTAGCGTTGGCGACCCATAAAAAAAAATACCGTAAAAAAGAACCCACCTTTAACGCTATCTTAAAAGCTAATGACCGTGACGAACTCTTACACTGGTTACGGCACCGTCCTTTACTGCATTACCAAGAACCCTATTATCTGGTTCATGCCGGTATATCGCCGCAATGGGATTTAGAGACGGCTAAAAAAATGGCACGCGAAGTAGAAACGCAACTGCAAGATAACGAACGCTATCTTAAGCTACTGGAAAAAATGTACGGTAATACCCCTAACCGCTGGAGCAATAACCTTACCGGCAATAAACGATCAAGATATATTTTAAATGCCTTTACCCGAATGCGGTTCTGTGATGAAAATGGTACGCTTGATTTTGAACATAAAGACCCACCCGGTGTACAACCGAAAGAACTCATCCCTTGGTTTGACATGCCAAAACGGCAAAACAACTCAAACCGAATTATCTTTGGTCATTGGTCAAACTTAGGCTATTCAGAAAAAAACAACTGTTACTGCATTGATACCGGTTGCCTTTGGGGTGGACAACTTACGGCGCTTAGACTTGAAAAGAAAATGGAACGGGTTTCGTTAACCTGCCCCTTGAACCGCTCTTAGAGAAGGCAATCAACACACTGGGTAAAAATATAAACCCAGTGTATTCAAAGACATTTTAGATTTAGATCATTGTTTTCAATATTTGAAAACCTTTTTGTGCTTCTGCGATAGATTCTGCGGCATTATCTTTATCTTTTTTAACACTAAAATAAGCACGTTTTAATTTATCTTGAGTAAAATCTAATTCAGCACCAAAGTTATCACCGGTGATTTCTTTAGAGGATTGGCGTGCTGCTTTCATTAGTTTCATAACAAGAGCTTTATCACCGCCGGCAGCGTTTAATTCGCCCGCTTTAGCTAATAACGCTTCGCAATCATCAATCGCTTTAGCAATATCTGCGAAAGTTAACATAGTTCCGCCTTGGGCAACTGCTGCTGTTGAAAACACACTCATGCCTAAAATAGAACCGGCAATCATTACAGCTGATAGAAATTTTTTCATAATACTCACACTATTTGTTTGAAAGGAAATTTTTATATTTTACTACAACCTTTAAGCCCCAAATTCAATACTATAAAACTTGAGTAGTCGGAAATTGTATCTAATATTTTAAAAAACAACAATTATTTTTTATTTTTTTTGCTTTGACTAACCCGTTCTAATATTTTGAAACAATATTCAAAAGATACCGTTTTATCATCAATAACCCTTAAATTAGCGACCTCCCGCCATTGTAAGTTTTTCATTTCTGGAAAAAAAACATCACCCTCAAAAGTACTCTTAATTTGTGTCAAATAAATTCTATCGGTTAGCGGTAACAATGCTTTATAGATACCGGAACCGCCAATAACCATTATTTCTGCAGTATTTTCATGTTCTTTTAACGCTTGATCTATACTCGAATAAACCTGACAACCGGACGGCGAATAGGCTTTATTTCGACTAATGATAATATTTGTCCGCCCCGGTAAAGAGTGACCAATGGATTCAAATGTTTTTCGACCCATTAAAATGGGCTTACCCATAGTTATTTCTTTAAATCTTTTCAAGTCCGCTGACAAATGCCAAGGCATTTGATTATCACAACCAATAACTCGATTGTTAGCCATCGCAACAATAATAGAAAGCTTCACCTGTTAAACCGCTACCGGGGCTTTAATGTGGGGATGAGCGTCATAACCATTAATAACAAAATCTTCAAAGACATAATCAAAAAGGTTCTGTGGCTGTCTTAATACGGTTAATGTCGGTAACGCTCTGGGTTCTCGTGTTAATTGTAATTGCGCCTGCTCTATATGATTTAAATATAAATGTACATCGCCACCGGTCCAGATCAGTTCACCGGGTAATAAATCACATTGCTGTGCCAACATGTGTGTTAGCAAAGCATAACTCGCCACATTAAAAGGAAGCCCTAAAAAAATATCACAAGAACGCATATTAAACATGCAACTTAGCCGGCCCTCAAGAACATAAAACTGGAAAAAATAATGACATGGGGGCAAAGCCATTTGATTTATGTGGGCAACATTCCATGCACTTACAATATGACGCCTTGAATCTGGGTTATTTTTTATTTGTTCAACCAATAATGATAATTGGTCAATTGTTTCTCCCTCATTTCCAAGCCAAGCTCGCCACTGTTTACCGTATACATCGCCTAATTCACCGTTTTCATCAGCCCACTCATCCCAAATTCGAACACGATTTTCTTGCAAATACTTAATATTTGTCTGTCCAGAAAGAAACCAAAGTAATTCATGAATGATCGAGGGGGTATGTACTTTTTTAGTGGTGACCAATGGAAACCCCTTCGCCAAATCAAAACGCATTTGTCGCCCAAAAACACTTTGTGTTCCGGTTCCCGTTCGATCTGTTTTAATGCTTCCGTTATCTAATACATCTTGAAGTAATGCTAAATATTGCTGCATGTTTTTTTCTTATACGCTAAATAAAACAACAGAACGCCTATTAAAATCATCGGCAAGGTTAAAATCTGTCCCATGGTTAACCAACCAAACGCAATATAGCCCAAATGTGCATCAGGCAAACGAAAAAACTCCACAAAAAACCGAGAACAACCATAACCTATTAAAATCAACCCCGTGGGCGCCATATAAGGACGCTCTTTTGCTGTAAACAACCAAAGCACAATAAACATCAACAACCCCTCTAAAAGCGCCTCATAAAGTTGAGAGGGGTGGCGAGGTAAAGCATCAACTCTTGGAAAAATAACACCCCAGGGTAAATCTGTCGTTTTACCCCACAATTCACCGTTTATAAAATTTGCAACACGCCCAGAAAACAAACCCACGCAAGACAAAGGTGCAAGAAAATCAATGAGTTGTATCATTTTACAACCATACTTCCTAGCCCTAAACCAATAAGCAACAAAAACACCTAACACTCCACCGTGCAAAGACATTCCACCTTGCCAGATCTTAATTATCAATATGGGGTCTGTAATAAAAACATCAAAGTTATAAAACAATTGATATCCAATCCGCCCTCCTAACATGGCACCCATTGCGCCGTAAAAAACAAGATCATCAACGGCTTCAACTGTAATTGGAGCATACGGTTTCTTAGCCCTTATACGACCCAATACCCAAACACCTGCAAAACCAACCAAATAACTTAGGCCATACCAGTGAACATTAACGGGACCTAAACTAAAAGCTACGGGATCAATATCACCTACATTAATCATAACAACTCTTTAAACATCTAAATTAGTAACATCTAGCGCATTTTTAACAATAAAATCTCGCCTTGGTTCAACGACATCACCCATTAAGGTAGTAAAAACTTCATCTGCAGCCACCGCATCTTCTATCGTTACTTTTAGTAGTCGTCTCGAGGCCGTATCCATGGTTGTTTCCCAAAGTTGATCAGGATTCATTTCACCCAGACCTTTATAACGTTGAATTTGCTGTCCTTTTTTAACTTCTCTCATCATCCAATCAAAAGCTTCTTGGAAATTAGTCACATTATGTCGCTTATCTCCTATTTGAATTACTGACTCATGACTAAAAAGACTAACCGTACTTTCAACATACTGTGCAATACAATAATAATCCTGACTATGAAAAAATTCCGAAGGTACGATAAACGTTTTCGTTACACCGTGTAATTTTTTTTCTATCGTAAGACTAAAGTCATTTTCAGTATGTTTAGTCGTAATTTTAAATAATGACGTTGAAGGCAATTCATTTAAATTTTGTTGTAACTTCCTTGCCCACGCTTCCAAGTTTTCTAGTACTTGCTGCTTTCGGTTTAGCGGTGATTCCAACATTAATTGTTTTAAAAATTGTTCATCAAACCGACGCGATGATTTATTAACTACCGCCTGAGCCTGGCTAAATTGATTGGCTAATATTTCTAAGCCTTGTCCCTGTATAGGCGGGGTATCTTCATTAATAATTAATTTTGCTTTATCTAAGGCTAATTGAATTAAATAGTTATCTAAACCAGAATCATCTTTTACATAATGTACTTGCTTACCTTTCTTAATTTTATAAAGCGGTGGCTGAGCAATATAAATATACCCCCGCTCGATTAGTTCCGGCATTTGACGATAAAAAAAAGTGAGTAATAACGTCCTAATATGAGAACCATCAACATCAGCATCGGTCATTATAATAATACGATGATAACGTACCTTATCTGGATCAAATTCTTCTTTACCTATTCCACACCCTAACGCTGTTATTAACGTACCGACTTCTTCGGAAGAAATCATTTTGTCAAAACGCGCTTTTTCTACATTCAGAATTTTACCTTTTAAGGGTAAAATAGCTTGTGTTCGCCGATCGCGTCCCTGTTTTGCAGACCCACCCGCAGAGTCCCCTTCCACAATAAATATTTCTGAATTTTCTGGGTTTTTTTCCTGGCAATCCGCTAATTTTCCTGGCAACCCTGCAATATCTAACGCTGTTTTTCGTCGCGTCATTTCTCGCGCTTTTCTCGCTGCATCCCTTGCTCGTGCAGCATCAATAATTTTATTAGCTACAATTTTACCCTTTTGCGGGTTTTCTAATAAAAAATCCTGCAATTTTTCATTCATAGTCGATTCTACAATCGGCCTTACTTCAGAAGAAACTAATTTATCTTTTGTTTGTGATGAAAACTTAGGATCTGGAACTTTCACTGATAAAACGGCGGTTAACCCTTCACGGGCATCATCTCCGGTCATTATAATTTTTTGTTTTTTTGCTAACCCCTGTGTTTCTATGTATTGATTTAACGTTCGTGTTAGCGCGCCCCGAAAACCTGCTAAATGACTACCCCCATCACGTTGCGGAATATTATTGGTATAACAAAAAATATTTTCTTGGTAAGAATCATTCCACTGCATAGCCACTTCAACAACAACGTCATCCTTTTCAATATTAAAATAAAAAACACCTTCAAATAATTCTTGTTTGTTTTTATTTAAATGTTCAACAAAAGCACGAATACCGCCTTCGAATTCAAAAATATCTTTTTTTGCAAAACGCTCATCAATTAAACAAATTCTAACGCCTGAATTCAAAAAAGATAATTCACGTAAACGTTTTGCCAAAATATCATAATGAAAATTTATATCTGAAAAAGTATCAGCACTTGGCATAAACGTTATTTGCGTACCGGTGGTATTACTTTCACTAACCGCTGCAATATCGCCCTGAGGCTCTCCTTTTTTATACGTTTGCACATAACAATGCCCACCTCGGTTAATCTCTAAAATTAATTTTTCAGAAAGAGCATTAACAACAGACACCCCAACACCATGTAAACCACCGGAAACTTTATAAGAATTATCATCAAACTTTCCGCCCGCATGTAACACCGTCATAATGACTTCAGCTGCTGAACATTTTTCTTCTTCATGATAATCAACCGGTATTCCACGACCATCATCTAAAACCGTAATTGAATTGTCTGCATGAATAACAACACGTACTTCACTACAAAAACCCGCTAACGCCTCATCAATTGAATTATCCACCACCTCAAAAACCATATGATGCAAACCGGTCCCATCATCAGTGTCACCAATATACATACCTGGTCTTTTCCTGACCGCATCCAATCCTTTTAATACTTGAATATTTGAACTGTCGTATTGTTCGTTACCGCTCATCATCTTGCCTTTTACTGTTAATTTATATGTTCCACGTGAAACAATTATTCTTCTGTGACGACCCCATGTTCCACGTGGAACATTTTATGATCACCTACCGTTGGACCTTTTACAAAGCTGTCTTTATTTGTTGCTGTTAAAAAAACCTGAACTTTCATTTCATCTAAACACCTAAAGACTTTTTCTTTACTGTGATTATCTAATTCCGCCGTTAAGTCATCTACCAAAAAACAACCCAACTGGTGTTCAGCTTGTTGTAACATCGTTATTTGAGCCATACTGAGCGCTAAGACAAGCAACTTTAATTGTCCCCGAGAAACATAGTCTTTAGCTTGTTTTTTTTTAACTAGCACGCTGAGGTCGCCGCGATGAGGTCCTTGACCGGTAAAACCATAGCGTAAATCTTTTTCTACCGATTTATACAAAGCTTGTTCGTAGGTTAAAACAGAGTCCCATCCTGAGTTAATTTTTATATCTATTTCTGTTGTCCCTAACAACTGCTCGCAGGCCAACAAAAAAAAAGGTTTAAGTTGATGAGTATAGTTGCAACGATACTCATGGACCATTGTACCGTAATATGCGAGTTCAGGGTTCCATACCCTGACTTGATTCGACAATCTTGTCTTCAATGCGGCATTGCGTTGTGTAAGTGCTGTTTTAAATCGTCGCCATATCGGTAAAAAATCAGCGTTTAAATTAAAAACACCCCAATCAATAAACTCACGTCTTATTTGTGGTCCTGCATCTAAAATACGGTAACTTTTTGGATGAATAATTTGCAAAGGAAAACCATACGCTATCGTTGCTTTTGATTTAACCGTTTGTTGGTCTAGTCGTGTAATTAACTGCTGATGATTATATTGAATACCAATGGTTGTGTTCTTTTTTCCTACTTGACAAATATTGCCTGAAACAACAAATTCTTTAGCATTAAAATTAATGACTTTAGATAAATTAGCGGTGCGAAAAGATCGGGCACGACCTACTAGAAAAATTGATTCTAATAATGCGCTTTTTCCACTTCCATTCAAGCCATGGATGAAATTAAATCTGGGCGCAGGTTCTAAACGCGCGTATTCAATATTCCTGACGTTAAAAACATCAAGTTTTGACAACCCCATCGTGAACGACTACAGACGCATCGGCATAACAATATACTGATAACTAGCATCAATAGGGTCTTCAATAACACAAGCACTCATATTGCTCGATAAAGAAACATGAATAACATCTGATTCTAAATTTGAAACTGCATCTAATAAATATTGCGCATTAAATGCAATGACAAACGCTTCTCCAGAATAATCAATGGGTACATTTTCTTCCGCTTCCTCATGATCTGGGTTATACGCAGCTACTTTTAAATTAGAATCACTAAAATTTAACGATACTCCTTTAAATTTCTCGTTAGATAAAATCGATACGCGGGTGAGTGCATCTTTAAAATCTTTTCTATTAACCGCAATAACTGATTTAAAGTCTTGTTGGAAAACCTTGCTAAAATCCGGGTATTTTGCATCTATTAATTTAACTGAAAAAGAAAGCCGTTCAAAATCTAACCGAACATTACTCGTCGCTAATTGTAGCGATAATAATTGGTCTGATTCACTCAACAATCGATTTAATTCAATCACGCCTTTTCTAGGAATAATAAATGAAGTTTCAATATCTTTCACTTCGGTCAACGATTCATTAAAAAGTGCTAACCGATGACCATCCGATGCAACTAATTTTAATTGCTGATTAGTTACCGTAACCAAAATGCCATTTAAATAATATCTTACATCTTGATTAGCCATACAAAACAAAGTTTTGTTCAAAGCTTTATTTAATTGAGAAATGGGCAGCAACATCGTTGTATGAGCGTTTTTTTCATCAAACTCCGGATAATTAACCGCTTCTAACGTTGTCAAAGAAAAACGACTACGTCCTGAAACAATTTTTAATTTTTCATTATCCAATTGAATGTCTATTTGAGACTCGGCCGGTAATAAACGAATAATGTCTAAAATTTTTCGTGCCGGTACAGTAATTTCACTGACTTCAGAATTGTCAATTGACACTTCTACGATTAATTGAATTTCTAAATCAGAACCCGTTAAGGTTAAAATGCCCGCATTCATCTTGAGCAAAATGTTAGATAAAATAGGCATGGTTTGCCTTTTTTCAATAACATTTACAATTTGTTGTAACGGTAAAAGAAAAACTTCGCGATTAATCTTAAATTTCATAGCCCTATTTATTATTAATAATATTAAACATCAACGATGCTTTAAATTTAATGCGTTAATATCCGAACTAAACTAGAATAATCCTCTGACATTCTCGAATCCGTTTCTTTTAGCTCATTTATTTTTTTACACGCATTAATAACAGTTGTGTGATCTCTACCGCCAAAAGATTCACCAATTTCTGGCAAACTATGACTGGTTAATTCCCGTGCTAAGGTCATTGCTAATTGACGAGGTCGCGTTATTGAACGTGTTCTTTTTTTAGAATGTAAATCAGATACTCTTATTTTAAAATATTCTGCTACTGTTTTTTGAATATTATCGATATGCACTAATTTATCTTGGATAGCAATCAAATCATTTAAGACTTCTTTAGTGAATCCGATGGTTATTTCTTTTCCGGTAAAGTGTGCGTTAGCTATAACACGCCTTAAGGCACCTTCAAGGTCTCTCACATTAGAAGGTATTCTTTTACCAATAAAAAAAGCAACCTCCTGGGGTAAGTCAATTTTAACATTAGCTGCTTTTGACATGAGAATCGCCGCTCTAGTTTCTAAATCAGGTGGATCAATTGATACCGGTAAACCCCAACCAAATCTTGATTTCAATCTATCCTCTAAACCATTGATTTCTTTAGGAAATTTATCAGAAGTTAGAACAATTTGATGTTTATTTTCTAATAAAGTATTAAAGGTATGAAAAAACTCTTCTTGAGAACGCTCTTTACCCGCAAAAAACTGAATATCATCTATAAGTAAAACATCAATGTTACGATAAAAATTTTTAAATGCAGACATCGTATTGTGTTGTAACGCTTTAACCATATCTTGAACAAATCGTTCAGAATGAAGGTAAATAATTTTCGCATTAGGATTATTAACTAATACATTATTACCAATAGCATGCATCAAATGTGTTTTACCGAGTCCTGAACTGCCATAAATTAATAGCGGATTATAAGCCCCACCAATATTTTCAGTCACTTGCGTTGCAGCTGCTTTAGCTAACTGATTAGATTTACCAACAATAAAGTTTTGAAAATTAAATTGTTTATTTAAATTACTTGGAACTGAATGTTTTAAGGGATTTTTTTTAGCAACAGGTCTATTTAAACCTGACTTACGTTTAATTTGATGTTGCTTAGAACCTATTTCTATTTGAACCTTTGTTAACTCTGTTTTTAATTCAACAACAATCTCTTGGATCCTAGGTAGATAGTGTTCATGAACCCACTCGAGGACAAAATGATTGGGCGCTAACAAAGTTAAAGTCTCATTTTGTTCAATTGTTTGTAAAGGTCTGATCCAAGTATTGAATTCTTTTGATGGTAATTCGATTTCTAATTTTGATGTGATTTGGGGCCAAATAAGAGACATAAAGG
>MPSY01000256.1 GCA_001901525.1 Methylococcales bacterium OPU3_GD_OMZ | reverse complement strand
TGATAAATCAGGCGCTATTGTTGGGGTCGTGGGTATTGGTCAGGATGTCACTGAATTGACTTGTGCCCGAAAAGAGTTTGAAAGGAAATTAGAATCAGCAGCAAATCAGGATGTCTTGACCAGTTTGCCTAATCGGCGTTATTTTTATGATTATCTTCAGAAATAATTAACCGTGCACAAAGGCGCTGATGCCATAGGCGGCTTATTGTTCTTAGACCTAGACGGGTTTAAGTTGGTGAACGATAGCTTAGGGCACAGTGCTGGTGATCAACTATTAAAAATAGTTGCCAAGCGGTTGTTGGCAAGCGTCAGAGCAGATGATTTGGTCTGCCGTCTGGGGGGCGATGAGTTTGTGGTTTTGTTGTCTTTTGAATCGGTCACAAGCACACAGGCAGTCGAGAACGCTAATAAGATAGCAACCAAGATTACCGGCGTGCTTAGCCAGCGGGCTCACGTTAAAGATCATCTGTTAACGGCTAATGGTAGTATTGGAATCTGTTTTTTTACCGCGACCGATAGCGTTGAAGAGATTGTAAAGCGCGCTGATAATGCGATGTATTTGGCTAAAACCGATGTCAATACCCATATAGCCTTTTATACCGATGCAGTACATCAACAGCTGATGTATCAACTGCAGGTACTGGAAGGGATACATGAGGCGCTTGCAACGGATCATTTTTTTATGCACTATCAGCCGCAATTCAATCACCTTCAGGAGTTAATTGGTGTTGAGGCACTGATTCGTTGGCAGCATCCTCGTTTAGGGCTGTTACCCCCAGATCAGTTTATTGGCTTGGCAGAAAGACATCACCGTATTAATGAGGTCGGGGCGTGGGTGATTGAATCGGTAGTTAGTCAAGTGGCACAATGGACCCAAGCAGGGGTCAGGGTACCTAAGGTCGCGATTAATATCAG
>MPSY01000145.1 GCA_001901525.1 Methylococcales bacterium OPU3_GD_OMZ | reverse complement strand
GTATTACAGTATCTTTGAACAGCGTTGCTTGCATATTTTCCATCCAGCTCGCACCACCTAATGCCAAAGATGTAATAATACCTAGCAACACAGAGTGAGCTATAAACAATTTACCGACCGACTTTAATCGCTCTTTATAGATAATAATAAAGAAGATCCCTACAATGGAATTAACTAGCGATGTAGCAACCGCAGCTATAATAATGGGCAATTTTAAACAGACAAGAACCCATATAGCCGCACCTACCCCAGCCCCAATATAATCAGCACCATAAATGGTACCAATATTGTGTTCCAAGTGTTCGCCGTGTAAATCTTCACGAATTCGGGCGATCAATGGTATCTCCATACCTATCATTAACCCGAGTAACCCTCCTGCTAGAAATGGCAGGACTTTGGTGAATCTTGTAAGTCCACGAATAAACTCCCCATCAGTCGTAATTGTTGGGTGTAAGCCATAAATATCTTGTAAGTACGTGGGTAACGTATAAGACAGTGAGAAGCTTAATGAAAGGAGAATGATTGAGGTGGCACCCACAAACCCAATCGCCCACTCCAGCCAGACAAAACCATTGAATGGGCACTTAACCCATTTGGCGATAAATGCACCAACCCCCATAGAAACAATCATAATACCTATCATGGCATAGATGGTTGACTCCATCGCGCCAAGCACCCGGCCTGCGTAATGAGCCATTAAGTATTCATAAATTAACCCGCATGCTGCTAACGTACCCATAATGGTTATTAGCAAAGCATCATGAATGAATAGCTTTTGTTTCAGATTGAAAGTTGATGCCGTCATATGATTACGCCAGCACACTGATAATTAATAAACCAATAACAATGAAAATCGCAGCTTCAACTAATGCAATCCCGGTGTTCTGCTGGTTGTCTACCTCCTCGACAACATCAATATTGTGAAGGATTGCTTTACGCGCAATAAACGAAAAGAACGTTGTAACAAAAGACAGGCATACCGATACAGCTGACCACCATACGGCAGACATAAATGGAGTAGCATGAATATACTCAACCATAGAACCTGCTGCACTAAACGCTAACGCAGATCCTAATAAGTGGCCCGCATAGCGAATAGCTAATGCTTGATTACCACCCTTTAACGCAAGCTGAAGAAATTCCCCCGGGTGACGGCGTGAATAGATAAATGCTCTAGCTCGAGTAACGGCAAGCAAAACGACCTGAGTAGAAAAGAAAGCAGTTGCAGCTGCTGTTAAGCCGGTCCAGTCTTCCGCATCAACCCACCCCATAATGGCATTAATGATAATACCCAGTGCCACGAAATTAGCGGCTTGCACTATACCGATTGCCTTGTTTTCATTATGAATCTCATTCTTCAATGAGAATTTATGAAAAATAACAAACTCATTAATCTGAGCGCCTATTTTCAAAAGAACGACACCTGCAAAAGCATACGTTAAGATATTAATGACTTCTTGAATGTATGATGCATCAGCATCTCCTTTTACTGCTGCAGAAAGTACTAGGCCAAGCGCAATAGCACCACCAGCAAAAACAGTACCAAAGGCATAGTTATCTTTCTTTGAGAGTTCGTCAGTCGTATTGACGCCAGCAAGTAAACCCAACAAATAGCGGAAACTTGCGATGCTAGCGACAGCAACAAGCATATTGATAGTTAGGACAACAAGCATCCAAGGTTCTATTTGATATAACATATATTTGTTCCCTATTTTCCGCCAAATGAACTGCGCGATGAGGTATAGCTCGTACTGCGTGAATTACTGTATACGCTTTTATTAGCCGTCTTGTACGAGCCTGGTGTTTTCGTCTTACTATAACTCGCTGTCGATGAAGAGCCCGCATTAGGTTTGCTTGATCTCTGCGAGGAAATTTTCGTTGTTGTAGCACGCTTCTTGGCATAAGCACTTTGAAATTTCTTGCCCTGCCTCGCGAACTTTTTCTTTGTTTGCGTTTCGAGAGAAGATTGAGACTTCTTCTGTCGAGGTGAAGTGTATGTTGAGCGCCCGTAATCGTGGTAATAACTATACCCTCGTCGGCTACTCCAACTATCGTAATAATAAGGCCTGTTCATCATGCTTGAGAAGAAAGCATACTGGCCATACCAAGCCCATAAGCTATTACCACTACTAGTAGTTCGCCATGACCCATAGTGCGGGTTACCCACTAGCTGTGCTCCGGCCCCTGAGTCACTAACCCCATCAATCCTTTCTTCGGCTGCTTTGCTTAAGGCATCTATACGAGGAAGCCTCCCATCAGATAAATCAGCTAACACATTGATGGGGTCAGCTAGCATCTGGCCATACAAATGTGATTTCGCTGCATTATTGATTGCTACAAATTCGTTGTTCACTTCTTTGTAGCGCTCAATATCACCTTGGTCTGAAGCAGGAATGTCCGAAATAGCATCGGTTAAGCGTAATTTCAAGCCTTGGAATATCGGTCCTTCACTAGTCGAGTCTTTGGCTAGTTGATCTATCAAATCGGATAATTCAGGTTTGTGTATTGCTACTCGAGAGGCATACATTGCAAGAATTGCTGAGTTAGGAATGTTCCCTGCCTTTATATGCCCCTCAAGGCGACTTAGGCTTCGTTCTGTCGTTCTAGCAAACTCATTTAATCGCTTTTCACGCTTTTCCTGCTCAGAACTACAGCTTACAATCAAGATCTGTATCAGGAGAACAGTAAAGATAAGTTTCAACTTATTCATTCATACTTTTCCTTATAGGGTTAACATTCTCATTACAAAAAATTACGACTCAAAAGGTAGGCATCGATCAAGAGACCGCACCTCCACAATTGAATCACTAAAGCTCTCTGCTATATATTTGGCTGACAGCTCTGGCTGAGCATCACCACACATAAAAACATCGAAGGCCGCATATCCTTTTTCTGGCCACTGGTGGACCGTCATATGAGAATGTGACAACACTAGAACCCCAGTTAGCCCACAGCCCTCACCAAAACTATGAAAATGATGTGATAGAACCGTGGCACCAGCAACAACTGCGGCCCCCTCCATCAAGGCCCTCAGCTCTTTCTCTTTCAAAAAAGCCTGCCTGCCTTTGCATTCAATCAATAAATGTTTGCCAATAGTCACTTCTTCTTTCTTCCTGTAGTGGTCAAATAATTTTGGACTCATCTCGACGATCTCGGGTATCTTTTAAGCTAATGACGGGGTAAACAGCCATGAAAAGGGTTTTGCGCTTACTTTGGAAACGATAGTCAAAACGTCACCAGTTGCCACCACTCGGACTGACAAGCTAATACAACCCGCCGCCATCGGTTAATTTGTAGGCTTTTTCCTTGGGTTTACAGGTTTTGATCGTGGTTGCTGGCGACATCCTGATGGTACCACCTTTGAGAGTTACTCATATCAGAATGTCTGAGAACACACGACTTAGATTTCAAGCGGTAGCCCATAGACTTGAG
>MPSY01000255.1 GCA_001901525.1 Methylococcales bacterium OPU3_GD_OMZ | reverse complement strand
ATAATCAACAAATTGAGTTTTTAGATTTTCAAGATGACTATTTTGATAGTTCTGAACCGGTTAAGAAAAAAACCAGCGTTGAAATTAGTGCTAAAGTGGGCTTGACTACCTATACTTGGGCTGGGCATATTGCCCGTGCTGAAGGGTCTATTGATATTAAAAGCCGGCAACTGTTTATTGTGGCTCAAGTGGCAAATCCTTATGGTAAGGTCGCTCATAACCCCCCTTTAAAAGTGGGCCAATATGTGACGGCTCGAATTAAAGGTAAAGAGCTTAACCATGTTTTTGTTATCCCCCGCATTGCTTTACGGGAAAATAATAAGGTATTGATTATTACCCCTGAAAATACCTTATCGTTTCGAAGTGTTACGGTATTGTGGTCAGACGAAGAGCATTACGTGATTTCAGAAGGCTTAAACGTTGACGAGCGCTTGTGTATTACCCCGATCAATTTTGTAACTGAAGGTCGAAAAGTAAAAATTTATGACGCTCAAGTAGAGGGCGCATCGTAATGCATTCAATTATTACCTTTTTTGTTCATAACAAAGTTGCCGCCAATTTATTGATGGTCATGATTATTGCCGCTGGCTTTTTTACACTGCCTACAATTCCGGCAGAATTCTTACCCAGTTATGAAATGAATGTCATCAGTATTAAAGCCCCTTATCAAGGTGCAACGCCGAGTGAGGTTGAAGAACATGTTGTTGCTAAGATTGAAGAGCAAATTCAGGATATTAATGGCATTGAAGAAATAACGTCTGTTTCCAGCGAAGGTTTTGCATCCATTAGTATTGAAATTAATTCCAGTTTTAATGTGCGGCAAGTTCTAGGTGACATTAAAGAACGGGTTGATGCGATTACTGATTTTCCTGAATTGTTGGATGAGATCAGAATAACCGTTGCCGAAAGAAAACATGAAGTTTT
>MPSY01000254.1 GCA_001901525.1 Methylococcales bacterium OPU3_GD_OMZ | reverse complement strand
GTGCAACCCGCGTATAAAGTTTGTCTGAAACCTCAATTACGCGACCACGGTCCCGTAATTTTGAAAACTGTGCCAATGAACAAGGCAACAATGCGGCATCGACCGAATTTGTCGCTGCAAAAAAAGCGGCTTGAGCTGCATTGTCTCCGAAGACTAGAGCATTTTTAAAGTAGTCCCACAAATTACTGGCTTTTAATGCCTGACGCGCCAGCTCGCCATAAGGGGCTATCTCTGGATTAGCGATAGCAATTTTAAATAGCGGCCTCTGCGCTAATCCTACTCTCAGTCCAGAAAGATCGGCCGCTAAGACTAAATCCGAAGACTTCGGAAGGAAAAGACATAATTTACCTAAGGCATAAACCGTACCGTTTAAAGCCGATGCACCGGGTTTTCTAATCTTCCCAATAGAGGCCTCGTCAGCACTCAAAAACATATCATACGGTGCACCACGACGAAGTTGATGCGCTATATTGCGGGAAGACCCTAAGGATAAATTAACAATATGACCCGTCTCATTTTCAAATAAGGTAATCACCTTTGGTAAGACGACACTTAAATTCGAAGAGGCTGCAAGACTAATCTCACTACCATTAACTGTACTGGTGACCAGAAAAAAAAGAACCAACACCGCATTTAATCGCATCATAACAACCATCCATAAACGGATTCTATAAAGACCTTTTTAGTTGCTAAAATAAGACTACCCCCTAGAGAAAAAATTATTTTACTTAAGAAAACCTTATCAGCAACGGATAAAATTTGAAGAACCTATAACAACGACTAAAATGAAAGACAATCTAACTAGCATTTATGCGAGTAAGTTTATAGAATGATGGGTTATGTAAAAAAAAATAACCGGCTCTGCCTTATCTCTACACGGACTATTTAATGACTGATTATAAATTAACACATCTCAAGCAACTTGAA
>MPSY01000253.1 GCA_001901525.1 Methylococcales bacterium OPU3_GD_OMZ | reverse complement strand
TGGCTTATAAGAAAAACGTGGATGATCTCCGTGAATCACCGGCGTTGGACATTATAGAAAAGCTCCTTGTCCAAGACATTTTTGTGGATTATCACGATCCTTTTTTACCTTCCTTACCCAAAACACGAAAATACAATTTGAAACTGGACAGCATAGACTTAACAGCGGAAAATGTAAAAAAATACGACTGTATTCTGCTCATTACCGATCATGATAATGTGGATTATGATTTACTTACAAAATCAGACACACTGATCATCGACACCCGCGGCCGACTTCGCGGCAATTATAAAAACGTTATCCCGGCTTAAGCACAGTCTGACAATTCCCTAACATAAAATAATCCCCAAAACACCAATATTTGTCATCGCGATCCGCCTACTGGCGGAGAAGCGATCCCCTTGCACCAAACAACCTCCAGACCACCATTAGTGTCTTTGCGAGGAATCCTGTTTACGGGATGACGCGGTAATCTCCTAGCATAGAATAACGTACAGACATCAGGCTTCCCCGGATGTTATCGCTCCCAAGGAGATAGCGTCACCTCCTCATGTCGGTTCGCTAATACAATATCTATGTTTTATAATAAAGAAAAAAGAATTTGTCATCGTGAGCGAAGTAGGAACGAAGGTGGGCAATCCCCATGCATTAACAAACGTAAAGACATCTAAAGAGTTTTTAAAAAACAATTGTTTTATGTGTATCAATACCGTAAAATGAGGGTAGCATGCTTAATAGCACAAATAACAATTCGAAACGGAGGTATAATATGAAACGCGTTTCTATATTACTAATCATTGCTGCACTGTTTGCAGTACCATTAACCGCCCAGAGCGGATACACCGTCGGACTGAATGTCGCTATGCCGGTCATAGGTGGTGAATACTATGCTGACAGCGGCATGGACCCGGTTTTTGGCGTTGTAGTCG
>MPSY01000144.1 GCA_001901525.1 Methylococcales bacterium OPU3_GD_OMZ | reverse complement strand
TGACAAACAAACTCCCAATTGCACCGGTAATGCCGACCCAAATAAGAAAATTTATAACCATTTGCCAAAACCAATTACGCCTATCTTCTTTTTTCATCACACCCTATCTCTCATCATGAGGGTTAATTAAATACATATGATTTCATTACAGCCTACGTAGTAAAAACAACCCAAAACCACGAGTAACCTACAATAAAATGATTGTTCATATCTGATCAAAATTATTTATAATCACTGATAACCTTACTCTTCCAACATTTGAATTTAACCAAAAACTTATTCCCGTCTCAATGAAACACTATCCAACACTGCTACTCACAACAATCCTCTTATCGGCCTGTAGTTTTGATTACATTAAAATCCCACGAAATAAACAAGCCGAGTCCTTTTACCTTAAGGCAACTACATTAGAAATCCCACCGCAGAATCTACAAGAACACAACTCAACCACGAAACCCTTAACGACTGAGAAAAAAGAAATAACAGCCTTAAGCCAATTAAATGCGCATAACAACGGTTATTCATTAACTATCCACAGGCCTTTCAATCAGTCCTGGAACTTGGTTGAAAAAGTACTCACTTACAATTCCATCCCCATTAAAGACCGTAATCGCAATCAAGGTCTGTACCTTATTAGCCTAAATGACTACTTAAAATCACATCATAAAAAAGAGAGTTTCCTACCCTTTTCATTAGGTGACCTCTTTACCGTAACGCCCCGTGATCAAGAAATTAAGCTAATACTTACCCAATATGATAATTCAATACAGCTTTATGCAGAATGGAATGACCAGACTAAAACTGCTGACAACACCCAATCCAATAGCAACTCATCGCCCATAAACCTAACGAATGACGAGGCATTAGTTACATTACTCAAATCAATTTATGAAACTATTAATAGCGATACAATTCCCTTACGCTGATAAGCCTTCGTATTGCATTCAACCGTTCATCTCTATATTCGCACGACAGAAAATCAACCACTAACTTTCATAACTCTTCTGACTACCAAAAACAGTCTGCCAATCCTGATTAAATTGCTCAACTGCCGGGTGAACAATGCCGGGGCTAACCAACCCCTCAACCACATTGACCGGTAGGGTAATTGCACCTACGCCAAGTTTTAAAACGCGCAATACCTGCTGACTATTTTTGAAACTGGCCGGTAATAATACCGAATCAAACTGATTGCACTCTACCAAATCTTGCAAGTCAGAAACGACAGCTACACCGTCAATACCTAATACATCCATCCGGTTAACATAAGGCGCCAAATAATCTGCACCACACGCCGCTGCTAGAAAACCTTGTTCCGCACTATATATAGCTGTCGCCAAAACAGGAATCGCATCACGTTTGATCTGCCGAATAGCCGCTAAACCTATTTCAGTAGCAGGAACTTTCACCACAATATCATAGGAAAGTGCATGCAGTTTTTGGGCTTCTAAAACCATTCCTTCTACCGAGTCTGAAACCACCTGAATATGAACACGTGTATGACCTCCTAAAAGAGATGTAATTTCAGGCAACAACCGATTGATACCGATGCCTGCTTTGGCTAGAATTGTAGGATTAGTGGTAATCCCTTTTAAAGGTAAGCAATGATTAAATCGAGAGATTTGCTCCAGATCAACGGTATCCAGATAAAATTCAATCATAAAACTCCTTATCTATTTAAAATCAAAATATTTCTACATTGCGCTTAACACTAAAGTAATCGAACTTTAAATGAACGACCTTTTAATCGACCTTCTGTTAATTTAGCCAATGCAGAATCAACGACACCCCGATTAACGGCCACATATGCTCGATTTTCAAAAAGATCAATTTTACCCACTTGAGTGCCGGCGATACCTTTATGACCCGTCAGTGCACCCAAAATATCACCCGCTCTGAGCTTTTGTTTTTTACCCCCATCAATTTGTAACGTTTCCATAGGCGGTTTATACGTATATTGTCCTAATAGCGTTGTTGACGGAAGGGGCTCTGGCTCAATCGTTAAATTAATATACTTTTCCAATTGAGAAACTTTATAGTGTTCCTTCTCAGCAAATAAACTACAGGCAATACCTTTGCTCCCTGCCCGACCCGTACGACCAATCCGATGAATATGAATTTCAGGATCACGGGCAATATGATAGTTAATGACTGCATCCAATGAGTCAATATCAAGACCCCTTGCCGCAACATCCGTTGCAACTAAAACCGAAACACTTCTATTAGCAAAACGTACCAGCGTTTTATCACGATCTTTTTGTTCAAGATCCCCGTGTAGTGCCAGAGCGCTAAAACCAGAATCGATCAATTGATCAGCTACTTCTTGTGTTTCACGCTTGGTATTGCAAAAAACAACGGTTGAGGTTGGGCTATGATTTAACAACAATAATTGCAATGCAGTAAACCTGTGAGCGGTATTTTCTACCGTATAAAAATATTGCTTAATACTACTAGAGTCATGAGTTTCTTCTACTTTAGCCATGATGGGCTGTGTCATTATACGCTGAGCAATCTTCTGTATTTGATCGGGAAAGGTCGCACTAAACAATAAGGTCTGTCGCTGTTTAGGCACCTGCTCAACTATCGCATCCAAGGCAGACTGAAACCCCATATCAAGCATCCTATCGGCTTCATCAAGGACTAACGTTTTGACATGTTCTAAATTCAAAGTACCTTTTCTTAAATGATCCTCAATACGGCCCGGCGTACCCACAATTATATGCGCACCGTGCTCTAATGAACCAACTTGAGGGCCTAACGGAACCCCACCACATAAAGTCAGCACCTTAATATTGTGAATCGTACGCCCTAATTTACGTACTTCTTTTGCAACTTGATCTGCTAACTCCCTCGTTGGGCAAAGAATTAATGATTGCACCCGAAATAGTTTAACGTTCAGACTGTTTAAAACGCCTAACCCAAATGCAGCGGTCTTACCTGAGCCTGTTTTACCTTGGCCAATGACGTCTTTACCATCAATAATAAAGGGTAAACTTTGCGCCTGAATAGGCGTCATAAACCGGTATCCTAACGTGGCAATATTTCTAATAATATCGGGGTGTAAATTTAGCGTAGAAAAAGGATCTTGACTCAAACTAGTGTCCTATAAAGGGTATTTAAAAATCAGACTTGGTCACCCAATAAAACCTATCCACAAAAGAGACAACACTTCTTATTGTTTAAGCTATAGCAATAGACCAAGCGCACAAAACATCTAAAAAAAAAGGGCACAGCGAACCGCTCTGCCCTTTTATCCTATCTCCCTTAAGGAGACAAAATTGCTAGAGTATTAAACTCGAGATAATACCCTAACGAATTTTAATTTTTTTAAATTACTGTAATATTCTCAGCTTGAGGTCCTTTTTGACCTTGCGTTACAGTAAATTCAACTTTTTGACCTTCTGCCAACGTTTTGAATCCTGAACCAGAAATGGCGCTAAAATGAGCAAAAACATCCGGGCCTGATTCCTGTTCGATAAAACCAAAACCTTTTGCTTCGTTGAACCATTTAACTGTACCAGTAGTTGTAG
>MPSY01000018.1 GCA_001901525.1 Methylococcales bacterium OPU3_GD_OMZ | reverse complement strand
ATACTGGAGGGTCGCCCCGGCTGGATATAGCTAAATCGTATGATTTAGCTTGGCGTATTGTTGGTAAAGCATTGATTCGTGAAGGCATAGAAATCGTTGCCAGAAATCAGGCGAATGCGGTTTATTTTATTCAATATGACTGGAATGAGTCGCCGATAGAAGACGGTTCGCTATGGAATGAGTTTGATTTTATTTTTGGCGAAGATCCAACCCGCGAGCAAGAATATCAAATCAGAGTGTTTGACAGTCATGGTCAGAGTGACATCATGCTATTGGATAAAAACGCGGACACACCTCCGCAACATGAAAGTTTACCAATATTGAAAATTTTAGAGCAGGCCATCAAAGAAGATTTGGCCGACGAATGACAAAAACACATCTAACCATTTCGTCGAGATGATTAGATATTACCGAAAAAAATCACCATGCTAAGACTATCAGGCCCTAAGGCACTTTCTTTATTTCGAACTGAAAAATTATTACAAGAACTGCAGGCTATTAACAGGCACATTAGTGCTTTGTCAGCACGCTATGTTCACTTTGTTAATGTTGATGGGCCGACTTTGCCTGCAGAGCAGTTAACACAGTTAGAGCAATTGCTCGATTATGGGGATGCGCTTAAAACGACAGCTGATGATGGTTTTCCAATTTTAGTGATTCCCCGGGAAGGAACTATTTCACCGTGGTCGAGTAAGGCAACGGAGATTGCGCAGCGTTGTGGGTTGGTCGGTGTTTTACGGCTGGAGCGAGCGATTGAATACCGTTTGACGGTTCAAGAGGATGCCGAGGTGAGCGCTGACCTGGCATCTTTGGCTGAGACTTTATATGACCGGATGACCCAAGCGATTTGTTTGGAGTCAGAGTGCCCTGACATCTTTGAACAGGCAGAACCGAAACCGTTAGCAACTATTGCGGTTTTAGAAGCGGGACGAGACGCCTTGGTGCAAGCAGATGAAAGTCTGGGGTTGGCATTGTCAGCAGATGAAATAGATTATTTGTTGACCAGTTTTCAGGACTTGGGTCGAGACCCGACGGATGTGGAATTAATGATGTTCGCGCAGGCTAATTCTGAACATTGCCGGCATAAAATATTTAATGCGCAGTGGACTTTAGACGGTGTTGAGCAGGGACAAACCTTGTTTGGTATGATTCGCAATACTTATCATTGTAACCCGAAAGGGGTGTTGTCGGCCTACAGTGATAATTCCTCTGTCATCGAAGGTTCCCCTGCGCAGGTCTTTATCCGTAATCCTATTACTGGCCAATATGGCTATGTCGATGAGGATGCCCATGTTTTGATGAAGGTCGAAACACACAACCATCCAACCGCTATTTCGCCACACCCCGGAGCAGCTACCGGTTCGGGTGGCGAAATTAGAGACGAAGGAGCCACCGGGTTAGGTTCCCAAACCAAGGCTGGGTTAACGGGTTTTTCGGTGTCTAATTTAAAAATACCCGGGTTGTCGCAGCCGTGGGAAGTTGATTACGGTAAGCCTGAGCGTATTGCTTCGGCATTGGCTATTATGCTTGAGGCGCCAGTTGGCGGTGCCGCGTTTAATAATGAATTTGGGCGTCCGAATTTAGCCGGTTATTTTCGTAGTTTTGAGCAACCCGCAGTAGCTTCTGAGAGTCATCATTTATTGGGCTACCATAAACCTATTATGATCGCTGGGGGAATGGGTAATATTCGGCCCATGTTGGTCAATAAAAATACCATCCCACCCGGTGCACTTATTATTGTTCTAGGGGGCCCGGCAATGTTAATCGGGCTCGGTGGCAGTGCGGCCTCTTCACAATCGTCAGGTGAAATTTCAGCGCAGCTAGATTACGCTTCGGTACAACGTGAAAATCCAGAAATGGAGCGGCGATGTCAGGAAGTCATTAATCATTGTTCGGCGCTCGGCGATAAAACGCCGATCGTTTCTATTCATGATGTTGGGGCCGGTGGTTTATCCAATGCGGTTCCGGAAATTATTCATGACTGCGACCGGGGTGGCCGCTTTGAATTACGTAAAATATTAAATGCCGACCAAGGTATGTCGCCGATGCAGATTTGGTGTAATGAAGCGCAAGAGCGTTATATCTTAGCGATCATGCCAGAATCATTACCGTTGTTTGAATCCTTCTGTCAGAAAGAAAAATGTCTTTATGCTGTTATTGGCGAAGCCATCGAGGATGAACAATTACAATTAACCGATGCGTTGCTAAAAGACGATGCCGTTAATTTGCCGATGTCTCTACTTTTTGGTAAGGCGCCTAAAATGCACCGTGATGTTAAGCGCCAAGCCCCAAGTCTTAACAAACTGGATGCGTCCGGGGTGACGTTGCCAGAAGCTGTTAAGCGTGTGTTATCTTTTCCTGCCGTTGCCGATAAAAGTTTTCTTATTACCATTGGTGACCGTTCGGTCACGGGGTTGGTCGTTCGAGATCAAATGGTGGGCCCGTGGCAAGTGCCTGTTGCCGATGTTGCTGTTACCGCTTCTGGTTTTTATGCTAAGACCGGTGAAGCCATGGCAATGGGGGAAAGAACACCGGTCGCTGTTATCAATGCGCCGGCATCAGGACGATTAGCGATTGGCGAGGCGTTAACGAATCTTGCGGCAGCGGCTATTGGTGAATTAGGGCAGGTTAAGTTGTCGGCTAACTGGATGGCGGCCGCCGGTTTTGGTGGTGAAGATGCGGCCTTGTTTGAAACGGTCAAGGCGGTGGGTATGGAATTGTGTCCCGCTTTGGGGATTGCTATTCCGGTAGGTAAGGATTCATTGTCGATGAAAACGGTTTGGCAAGAAGATGATCAAGCTAAGTCGATGACATCACCG
The DNA here is from genome assembly GCA_001901525.1 of Methylococcales bacterium OPU3_GD_OMZ. Classification (GTDB taxonomy): domain Bacteria; phylum Pseudomonadota; class Gammaproteobacteria; order Methylococcales; family Methylomonadaceae; genus OPU3-GD-OMZ. The sequence goes on along the minus strand of MPSY01000018.1, from coordinate 21,229 downwards.
GTCTCTTTGATAACAACTGCATTTGCACCGGTTAATGATATTTACAAAACATTAACCCCTGAGCTTCAAAATACGGACAGTGTATTAATATTAATTGATTTAGGGCAAGGGAAGAATCGCTTAGGCGGTTCGGTTTTAGCGCAGGTTTATCAGCAATTAGGGGATCTGGCGCCGGACCTTGACGATGTGATTTTATTTAAATCCTTTTTTGACGCTATTCAGGTACTGAATCAACGTGGGTTGTTATTGGCTTATCATGACCGCTCTGATGGTGGCTTGTTAGCGGCGGCTGCAGAAATGATGTTTGCCAGTCGCTTAGGGGTGTCGCTCACCTTAGACGCCTTGGGCGAGGATATTTTGGCGGCGTTATTTAATGAGGAGTTAGGCGCGGTTATCCAGGTCTCAGCGGTTCACAAAGATGCTGTTTTAGCACATCTTGGTCAGGCTGGGTTATCGACCTGTAGTCATGTGATCGGTACGCTTAATACCTTAGCTGAGTTAACTATTCAAACTGGTGGTGCCGTTGTTTATGCGCAATCAAGGGCCCAACTACAGCAAAACTGGTCAGAAACCAGTTTTCATATGCAAGCATTACGTGATAATCCTGCGTGTGCCGAGCAGCAGTTTAGCCGGATTTTAGATGATAACGATCCGGGGCTAAAGGCAGAGTTATCCTTTGATGTACATGAAGATATAACCCGTCCATTTATCGGTAGTTATAGGCCGAAGGTGGCGATCTTAAGAGAGCAGGGTGTTAATGGCCATGTGGAAATGGCAGCCGCATTTGATCGGGCGGGGTTTACCGCGGTTGATGTTCACATGAGTGACCTATTGGATCAGCGTGTTTCTTTGCGTGAATTCCAAGGTATTGTTGCCTGCGGAGGGTTTTCTTATGGGGATGTTTTAGGTGCCGGCGGGGGCTGGTCAAAGTCTATTTTGTTTAATGATTATGTGCGCGCACAATTTCAAGATTTCTTTAATCGAGACGATACCTTTGGGTTAGGTGTTTGTAATGGCTGTCAAATGCTTTCCGGATTGAAAAGTTTAATCCCCGGGACGGCACATTGGCCGCAATTTGTCGGCAATATTTCAGAGCAGTTTGAGGCCCGTGTGGCCATGGTTGAAGTCATGGCATCACCTTCGATTTTATTGTCCGGAATGGCCGGGTCGAGAATGCCGGTTTCTATTGCACACGGTGAGGGGCGAGCACTTTTTCAAACGGGTCAGTTAGAGGCCGCGATTGAAGCCCGTCAGGTTGCTTTAGCTTATGTTGATAATTACGGTCAACCGACGACAGCGTTTCCCGCTAACCCGAACGGATCAGTCGGGGGTGTGACCGGGCTCACTTCTGAAAATGGTCGTTTTACCATTATGATGCCGCATCCTGAACGTTGTTTTAGAACCATTCAGAATTCTTGGCATCCTGAGGGTTGGGGTGAATATAGTCCGTGGATGCGCCTGTTTGCAAATGCCCGTAAATGGTTGGGGTAATGAAAGGTCTGATTTGTTTGAGGAATAATGTGTTATGAATGAACCCACGATTGAAGCTTTTGTTGGTAATACACCGTTAGTCAAGTTGCAGCGATTACCCGGTGCTTCAAGTAACACCTATTGGGTGAAATTAGAAGGTAATAATCCGGCCGGTTCGGTTAAAGATCGTCCTGCTTTAAGTATGATTCAACATGCTGAGCGTCGCGGTGAGATTAAGCCCGGTGACCGCCTTATTGAGGCGACGAGTGGGAATACCGGTATCGCATTGGCCATGGCAGCAGCGATTAAAGGGTATCGAATGACGCTCATCATGCCTGACAATATGAGTGCAGAGCGGCGATCGTCGATGGCCGCTTACGGTGCTGAACTGATTCTTACGCCGGCCGAAAAAAGTATGGAAGGGGCGATTGATTTAGCTCGAAAAATGGAAGCAGCCGGACAGGGGCGTATTTTAGATCAATTTTCGAACCCAGATAATCCGAGAGCACATTACGAGGGGACAGGCCCTGAAATTTGGCGTGATACCGGTGGTCAAGTGACGCATTTTGTTAGTTCGATGGGGACAACGGGAACAATTATGGGAACCTCGCGTTTTTTGAAAGAACAGAACAGTGCGATTGAGGTGGTGGGTGTTCAACCTAAAGATAATGCTAAAATACCCGGTATTCGTCGGTGGCCAGAAGAATATTTACCTAAGATCTATAACCCTTCTCAAGTCGATTACATTCTAGATGTAGATCAACAGCAAGCTGAAGAAACGACCCGTGCCTTGGCTGCTCAAGAGGGTATTTTTGCTGGAATTTCGTCAGGGGGTGCGGTTGCTGCAGCGCTGCAATTAGGCGAGCAATTAGAAAACAAAGTTATTGTGACTATTATTTGTGATCGGGGCGATCGTTACTTATCTACCGGTGTATTTTCAGTATAAAAGCAGATTGTTTCGGGTCGATACACTGTTTATAAGAGGCAAAAAGAACATTCATGGCAAGACGACGTTTTAAGAAAAAGAAATTACCAGAGGCGCCGGTGAGCGCAACAATAGAGTCTTTTGCACATGACGGGCGAGGGTTAACCCATATTGATGGCAAGGTGGTTTTTGTTGATGAAGCCTTGCCGGGTGAGGTGGTTGAATTTGTTTACACCGATAGTCGCCGCGATTATGCTGAAGGCAAGGTGGTTAAATTAGTGACACCGGCAGCTGAACGGGGAGAACCCGGATGTCCTCATTATGGTATATGTGGGGGCTGTAGTTTTCAGCATGTTAAAGAGCCGTTGCAAATAGAAATAAAGCAGTCGATATTGGAAGAACAGTTTAAACGAATTGGAAAACTTGATATCCCGCTTATTTGGAAGCCTTTGACGGGGCCTTTTTGGGGTTATCGGCAAAAGGCGCGAATGGGCGTTAAATATGTCGCTAAGAAAGGGCGTGTTTTGGTTGGCTTCAGAGAGCGTCGGCAACCTTTTTTAGCGGATATTGAATCGTGTCGTGTTATGCATCCGGCCGTGGGTGAGCGATTGATGGCACTTTCAGCGATGATAGGCCAACTTACGATTAAGGACAAAATACCTCAAATTGAAGTTGCTATTGGAGACAGTGATGTGGTGTTGGCCATTCGGGTGTTGGAACCACCCACGGCCGATGATTGTGTGGTGATTCGTGATTTTGCCAAGGTAAATAATTTGGTTATTTATTTACAACCCAAAGGTCCTGATTCAATTATGCCGTTGTGGCCAGAGGCCGGATTGATGCCCAGTTATGCTTTGCCTGATCATCAGGTGAACTTTAATTTCAAACCCACGATGTTTACCCAAGTCAACACGGCCATTAATCGGCAAATGATTAATCGCGTTATTGATGTTTTAGCGTTAACGAAGGAAGACCGCGTGTTAGATTTGTTTTGCGGGCTGGGAAATTTCACCTTGCCGTTGGCTCGGTATTCAGGTCATGTGGTCGGGATTGAAGGCGATTTGCCCTTGGTTAATCATGCCCAAGAAAATGCGCGATTAAATAATATAAGTAATGTTGATTTTTATAAGGCAGATTTGTTCGGTGATTTATCTGCAGAGTCGTGGGTCAAACAAACGTTTACCAAGGTATTGCTTGATCCTTCTCGAGCCGGTGCTGCTGAAGTTTTAGCATGGATGCCGAAGTGGAAACCTGAATGTATTGTTTATGTTTCTTGTAATCCCGCAACACTGGCCCGAGATGCGGGTATTTTAGTTAATGATTTAGGGTATCGTTTAGAGAAGGCGGGCGTTATGGATATGTTTCCGCAAACGGCGCATGTTGAATCTATTGCGGTTTTTCGTCGCTAGAGTGAGCTGTTAATAGGTGTTTTTTTAATCTGATATTTATGAGTGTTGCTGATTATTTGGATATTGATTTGAATGCGCAGAACCTGTCGGTGATTCGTAACGGTGAAGTGTGTCGGCGTTTTGTGGTATCGACGGCAAAAAATGGTCCAGGTGAGCAAGTGGGCAGTGAGTGTACACCGCGGGGTTGGCATAAAATTAAGGCTAAAATTGGTGTGAGGGCCCCTCAGTATACGGTTTTTTCAGGGCGCAGGCCCACCGGTGAAATCTATTGTGCTAGTCTGGCTAAGGCATTTCCGGAGCGGGACTGGATTTTGACACGCATCCTCTGGTTAGTTGGGCTTGAGCCGGGCCGAAACCGGTATGGATCAGTTGATTCGGGTTGGCGATATATTTATATTCACGGCAGTCCAGACGATCTGGTGACGGAGACACCGCAATCCCATGGCTGTGTGCGAATGAAAAATCACGATGTTATAGAATTATTTGATCTTGCTTTGACCGGTGAGCGGGTTCTAATTCATGAATAAACGGTCCTGTTAATGAGCTGTTTTGACTGAAGCGATGAATCGATTGGTGATGGGCGTAGAGTATAACGGTAGCCAGTTTTCGGGCTGGCAGTGGCAGCGGGGGCTTCGGACTGTGCAGTCAGTGCTTGAAACGGCTTTAGCAACAGTTGCCAATGAGCCGGTTACCGTTGTGTGTGCAGGGCGCACCGATAGCGGGGTGCATGCATTAGAGCAAGTGGTTCATATGGATACTACTGTGGTTCGGTCACACCGGTCATGGCTAATGGGTGCTAATACTTATTTGCCTGATGATGTTCGAGTGCTTTGGGTTCAAGATGCCCAAGCGGGGTTTCATGCCCGTTACAGTGCTATTGCCCGTTTTTACCGGTACGTCATTTTGAATCGCCCGATACAGTCAGCTCTGCGTTACCGTCAAGTGACGTGGTGTTACCCGGTGCTTGATGTTGAAAGGATGCATGTGGCGGCTCAATGTTTGGTTGGCGATCATGATTTTACGTCTTTTAGAGCGCAAGGTTGTCAATCTAAAAGCCCGCGTCGATTCATGCACTTTATTAAGGTTTATCAAGAGGGTGATTTAATAACCATTGATTTATGTGCCAATGCCTTTGTGCATCATATGGTAAGAAATATTGCCGGAACTTTAATGGAAATTGGTCAAGGTAAACACGCTGCCGCGTGGTGTGAGCAATTGTTGGATAAAAAAGACCGGCGTTTGGCCGCTGCAACGGCAGCACCGCATGGACTCTACTTGGGCGGTGTTTTTTATCCGCCTGAATACGGAGTGGATAACCACCCGGTATTTGCAGTATTACCTACGAATGCCGCGCGATTTGATTGAATTTACTTTATAACGGCTTTCAAAGTGTTATCAGTGGGTTACGCATAGCGGAAAGTTACAAACTCTATGGTATACTTAGCCGCTTTGAAGAGCGTTGAGGATCATGCGGACCCGAATCAAAGTCTGTGGGTTTACCGACCCTGAGAATGCAGCGGCGGCAGCTTACCACGGTGTTGATGCTATTGGTTTGGTGTTTTATTCGCCCAGTCCACGCAATATTACTGTGGAACAAGGTCAAAAAGTCATTGCAGCATTGCCTGCATTTGTGACCACCGTAGGATTGTTTGTTGATGAGTCTTACGCGGTTATTGAACGTGTTTTGTCGCAGGTGCCGATTGACTTGCTACAGTTTCATGGTGATGAGTCGCCCGCTTTTTGTCGGTTAGCGGGGCGTCCTTATATTAAGGCGGTTCGAATGCGCCCGGAAACTGATTTAATGCAATTAGCAGATGATTTTTTTGATGCCTCCGCGTTATTGGTGGATGCGTATCACCCGGATCTTAAAGGGGGGACGGGGCATCATTTTGATTGGAATTTAATCCCTGATAATTATCCGTTACCCATTATTTTGGCGGGAGGCATTGGTGTTGAAAATGCCCAACAGGCTATTAAACAGGCGCGGCCTTATGCGCTCGATGTCAGCAGTGGGGTCGAGCGACAGAAAGGCATGAAGGATATTCATAAAATAGTAGAATTGATTACAGAGGTAGAGTTAGGTGACAGAAGAAAATAGTTTGAAATATGATATGCCTGATGAAGCAGGGCATTTTGGGCCTTATGGTGGGAAATTTGTCGCAGAAACACTCATGCTGCCAATCAAACAGTTAGATGAGGCTTATCAAGAGTATTCGAAAGATCCAGAGTTCTTAGCGGAGTTGGATAAGGATTTACACCATTATGTGGGCAGACCGTCGCCGATTTACCATGCCGAACGTTGGAGTCGTGAGCTGGGAGGGGCGCAAATCTATTTAAAGCGTGAAGATTTGAACCATACCGGCGCGCATAAAATTAATAATGCAATTGGACAAGCCTTATTAGCTAAGCGAATGGGTAAAACCCGGATTATTGCTGAAACGGGAGCCGGTCAACACGGTGTTGCAACGGCCACGGTAGCGGCTAGATTAGGTCTGGAATGTGTTGTTTATATGGGCTCTGTTGATATTGCCCGACAAGTTCAAAATGTTTATCGTATGCGTCTGTTAGGTGCGAAAGTAGTTTCGGTTGATTCCGGTTCTAAAACATTGAAAGATGCTCTCAATGAAGCCATGCGGGATTGGGTAACCAATGTCGACGATACCTTTTACATTATTGGTACGGTGGCAGGTCCACACCCTTATCCTGCACTGGTTCGAGATTTTCAGACTATTATTGGCCGTGAGTCGAAAGCGCAGTTGCAAACTATGATTGGACGGTTACCGGATGCGTTGGTTGCCTGTGTGGGAGGGGGATCTAATGCTATCGGTTTATTTCATCCGTTTATTGATGATGCTTCCGTTAAAATATATGGCGTTGAAGCGGCCGGGGATGGCATTGAAACTGGGCGTCATTCTGTGACATTGGGCGCCGGGCGACCTGGCGTATTACACGGAAACAGGACCTATCTTGTTGCCGATGATCACGGTGAGATTTTAGAAACACATTCTATTTCTGCAGGCTTAGATTATCCGGGTGTCGGGCCCGAGCATGCGTGGTTGAAAGACTCCGGTCGTGCAGAGTATGTCAATATAACCGATGATGAGGCCGTTGAAGCCTTTTACGCACTAACCCGTATGGAAGGTATTATTCCGGCATTAGAATCCAGTCACGCATTGGCCTATGCGATGAAGTTGGCGCCGACTATGGCGAAGGATGAAGTTATTTTAGTTAACTTGTCGGGGCGCGGGGATAAAGATATGCATACTGTGGCTGAACGAGAAGGGGTTGAATTATGAGTCGTCTAGCTAAAACCTTTCAGAGTCTCTCGCTATCCGGACGAAAAGCCTTAATTCCTTTTGTCACGGCGGGTGATCCAGTACCTGATTTTACTGTTCCATTGTTACATGCGATGGTTGCGGCGGGTGTGGATGTTATTGAATTAGGCGTTCCTTTTTCAGATCCGATGGCCGATGGCCCTGTGATACAAAAAGCCAGTGAGCGTGCTCTGGAACAGGGCATGAATTTAACACGGGTTTTATCCATGGTAGCGGAATTTCGGAAAACCGACGATACAACGCCGATTGTGCTCATGGGTTACCTTAATCCTATTGAATTTATGGGGTATGCGGATTTTGCACAAGCAGCGGCCCGTGTCGGCGTTGATGGTGTCTTAACGGTTGATATGCCGCCAGAAGAGGCAGAGGAATATGCGCCGTTATTGAAAGCAGTGAACATTGACCCTATTTTCTTATTGGCACCTAACAGCACAGAGGAACGTATTAAAAAAATGGCTGCAAAAGGCAGTGGTTATATCTATTATGTTTCTTTAAAAGGGGTTACGGGCGCAGGGCATCTGGACGTTGACGATGTAAAGAAAAAAATGGCTCAGATTCAACAACTTACTGATTTACCTATTGGTGTTGGTTTTGGTGTAAAAAATGCTGAGACGGCAAAAGCGGTCGCGAGTGTAGCTGATGGCGTTGTTGTGGGCAGTGCTATTATTAATAAGATACAAGCAAATCTTGATAATCTTGGTTTAGCGCAGCAAGAGGTTGTTACGCTTTTAAGTTCTATGCGTCAGGCGATGGATAATGAAGTTAATTAACGGGAGTACGCTATGAGTTGGTTTGAGAATCTAGTTCCTTCAATCAGAACGGCAGCATCAACGAAGGGTGCTGTACCGGAAGGGCTTTGGAATAAATGTACATCGTGTAATGCTATTTTATACAACTCTGAACTGGAAAAGAATTTTAATGTTTGTCCGAAATGCGATCATCATATGCGTATTGGGGGCAGGACTCGATTAGATATTTTCTTAGATCCAGAGGGACGTATAGAGATTGCTGAACATTTAATGCCAACCGATCCGCTACGCTTTAAAGACAGTAAAAAGTATAAGGATCGCTTGGTTCAGGCACAAAAGAAAACCGAAGAGAATGATGCCTTAGTTGTTATGTCAGGCCAGTTAAAGGGGGCTGGAATTGTTGCCGCCGCATTTGATTTTGGCTTTATGGGTGGCTCAATGGGTTCTGTTGTCGGTGAGAAGTTTGTGCGCGGCGTTAATACCAGTATTGAATTAGGGGTGCCTTTTATTGTTTTTACCGCCAGCGGTGGGGCGCGGATGCAGGAGTCATTGTTTTCATTGTTTCAAATGGCAAAGACCAGTGCGGCCTTAACACGTTTGTCCGAGGCTGGATTGCCCTTTATTTCATTTTTAACGGATCCTACGATGGGTGGGGTTTCTGCGAGTCTTGCCATGCTCGGCGATCTTAATCTGGCTGAACCTAAAGCCTTGATTGGTTTTGCAGGGCCACGTGTCATTGAGCAAACCGTGCGGGAGAAGTTGCCGGAGGGTTTTCAACGCAGTGAGTTTCTTGTCGAACACGGTGCTGTTGATTTGATTGTTAACCGTCGGGAAATGCGTGATCAAGTGGCTACTATTTTGGCCATGTTGATGGAGAATAGACCTTTAACTAATGCATCTGAGTCGTTGGTGCCCGAAATTACGGTAACGGAGATGAGTGGTTTTAATTCCAGTGTCAGCGATGATGAACAAGCGGATAAAGACTTAGAGTAAGTTTTTTAGCGCTTAGTGTTTTATTTGATAATTTTGTTATTTGGGACTGATGCATTTTGAGTCATTACAAGGATGGTTGCAGTGGCAGGAAACGCTGCACAGTAAGCAGATTGACTTAGGCTTAGAGCGTGTTTCCAGGGTTTACCAGTTACTGGAAAAGCCGGCTAAAAAACCACTCACCATTACGGTCGGAGGAACTAACGGTAAAGGTTCATGTGTAGCCTTTTTGGATGCTATTTTAAGGCAAAGTGGTTACCGTGTAGGAACTTATACCTCGCCGCACTTACAGTTTTATAATGAACGGATAAGAATTAATGGTACGGTTGTTCCGGATCGCTTGATTTGTCAGGCATTTGAACGCATAGAGGCGGTGCGGGGTTCAACGTCATTAAGTTATTTTGAATTTTGCACCTTGGCTGCGTTGGACATTTTTTCTAGAACTGAGTTAGATGTTCAGTTATTGGAAGTCGGGCTTGGCGGGCGACTTGATGCGGTCAATGTTATTGATACGGATATTGCTTTAATACCCAGTATTGGTATTGATCACAGTGATTGGTTGGGCGATACCCGTGAATTAATTGCGCAGGAAAAAATAGGGATTTTTAGAGCGGGCCGGCCTGCAGTGGTTGGCGATCTGGACCCCCCGGCTGTTATTGAAGCGTATGCGAATGAATTAAGTGCGCCACTTTATTTGGTCGGTAAGGATTTTTCTTTTGAAAAACATAACGACAGTTGGACCTGGTCAAGCGCTTCTGACACAGTAATGCATTTACCTTATCCAAATTTACTGGGTGAGCATCAATTGGTTAATGCAGCCGCAGTTATTCAGGTTCTCAAGGTATTAGCCCCGCGTTTGCCGTTAACCAAAAATGCTGTTGCGGATGGCTTACGGCAGGTACAGTTGTCGGGACGTTTTCAACTTATTCACGGTACGCCACTTATTTTATTAGATGTTGGGCATAACCCGTTATCCGCGGGTATATTGAGAGACTATCTTGCGTCTTCTTTTCCAGATAAGAAAATACATCTTATTTTTAATATGATGAAAGATAAAGATTTTGTCGGTGTGGGACAGCGATTGAAGTCGATTGTCAGTAATTGGTACATAGCGCCGTTAGCAAGCAGTCGTTGTGCCGATGTTGAGCAAGTTATCGCAGGGCTAAGCAGTTGTTCAATTGAAAATATTTTCTCAGGGTTTAGAAACTTTGATGAAACCTTAGTTGCTGCACAAGATAATTCCCAAAGTCAGGATTTAATTGTTATATTTGGTTCTTTCTTTTTAGTGTCGGAGTTTTTGTCTAAGCGTTCAGCTGACGAGGTATAATAATGGATGAGAAATTAAAACAACGGTTGACCGGGACCGTTGTAATTACGTTACTATTGGCTTTCTTTCTGCCCATGTTAATTGATGACACCACGGAGCAACAAAGACGCTCTCTCAGTGAAATGAAGATTCCTCAGTTACCCGAGGAAATTTTTGTTGAAGAGTTGAAGCCCGTGCCTTTTAATTCACCCAAGGTGGTTGAGCTGTCAACAAATCGTCGGCTATCAGAACATTCAGTTTCGAGTAATAACAACAGGCCACACGCTAACCCAAAGAAATCGGTAACCCCTCAGGCGGTGTTGGTTCGGTGGGTTATCCAGGTTGGAAGTTTTGGACGCAAGGAGCATGCAATCAAACTAAGAGATGATCTGCGCGCGAAAAAGTTTACCGTTTATACAGAGTATTTTAAGGGGATGCATCGGGTTCGTATAGGACCAGAATTAGACAAAAGTCGTGCTGAAAAAACGCTACAGACATTAGCCGAGAAGACCCAGATAAAAGGGCTTTTAATGCCGGAGTAATCGGCGTTGGAAACTAGCAAGTAATACGCACCAGTCTGGTTGGTTTAAGGGAGTTATTTACAGTGAGTATACAATGGTTTGGGTAGATTATGCACTGCTTGGGTTGGTCGCTATTTCTTCAGTCATTGGCTTATTTAGAGGACTGACCCGGGAAGCATTATCATTGCTTAGTTGGGCTAGCGGTATTTGGATTGGTTTGAATTACAGTCGAGACTTTACCGTATTATTAACCCAATGGATTGAATACCCTTCTCTTCGAATGGCCGTGGCTTTTGTCGCTTTGCTTTTGCTGACCTTATTGGTGGGGGGGATTGTCGGTTATTTGTTAGGTGTTTTAGTTAAAAAAACAGGGCTGACCGGAACCGATCGTTTTTTAGGCATGGTTTTTGGTATTGCGCGTGGCATTTTAGTGGTGACGATAGTGATTGTTTTGGCTGGGTTGACGCCGCTACCACAAGATTCTTGGTGGCGGGAATCGCAGTTAATACCGCCGTTTCAGTCAGTCGCGGAGTGGTTGCGTGGTTATTTGCCTCAAGGTCTTGCGGGTTATCTGGATTATGGCTAGCCTGTTCACGAAAGACGACTTAAATTTAATTTTTACAAAGCAAGGTTGATGAATTATGTGTGGTATTGCTGCAATTGTTTCCCACAAAAATGTAAATCAGGAATTATATGATGCGCTTACTGTACTCCAACATCGAGGACAGGATGCCGCGGGTATAGCGACCTATGAGAGTGGTCGGCTGTTTCTACGTAAAGAGAATGGCTTAGTGCGTGATGTTTTTAAAACGCAACATATGTTGAAGTTACCCGGTTCGATGGGGATCGCTCACGTGCGCTATCCGACGGCAGGCTGTTCCAGCTCTGCTGAATCACAACCGTTTTATGTTAACTCTCCTTTTGGTATTACCTTAGCTCACAACGGGAATTTGACCAATGCACGGGCATTGAAAAAAGACTTGTTTGCTGAAGATCAACGTCATATTAATACCGAATCAGATTCGGAAGTGATTCTTAATGTTTTGGCCAATGCTCTACAGTCACAAGGAAAAACACGGTTAACGGTTGAGGATGTTTTTGATGCCGTCTCAGAAGTACATCAACGTTGCCGGGGTGCTTACGCTGTCGTTGCAATGATTACCGGTTTTGGTATTGTGGGTTTTAGAGACCCGAACGGTATTCGTCCGATAGTTTTTGGTGAGCGAGAAAGTGAAGAGGGGGTAGAGTATATGATTGCTTCTGAAAATGTAGCGTTAGATGCTTTGGGTTTTAAACTCACTCGCGATATTAAGCCCGGTGAGGCTGTGTTTATTGAACGTTCTGGGGTGTTGCATACGGTGCAATGCGCTGATCCGAAAATGATAGATCATGCGCCTTGTATCTTTGAATTTGTTTATTTTGCGCGTCCTGATTCTATGATTGATAATATTTCTGTGTATAAAGCACGGTTACGGATGGGTGAGAAATTAGCAGCAAAAATACAACGAGAATGGGCTGGTCATGATATTGATGTGGTCATGCCTATACCTGATACCAGTCGGACAGCTGCAATTATGTTGGCATCAAAGTTAAAGGTAAAGTTTCGTGAAGGCTTTATCAAAAATCGCTATATCGGGCGGACTTTTATTATGCCGGGTCAAAAAATGCGTGAGAAATCAGTACGCCAAAAGTTAAATGCTATTAAATTAGAGTTTGAGGGAAAAAATGTCCTTTTAGTGGATGATTCAATTGTCCGAGGGACAACATCAGCTCAGATTATTGAAATGGCACGGGATGCCGGTGCGAAGAATGTTTATTTTTCATCGGCAGCGCCACCGGTTCGTTACCCGAATGTTTATGGCATAGATATGCCTTCAGCTTCTGAGCTGATCGCTCATGGGCGTACTGAAGCAGAAATCCAGGAAGCCATCGGCGCAGATAGATTGTTTTATCAAGACCATGAAGATTTAATTGCAGCCGTGGGCCAAGGTAATAAAGACATTAAGCATTTTGATACTTCTTGTTTTAGTAATAGTTATGTGACCGGTGATATCAATGCTGAGTACTTGGCAAGTTTGGAAGCTTTGCGAAATGATGATGCGCAAATGAAACAAAATAAAGAAAGTTTCGTTATTGAAATCTAAGTGTTGATTTTTTTAATGAATAATATGAATGAATTAGAGTGAAATCTTGAGGCCAATGAACGATAAACGTATGAAATCATCAGATTGGAGTGGCTATTCCTTCGAAACACAAGCGATAAGATCTGGGCATGAAAGAACACATGAAGATGAGCACAGTGTGCCTATTTTTACGACGTCAAGTTACGTCTTTGCCAGTGCAGCAGAAGCTGCGGAACGCTTCTCCGGTAACCAGCCGGGCAATATTTATTCTCGTTTTACTAATCCAACGGTGGATGTTTTTCAAGAGCGGTTAGCATTGCTGGAAGGCGGCGAACGGTGTTTGGCATTTTCATCGGGGATGGCCGCTATTATGGCGGTGGGCATGGGGTTGTTAAAGGCCGGTGATCACGTTGTTAGCTCTCGAAGTATTTTTGGCAATTCAGTTTTAATGTTCCAGAATTTTTTTGGGAAATTTGGGGTGGTCACTGACTTTGTTGACCTAACTGATTTATCGGCATGGGAACAAGCCATTAAACCGGAAACACAATTTTTATTTTTAGAAACGCCATCTAATCCGATGATGGAGATTGCAGATATCAAGGCGTTAGCAGAATTAGCACATGCGCATGATATCTTATTGATTGTAGACAATGTTTTTTGTACGCCTGTTTTACAAAAGCCGCTTGAATTAGGTGCTGATATTGTGGTGCATTCAGCGACCAAGTATTTAGACGGTCAGGGACGTTGTGTCGGCGGCGCGGTGATTGCCAGTGATGAATTGATTGAAAAATCTATTTATCCGTTTCTTAGAACCGGAGGGTCAACACTGAGTCCTTTTAATGCTTGGGTTTTTATATCAGGGCTGGAAACATTGGCACTTCGTATGAAAAGCCATTGTGAAAATGCGCAAGCATTAGCGACGTGGCTGGAGGGGCAAGCGGCTGTGAAACGCGTGTTTTATCCTGGTTTGAAATCTCATCCACAGCATGAATTAGCGTTGCAGCAGCAGACAGGTTTTGGCGGCGTTGTCAGTTTTGAATTGCAAGCTGGACAAGCTAAGGCTTGGGAGTTAATTGATGCGACGCAGATGTTATCAATTACCGCAAATTTGGGCGATGTTAAAACCACCATCACGCACCCGGCATCCACCACGCACAGTCGATTGACTCCCGAGGTGCGGGCAGAGGCTGGAATTAGTGATGGTTTATTACGGATATCGGTCGGACTGGAAAACATAGCCGATATCAAGAAAGATCTGAGTCGGGGCTTGTAAGAACGGTGAGGTAAAAAAGGCTTTTCTTAGGCCGGGCTCAGTAGTGTGTCGAGTTTATTGTTGATTTCAAGCGCATAGAGATCGTCAAAGCCGCCAATATGTCGCTGGCCAATAAATATTTGCGGCACGGTTCTTCTTTTAGTTTGAGTCATTATTTCATGACGTAATTCTGGGTGTTTATCAAGATTGACTTCATCAAAATGCGCGCCTTTTTGGGTGAGTAGGCGTTTGGCCATGGTGCAATAAGGACAGATTGTTGACGTATAGATAAGGACTTTGGGTTGCTTCATGATTTTTATAGCATTATGAATTGGGGCGTTTTTTTTCTATAACAGCTCTGGCGGCTGCAAGATATTTTATCAGATCAAGCCCTGCTTTTTCCAGTGTGGAACCAAATGAAACAATGCCATCTTGATGGCCTAGCATTGCAAAAGACCCGGTGTCACCTAATTGACCGGTGATAAAAAGTTGTTTAACGGCGAGGGCCATTTCAGGGGTACCGTAGGGGATATTCGCAGCGGTATAAGGCAAATTAAGCGCATGTGTGGCATGCCATATTTCGGGACTATGGACATGGATAATGCCTTTTATGGTTGGTTTGACAGTATAAATCATGGCATGAGTCATTGCTTCTGAAGAAGGTTTACAAAGCCCGAGTGCTGTCAGAGTATTTTTTTGTATATTGGCTGTCAGGATGCCACAGTATTGTTCTGGGGACAAAGATTCTTCTAACCCGGTTTGTGTTCCTGAGATGATAAATTGTATCGTGGGGAGGGCGGTCACTTGACTGATATTACCAAATCCAAGGCCGCTGTAACGCTTGGGGTCTTGACCAATAATACCCAGTTGATAGGCAATCGTTCGCCAGACGTTGATCAGGGTAAATTCATCAGGCGTTAATGGTAACGGCTTTTGGGTCTGTGTGAGTTGGTATTTGATGACCCCTTCTTGATCATGCATAGTATGAATAATGGCTTTAAAAAAGTTAATTAAGGCAAAGTACGATAAAATAACAATTGTACGGTAATTTTTTTATTTAGGTGTGGGTGCTATAGTTTATGAGATGTCCTTTTTGTTCTGCGCAAGATACCAAAGTCATTGATTCGCGCTTTGCAAACGAGGGAGATCAAGTGCGTCGGCGACGAGAATGTGCAACTTGTAAGGAGCGTTTTACGACTTATGAAGTTGCTGAATTAAATTTGCCGCGCTTGGTAAAGAGTAACGGAACACGGGTTCCTTTTGATGAGGCAAAATTACGTTCCGGAATGTTAAAAGCATTGGAGAAACGTCCTGTTGATAGTGAGCGTATTGAACAAGCCGTTTCTAGAATTAAGAAAGAACTTATTTTAAAAGGTGAAAGAGAATTCCCAACTCGTGAAGTCGGGGAGTTAGTGATGCAAGCGTTAAGTAAGTTAGATCATGTTGCATTTGTCCGATTTGCCTCCGTTTATCGGAGTTTTCAGGATGTTAATGAATTTACTAAGGTTATAGAAAACCTGAAAAAATAACATGACTCTACAGACTGATGAAGTATTTATGGCGCAAGCGTTAAAACTTGCGCGGAAAGGTGTTTACACGACAGATCCTAACCCTCGGGTCGGTTGTGTGATTGTTCGTGATCAACAGGTAATAGCGGAAGGGTGGCATCAATTTGCAGGCGGGCCGCATGCTGAAATTATGGCTTTGGAGCGCGCTGGAAATGTTACTGGGGCGACGGTTTATGTCAGTCTTGAGCCCTGTTGTCATATCGGTTTAACAGCGCCCTGTAGTCAGGCGTTAATTCGGGCCGGCGTGCATCGTGTTGTTGTTGCGATGACCGATCCTAACCCAAGAGTTGCAGGGCGTGGAATAGCGGAATTAGAGGCAGCCGGTATAAAAACGGACACCCATGTCTTAGCCGCCGAGGCTGAATATATTAACCGAGGTTTTATAGCTAGGATGCAGAACCGAAAGCCCTTCGTGGTGGCTAAACTGGCCGCTAGTCTAGATGGGCGCACGGCAATGGCTTCGGGTGAAAGTCAATGGATTACATCGGCGCAATCACGCTTAGATGTTCATCGATTAAGAGCGGAGAGTTCGGCTGTTTTAACGGGAATAGCAACCGTTATTGCCGATGATCCTTTGTTAACAGCACGATTGCCGGGTGTTGAATTAAAGCAACCGGTGCGGGTGGTATTGGATTCGAGCTTAAAAATGCCGATAACAGCCGCTTTATTAACAGAACGATCTGAAATCTGGGTTTTTACGGTTTCTGAGGATGCGAGTCGAAAAAATCGTTTGGAAGCATTGGGGGCCAAGGTGTTTACGCTGCCGGCAACGGAGCAAGGACGTGTTGATATCAAGGCCGCATTAGCGTTGTTAGCCGAGCGTCAAATTAATCAACTCTTGGTGGAAGCAGGGCCGATTTTAAATGGTGCTTTTTTAGAACAGGACTTGGTCGACGAGTGGTGTGTTTATCTCGCCCCAAGTATTTTGGGAGATGAAGGGCGAGGTTTATTTCACTTGCCTGGATTAAAAGCAATGAAAGATAAAGTGACACTGTCATTACAAACGATAGCGCAGATAGGTCCTGATATTAAATTAACATATAGCAAATAAAAAATGTTTACAGGTATTATTTTAGCCATAGGTAAGGTCGAGCGTTTAGAAGCGCTGGGGGGAGATTATCAACTGACGTTTAACACGGGTCAATTATCGCTTGATGATGTTAATATAGGTGACAGTATTGCTGTTAATGGGGTTTGTTTAACAGCCGTTGAGTTAACGGCGAATTCGTTTAGTGCGGATGTTTCTAGAGAAACGTTGTCACGGACTACTTTGGGTCAGGCTAAGCCGGGCACTTCGGTTAATTTGGAATTGGCCTTAGCGCCTACAACGCGCTTAGGCGGGCATTTTGTCAGTGGCCATGTTGATGGTCTTGGGACTGTTTTACGAAAAGAGCAAGAGGGGCGCTCTTTCCGGTTTGATTTTAAAGTACCTCAAACACTGGGGCGTTATATCGCAGAAAAAGGTTCCATTTGTATTGATGGGATTAGTTTGACGGTTAATCAGGTAGCGGGCGAAATTTTTTCAGTCAATATTGTTCCGCACACGTTGTCGGTGACAACATTAGGTGCCATAACTATTGGGGATACCGTTAATATTGAGGTGGATGTGTTGGCGCGCTATCTAGAGCGACTTATTCAGGGAGACCAGAGCGTAAGCGATGATTCAAAAATTACTGCATTATTAAATAATGCAGGGTTTATTAAAGGATAGCTATGAATTCTATAGACGATATAATTGAGGATTTGAAAAACGGTAAAATGGTTGTCATTCTGGATGACGAAGACCGTGAAAATGAGGGTGATTTATTGATTGCAGCCTCTAAAGTTCGTGCGGAGGATATCAATTTCATGGCGCGCTATGGGCGTGGCTTGATTTGTTTAACCATGACTCGGGAGCGGTGTCATCAATTACGCTTGCCGTTAATGGTGAACGAGAATAAAACAGCGCACTCAACTAATTTCACCGTTTCTATTGAGGCGGCAACAGGTGTGACCACGGGGATTTCCGCGGCTGACAGGGCGCATACGGTTTGTACAGCGGTGGCTAAGAATGTTCAACCCGATGATTTAGTGCAGCCTGGACATATCTTTCCCTTGATGGCGCAATCGGGGGGCGTGTTAAAAAGAGCGGGCCATACCGAAGCAGGGTGTGATTTAGCACAGTTAGCCGGTCTCGAACCTTCTTCGGTTATTGTTGAAATTCTTAATGAAGATGGCTCAATGGCGAGAAAGCCTGATTTGGAATTGTTTGCACGTGAACACGACTTAAAAATAGGGACTATTGCTGATTTAATTCACTATCGTATTCAAAACGAGCATACGTTGGAGCGGATTAGTGAGTGTCAGTTTCCAACTGAATTTGGTGATTTTAGGCTCTATGCTTATCAAGACAGTCACGATAATAAATTGCATTTGGCTTTAGTTTTGGGTGATGTTTCCGGAGATGATCCCGTTCTGGTGCGTGTTCATGGGCGTAATGTTTTGAATGATGTCTTCGCGGGTAAACGTGGCGGTTCTAGTATAACTATTAGAGATGCAATGGTGAAAATTGCCAAAGAAGGCTGTGGTGTATTGGTGATTGTTCGTCAAGAAGAAGATAATAAGTCGTTAGTGGAACTTGTTCATCAATATAATATGGAAGATCACGGGGTGGTTTTGAATGTTGCTGCAAATGACCAATCTGATGATTGGCGAAATACTGGGACCGGCGCGCAAATTTTAGCAGATCTGGGTGTGCACAAACTGAAGGTTTTAGGCGGCCAGAAAAAATATTTGGGGCTGTCTGGTTTTGATTTAGAAGTGATTGAATTTATAAATTAATTTTTTAGAGAAGGTTATGGCAACAATTAAAACGTATGAAGGCGATTTAGTGATTCGAGACGCTAAGGTATGCTTGGTGGTTTCTAGATTTAATAGTTTTATTGTGGAACAACTGGAATCCGGTGCTATTGATGCGTTGGTCAGGCACGGCGCTGACCGTGATGATATTACCGTGGTTCGGGTGCCCGGTGCTTTTGAGCTGCCTTTGGCTGTCCAAAAGGTCGCCGAAATGCAACAATTTGATGCCATTATCGCACTAGGTGCGGTGATTCGTGGTGGGACACCACATTTTGAATATGTAGCAGGGGAGTGCGTTAAAGGAATTTCGATGGTTTCTTTGCAACACAAGGTTCCCGTCAGTTTTGGTGTTTTAACCGTTGATACTATTGAGCAAGCTATTGAGCGTGCAGGGACTAAAGCGGGGAATAAGGGTGCTGAAGCCGCATTATCAGTGATTGAAATGATTAGTTTATTTAAATCTTTAGAGAAAGTATGAGTCAAGCAAGAACTAATGCACGTAAAAATGTGGTCCAGGCCTTGTATCAATGGCAAATGACGGGAGTTTCTGTTATTGAAATTGAGCGGCAATTTAGAGAAGCAGACCGGCTTAAAAATGTGCAGCGGAGCTATTTTTCTGAGTTGTTGCAGGGTGTTCCTAAGCAGCTGGCCGTAATTGATAAGGCGCTTGACGAGTTTGTTGATCGACCGGTAGCTAAAATAGATCCGGTGGAACGAGCCATTTTAAGGATGAGTATTTTTGAATTGCTTAATCGCTTAGATATTCCATACCGTGTTATTTTAAATGAAGCGGTGTCTTTGTCGAAGTTATACGGCGCTGAGGACGGTTACAAGTATATTAATGGTGTGTTGGATAAAATCGCACACCGTTATCGGTCGGCTGAAGTCACAAAGAGCAGAAGTTAGTTGGGTGGAATTGTCTGAGTTTTCAATTATTGAACGTTTCTTTACGTCTAAAAGTCATAAGCATTCGCAAGTTCAGTTAGGGGTAGGTGATGATTGTGCCGTATTGGGTATGGCAGAAGATTGCGAATGGGTGGTAACCGTAGATACCATGGTGGAAGGGGTTCATTTTTTTCCTAATACACAGCCGGAATTTTTAGCTCATAAATTGCTAGCCGTTAATTTAAGTGATTTATCAAGCATGGGAGCAAGGCCGGTTGCTATCACATTAGCATTAACATTGCCGGCGTTTGATGAAGATTGGTTGCAGCGTTTTTCTGACCGGTTATTTCAATTAACGGATCGCTTTGAAGTGGACTTGATCGGCGGTGATACTACTTCGGGGCCCTTGACCTTAACGCTTCAGGCTTTGGGGCTGGTTCCCAAGGGGCGTGCATTATGCCGGCATCAGGCAAAGGTTGGGGATTTGATTTATTTGACTGGGTTCTTAGGCGATGCTGGGTTGGGTCTTAAAGTGGTGCAAGGCTATGACTTAGAAGATAGTCAGTCTGTTTTAAAGCGGTTTCATTGCCCTGACCCCAGAGTGGCTATTGGGTCAATTATTTTGCCTTATGCCAATGCGTGTATTGATATATCAGATGGCTTATTGTCGGATTTAGGTCATGTTTTAAAAAAAAGTAGGGTGGGTGCGAATTTATACTGGGAACAGTTGCCGTTATCATCTCAAGTCAGAAGCTATATTTATGAAACTAATGATTGGAAAATGCCACTTAATGGTGGCGATGATTATGAGTTATGTTTTACAGTGAGTCCTGAAAATCAACAGAGACTGGAAAGTTGCCTGTCTGAGCAGCCTGTTATGTGTAGTCAGATTGGTGTTGTTGAAGCGGGTGATGCCTTATTCTTAACGAAATCTGGGGTTAGAGAATCAGTCGTGGCAACGGGATTTCAGCATTTTGGGTGAAATATGAGGATTGGTAAGAATAAATTAACGGCTCAGCAAATTATGACAGATTGGCGGTTGTTTCTGGCTTTTGGTTTTGGTTCGGGCTTATGTCCTAAGGGACCCGGGACCGCGGGGACACTAGCGGCTATACCGGTTTATCTATTGTTGTTGGCGTTCGGTGAGCAGGTTTATTTGTTGGCGACACTAGTGATTTGTGTCAGTGGCGTGTGGATTTGTCAGTATGCTGCCGATAAGTTAGGTGTTCATGATTTTGGCGGAATTGTTTGGGATGAAATTGCCGGTTATTTGGTGACAATGTTATTTGTGCCTTTTTCTTGGGCAGCCGTTTTAATAGGTTTTTTACTCTTTCGGTTATTTGATATTTTTAAACCTTGGCCTATTTGCATTTTAGATCAGGAACTCGGGGGTGGATTAGGGATTATGTTAGATGACCTATTAGCCGGTCTCTTTTCATGGGCTATCTTGATGGGCCTAGTTTGGTTAGGTTTTTTGCAATAATACGCGCAGGCTAACCGTTGAGGGTGGCGTGTTTTTAAGAACGCGGGATGGTTCTTTAAATATGTTTTTAATCGGAATAAACCTTGCTAGAAAGGTCGTTGTAATGTATAGTTATAAATTCAATCGCGGGGTGGAGCAGCTTGGTAGCTCGTCGGGCTCATAACCCGAAGGTCGTAGGTTCAAATCCTGCCCCCGCTACCAAGAAACCCCATTATGGGGTTTTTCTTTTTGTGGCATGTTGTTAACGGGGCCGCGGGGAATAAAAGAAAAAATATTGGGCTTAGTGCCCTTTTTTTATGTGTGATGGTTTTTTTTAAATGAGAATATGAAGCAGGCACCAAAACATTTAATAGAGTTAATTGAGCCGATTGTTGA
>MPSY01000252.1 GCA_001901525.1 Methylococcales bacterium OPU3_GD_OMZ | reverse complement strand
ATTCACTTTCAATCGACTGCAACGTAAACCAGCCGACCATCATGATAATAACGGTCGCAAAACCAATAATCATCATCGGCTTGCCAATGGGTGAATCATTCAAAACATTGGCAAACCCTGCCAACATAATTGCCAAACCGGCGGTACCGACCCAAGGCCAAGTTGCACGGTGCGGTATGTAGTAGCCATCTTTAGAAGACATGCTCTTCTCCTCTTAATTTTAGTTAACCGATGTCTCAGTCAGGTCAAAAAATGTATACGCTAATGTTAAAGTATTATAGCGCTCTGGAAAATTTGGATTAATCACAAAGCGGACAGGCATCACTCGCCTTTCATAAGGTTTAAAAACCTGTTCTGTAAAACAAAAGCATTCTGTTTTTTCTAGATATTCTGCCGCCAACCCGGGTGTAACGCTGGGAATTGCTCTAGCATGCAACGGTCGATTGGTTTTATTCTCAGCATAAAACTCAACCGTATAATACTTCCCAGGGTGAACTTTCAACTTACTGTTCTTCGCTTTAAAAATTAGCGGCGTCTGTTCATTAAGTGCTGTAACCATTTCTAACATCACGATTCGATCTGTTTTCACGGCATAGTCTTGCGTCTGCTCTGCATTAGCATCCAACTTACCATTGAGGCCTGTTAAGTCACAAAAAACATCGTAAATAGGCACTAACAAGTAGCCAAAACCAAACATTAAAACTGTCACAGAAAATAACTTAAGCACTAAGCCGGTATGTTTTCTTTTGCCTTCTACAGCCATTACAAAACGACCTGCAATATAGCGTAGCTATAAATTGCTATTGCAACCACAAACAAAAAGAGTGCTGTTAGAATATTTTTTTTCTTTAAATTCATGCCCTATTCCTTCACACAAAACCAGGTTAACGGCTCTTTATTTTATTTTAGGTGGCTTCACAAAAGTATGGTATGGCGCTGGTGAAGGAAGC
>MPSY01000143.1 GCA_001901525.1 Methylococcales bacterium OPU3_GD_OMZ | reverse complement strand
CACTTTCGTATCTTTCATGCTCGATTCGCGCATCCCTGTCTAGGAAGTCTTTTATCTCCATCACTTTTTTCTTCAGATGTGCACGCCCTTCTTCTCGCTCGTTTTTTAAGATTGCGCGAAGGTATGCTCCTATATTCGAAACACTTCCTGACTTATATTGTTGGGACTTCTTTAGTTGCTTTATGGCTGATGAAACCCGGTCTTTGCCAAACCGTCTTGTTATCTTTGCTATTTCTGTGTCGCTAATACCCAAAACAGAAGATGCCTGATAATGAACATCCTTCTTGTCAATCCCGACCTCACTCGCCGAATCGGTAATGGTGAATTTAATCGCGACAACCTTTCTTCCTGATCTCACTACCAATGGTTCAATGGAAATATCTGCTTTAGTATTTATCTCTCTCACAGCTGGCAATAAAACACGCTTGCGAAGTTCACTAAACTTTTTGTATGTGTTATGTCCGACTCCCAGTAACTCCCGGAAAAGGTCTAGGTCAAACGATCGGGTTTGACCCAAGCCTCGATATCTTGAACAATTTTCATAGAGAGCCAATGCGTAACCGCTTCTGAACTTAGATTGGACGGTTAAGTTTATTTTCCCATACATGCAGGGATCTACTAGCATAGACTGTACCAAACCAGAGTATTCATAAAAAACATAACCGCCTTTATGATGTATCGATGCCAGTAGACTTGCTGAAAACCATTCATCGCTTTCACCATCTATTTTGTCACCACATAAATTCCAGCGCACAGTTACCTCTGTAAGTCGAATAATGGCACGCTTTAGCTGGGCGTGATTCCTACTATTAAAACCCAGAAGGGATTTTAGCTCAGCTATCCTTATTTTATGGGAGAGTGTTTTTTTTAAAGATGGCATCGCATGGAATAGTAACGCATTCGATGCGCGCCTCTCCAACAAGCTTAGTTTGTTGGAACAGTGAATCGCTGCAACGTGTTTTTTCACTACCCGCCTATTACCAAGCGAAAGATGGGAGCTTTCTTTCCGTTCTAACACTTTATCCATACACCCTCGCTATTTAAAAGAACGGCCAACAAATGGCTTTCCCTACAAATGTTATTCCATTGAGGTCAGACCTGTCCAGGCCTTGTTGTAAAAGCTGCCGATAGCTTAACGCGCATTAAAACCAATTAAGCCTTAGATCGTCGCACCTAGATTAACATAACCGCTGCAATAGCTTTTTGTGCAAGCAAGGTTGTTGTTGAGCTTTTTAGGGGCTATTAACAATGAGAGTGTTTACCAAAAGTAATGAACGCTATCTTTAGATCAATAGCTCGCCCCTAAATAAAAACCTCTTGATAAAGAGTGGGCAAGCTAAAGCAAAATAACAGTATCAGCTGTCCTGTCTTTTATATTATTGGTTTTTGTTGCCAAGAAGCTGAGTTGGCCGGTCGGGTTGCAGTTGTTATTGGCGCTGCTGAGGGTGGTTTACCATGGATAGAAGCGAATGTCTTGAAGATGAAGAGGGACTCGCCCTGGCGCATATCTCCTTTTTGCGTTCCTGGAGCGCTGTCCAATATGCCCGCAGGGTATGTATCCCAGCTCTTCGGTTGTTGTGGCCCCAGTGAGTGCTTGTGCTAGCGGTGCTATGGCGTCGATGCTGCTGCCACAAGGCGATGTAGATGTGGTGGGTGGAGTTGACTCCACTGTTTGTAATAACGGTCTGGGTGGTTTTTCTGTACTTAGAGCACTATCAACGAACTCAACCCCAGATCAGGCCTCAAGGCCGAGGGCTCGTCGTCGTGATAGTTTTGTGGTCGCAAAGGGGGTTGGAGTGATTGTTGTGGAGGCCCTGTCACAGGCTCAACAACGGGAGACAACAGTTCAATGTGGTTTTTGTGGATATGGAATGACTAGTGGTGGTTGTTATTTCACAACGCCTGATCGAAGTGCCGAACAGTCTATTCTTACAAAACATCTTGCTTTGGGTTAAGCAGACGTCACGCCATGATCAAGTGGTTTATATCAAAAATCATGCAATATTGAACCTCGACGGTGATACCAATGAGCCTAAAACCACTCATAAATCTCTTTGGCCACACTCAGTGCGGGGCGGGGCGGTGTCGTCACATAAAACCCAAAACAATAATATGAGCCCCCAGGGTGGGTTAACTTAGCCCAGAGTACGCAACAAAAACAGAAGAGTTGACAAACAAAATCAGGGGCTAAGACTAGATTCTGTTTTAATGTAAGTGCGTTGCCAGGCCACAGCACAACAGTGACTACATATCGTCACAATGGAGTCCTCTTTTCATCACAATGGTGTCACCCTACCTTCACAATCGCGTCCACCTAATGCCCTGTAAGTGATTGCTGTTGAAGTGTTTTTTCGCCCCTAAATCTTTAAACTATTAAACAAATAAAGACTACCCCCTTCGGGGCGACTATTTTCATAGATGGATTTTAGTCTCTTGTTTGCCTCCAAATAGGATTGCGCCTAATGCGAGAGGAGCCCTAATAAGGCTTCGAGGGGTGCTTGAGCATATTTGCAGCCTTACCCCTTAGATTATCCTTTGTTAGACCCTAGCAGCCCTTAAATCGCCATAAAAACGTCTGATATATCGATGGGGGGCAAAAAAGGAGTTAAGTCTTCATCAAAAATACTATTCATCACAGCTGCTCTTATTATTTTGCTTTTTACGCCCTCCATCTCTGGTCTCGCCTTACGCACCCTTATGAACCAGGTGCTAAGAAGATCCTGAACTATTGTTGTCGGTCGGAAACAAATGCTTTTATTATGGCTTGTAATGTCCTCAAAAAAACTAACAGCATCAACTACAAACCCTTCTCTGTCCGTCAGGAGAAATCGCTCTATCTCTCTACAAAGCCACTTACTCTTCCCCCTGGGGCCAAGTCCACTAGCTGAGATGGTCTCTTGCATTTTACATTCTAGCGCAACCGGCATTCGGAATGAAGTTATAATGCTTGGGGTCCTCACACGATTACCTGTGCACTCAAGTGTAATACATTGGTGAATGGACCGCCGCTATTGATCTTATAGCCGATACTAGATTTATTAAGAATAAACAAGAGCGTCCTTTATGAATTCCAAGAGCTCTTCTTCGTCCCTCTCTGCTGCGAGCATAATTATCGCCCTCAACACTAGTGTTCTGTTGGGTTTTTTTACGGTTTGATGGGGCTCCATCTTTTCTCCGAGCTGCTCTACAATTAAATCAAGCCGTCGAATGTCATTATCCGAGAATCGAAATAGTTTTTTTTGCCACCCCTTGCTCACATTCCCCCCATATATAGCTATATATACAAATATATATTTGTCAGTATAGCACAAATTTCAATAGATGCTAAGTTTCTTTTTCTCCATAAATCGTTTCAGGCTTAGTATTGGCGCCAAAAGATTTGGACGATAGGCTCTTAGAAATGCTATCACTCCGCCACTATCTCGATCATACAGAATGGGATTATCTAACCCACCTCCCCGCGATAGGATTGCTTTGGTATTCCGCCGATGGAATTCCTTACCCTTTTTAAGGAAATCAGTTTCAATCTTTCTCTTCTCTGAACTAGAGAGCTTTCTACACAGCTCAAACGCAGCTCCACTTTCGTATCTTTCATGCTCGATTCGCGCATCCCTGTCTAGGAAGTCTTTTAT
>MPSY01000142.1 GCA_001901525.1 Methylococcales bacterium OPU3_GD_OMZ | reverse complement strand
CACAATACCCCACCGGTGTAATTGCATGGCCTGACATCGTAGCGGCCTACCATGCTGATAAACGGGTTGATCAGAAAGGACTAAGACTCTGGCAACGCCTTGCCTATGTTGCAATCACGCGCGCAGAACACGACTGCATTTTATGTACGAGATTAGATATGGGATGAATAAATAACGCTAAAAAAATGATGTAGCCTATTCATCCGTAAACGGGCCACATCACTCTTTGTTTAAATCCATTCAGGCAAGTCTGGATTCGAATACTGAAGACGAAATAAAACTGCTGGTGTTATATTTCAAGTGACATTATAACACATAACCGACCTCAAAATTACAGGCCCTCACCCATGCAATGAGCGCTGAGATTTTATGACAGTATTTTATTTCTCCTTGAGTTTCATCACACTTAAAGGACTAATAAATGATTGAATTTTTAAATAAACACCGCCCATCAGGGTACCAACAACTAGTCGCCATTCACCCAGTGCACGGCGATAATATTAAAGCGAGAACATTTAACACCCCGTTAACCCAAGAGGCGCACTCATGGGTCGAGGATCTGAATAATAACGGCTACAACCTTTATTTTAGTGTTAATCCACTAAGGACCCGTCTCTCAAAGAAGGCCCGTAAACAAGATATATTAGCAGGTGAATATTGCCATGTTGATATAGACCCTGATCTTTCGGACTCATTTAGCAGCGGACGCTCTAAATTAATTGATGAACTGGTACCCGAATTAGTAGCCTCCCCCATTCCACCCAGTATCATTGTGGATTCCGGTAATGGTCTAGGGGTATTTTATCGCCTGACAAGCCCCTCTGATGCGCCAAAGGTTGAGTATATTAATAGCGCACTTATCACTAAGTACCAAGGAGACAGCGGAACAGGAAATATTGATCGTATCATGCGCCTGCCTGATACCATCAATTATCCAACAGCCACTAAAATTCAAAAGGGATACCCAACCCTGCCATCGCGCGCTCAGGTTTTATTTACCAGTGGTAGCACCTACACCATTGCCGAGCTCGCCAGTGAGTTGCCCATTCCACCCACTGTTACAAATGATGATAAGAATAATGAAATTAATAAGGGGTCAGAATGGGATGATGACAGAGCTGCAGCGGCGGATAAAAAACTTAACACTCATCTTGAAGAAGATTTCATTTTTAAAGCGCGTTGGGAGGGGTCAAAGGAAGGACTTACAGATCAATCCGGCAGCGCCATGGATATGTCCATGATGGCCATGCTTAAAGCCCGTGGGTTTGACTTCAGTGAGTCAGTGTATTTACTGCTCCCCTGGCCTTACGGTAGTGAGACAACACGACAATTGCCCGCAGAACAGCGTAAGCGACAACTTGAAAGGACATGGACTCGGTCCTTAGCACTAAGTGCCTCAGAGGTCGCCATTAAATGCATTAAGGCCCATGAAAAGGGTGAGTCATGGGAGGATGTGCTGCATCAATGCAAACCCAGCCACATGGTAAAAGACCAAGTGTTAAAGGCACTGGCTGCACACGGTGACTTTGCTGGAAAACGTGAATTAAACGCCGATTACAAACAGCACCTAACGCTTAAAAAAGAACAAGCACTACCGCCTCAATTACAATTTAATAACCGCCAGGCAATCCTTTGGAATTCTGCCGACCTTAACGGCATGGAAGCCAAAATGAGTAAGATATTAAAAGCATCAACGCAGCTGATATCGTTTAATAGCCTTGCGTGTACGAGTAAACCGGTTAATACCTGCAATCCTATTGATATTGAGATGTACTGCCAGACTAAAATTGATTTTCAAGGCCGCTCTGATAGCGGTGACATCAAATCTATAGCCATTCCCAATAAGGCGTTAGATATGCTCATGAAACGCTCACAACAGGTATTCCTCACCGTGTCACAATTTATCAATCATCCCACCATCACCTCGAGTGGTCGTGTCATTAATACCGAAGGTTATGATGCTGAAACCCGTTATTTTGCTGATTTTAACGACTGCTCATTTCCAGAGATTGGCAAATGTACCCGAGAAGATGCTATACAAGCCCGCAATATACTGCTCGATGAAATGTTTGGTGAGTTTGAATATGCCGATGATGGATTATCCCATGAAGTTGCACTAGCGGCGTTCCTGACCGCCATTGCAAGAGGCAGTATGCCCATCGCGCCCCTGTTCCTGTTTTCTGCCCGCATCCAAGCCAGTGGTAAAACCACACAGGCAGCGATAATTAACTGGGTGCTGACGGGTAAAGACATCACCATGACGCCGGCTATTGGTGATATTAGCGAACAGCAAAAGCAACTCACCACAACATTCATGGAAGGACGAGAGATTATCTGCCTTGATAATCTTAAAGACGGCATGACCTATTCAAATCCATCTTTATGTCAGGCTGCAACATCTGACATTGTTAGTTGGCGTGTTCTGGGCGTTAGTAATAATGCTGAGATTAATACCCGTAGCACCATTATCATGACTGGTAACCGGGTCACTCTGGATATCGACCTTGCAACGCGTACCATTGAGTCCAGACTGGAACCCAAATCAGAAAGTCCTGAACAACGTCAATTTAAGGTCCGTGATATTAGTCAGAACTGTCTGGAGAATCGTAGTCGATGGATCACTGCAGGTCTTGTCATTCTAAAAGCCTATTATGATAATCATAAGCCCACTATTGAGAGTGTGGAATCACGCTTTTCCACTTGGAATGATCTGGTTGTTAAGCCCATCATCTTTGCCGGTGGTGTAGATGTCGCTAAGTCGTTTGCTGAAACCACATCGAAGTCTGACGAACGCATTGAACAACACCAATGGATCATGGCACTGCGTGATTATTTTGGTTTGGAAAAGGCGTTTATGGCTAAAGATATTGTCAGCCTGTACCACCGGTTTAGCGAAGCCTCTAAGACAGGGAGTGTCGTTAATTTTGAAAGCGATCATGAAGAACACTTATTTCATATACTACAACTTAAATTTGACCCAACGGAAATGAGTGCAAAGAAAGTGGGATGGAAACTCAAAGCCGATCAAGGAATAGTTATTGATGGTGTTCAACTCAACAGAGAAAGATCTACCCATAAAGGTGATGGTCTTAAGTGGATGATAAATACCCACGCTTGGTAGTGTCATCACCTTTAGCCCAAAACCACCCCCATAATGGGGGTGAAATAATTGGGGGTTGTGGGGGTATCTGGTTTTACTTCTACCCTGATTTTCAAAAATAACTTTATTTTTAGGGGAACTCTACGTTACACAATGTGTTGGTTGGAGTTCATCTGAAAAATAAATTGTTCTGAGTGAAGCTAATAGAATAAAAGGTTTAAAAGCCCCAAACCCCCAATGTATGTATGGGTAAAACTCCATTGGAAGGTGCGTGGGGGTTGGGCAACCTACTCTCCTTTTTAATCAAATTAATCGCTTAATAACCGCAACAGGGTTTAGGTGGTGGGATTACAAGCAAGATGCGGGCTAAAATCAATCACTAGGGTTACTAAAAAAAATACCCCTGATAAGACTCATACATATAATCAACACCTATGAGTAATAAGTAAAATCCTCCCATAAGAAGAATAACTGGAATTGTTGCAATGATGATGACAGGTTTTATAATGTCCATTGTCTTCTCTCCTTTGGTTTTTATGATAGAAC
>MPSY01000141.1 GCA_001901525.1 Methylococcales bacterium OPU3_GD_OMZ | reverse complement strand
ATCAGATGATGCAGATGGGGCAGCAAATGATGCATACACCACAACAGATGATGGGGGGTATGATGATGCCACAACAACCTTGTAATTGCACCTGCACCACCCCTTAAATGGTATCAATTTAGTATCACCACCTTTAAAAACCCCTTTCCAATAGGCAATAATTAACACTGGCAGTGTCGGGGTCAGCGGTTCGATCCCGCTTAGCTCCACCAAGCAAAAAAAAAGTTTTGTCGCGTTCGTCTATCGGTTAGGACTCCAGGTTTTCATCCTGGCAAGAGGGGTTCGATTCCCCTACGCGATGCCACTTTCAAGCATTTCCACTATTTAAAATAAAGACCATAAAATAGGGGTTTTGCCGTCTTTTTTATTTGTGATTTTCTTTGAAATTGCTAATTTTATTAATGCCTTTGTTTTGCTTGATTTTGCAAATAATGCAATAAAATACAATAAAATATAATAGAATGGTTACAAAATGGTTACAGAGGTAACAAAAAAATGGCAGTAATTAGAAAGCGCGGTAAAGCATGGTATTTAGATTGGCGTGATTCAAAAGGTCGGCATAATAAATCACTTGGAAGTATATCAGAAGAATTAGCAAAAGTTATGCTCAAAAGAAAAGAGTATGAATTGTCAGTTGGTGTGGGTGGGCAAAGTAGTGATCGGATCGCGTTCGATAAATACACGCGAGAATATTTGGCATGGTATGAGCATCAATTTCCCTCGAGTTATAATACCACTGAGATCATTGTGATTAAATCGCTTGAGCCTTTTTTTGGGAATGTATTGATCAATAAGATCAGCAGCAAGGATGTTGAAATTTATACACGTGAGAAAAATGCGCAGGGTTTAAAGCCTGGCACGGTTAATCGCAAATTGGCGGTGCTGAGTGCGATATTTACTAAGGCGAAAAAAGACGGCTATTTTGTGCCGGATTTTAAGATTGATAAAGTGCCAGATCTTGAAAGCAAGCCACCCAAATATTACACCGCCGATGAATTGCAATTGATTTATGATCATGATCCGACTCATGCGCACTGGTGGAAATTGTTGGTTAATACCGGTATGCGTCTGGGTGAGTTGCACCAACTGAAAACGGCGGACATTCGCAATAGATCGATCTATTTAATATCAAGCGTTGATGCGCGCACTAAGAGCAAAAAATGGCGATTAATCCCGCTATCAAAAGGTGCGGAAAAATCCTTGCAAGTCTTTGATTTAACTGAGGAATATGTATTGCCGCGCTTTCATAAAGACTCGATTAAAACCGCTTTTCAAAGAGCCTGCAAACGCGCAGGAATTGCCAAAGGCAAACACGGAGTGCATTGCCTGCGACATACGTTTGCGAGTAATTTGGTGATGAATAAAGTGCCATTGCACACAGTGCAAAAACTACTTGGCCATGCCAATATTAAAACCACTGAGCAGTATGCGCATCTATCGCCGGATTATTTAAAAGATAGTTTGGATGGGGTGGATTTTTAGTTTTATGCCGTTCGCATACCAGTTTTTTAACATTGGATTATTGATCGGTTAAAACTTCATCGGGGAAACACATATGCGCATCATTGCCAATCGAAACATTGGATCATTAATTGGTTTGGCGGAGTATATGCGCTGTGCTGATATGCTCATTTTTACTTCTTGTGGTTTTTTTATGCCTAGTCTGGATGCTTTGTGTGATTGCACTGGTGATATTAGTTTGTCATAATCGCGCCAGCCAGTAGATAGGCGGCAACGGATCGTGTGCAGTGGCACACCACTTTGTTGAGATAACTCACGCGCGTCAAATGTTTTGCCATTGGTTAGTTTGAATTTTTTGATTTTGTAGGTTTTGGCGCGTTGATTATATGGCCTAAATATACGCTGTGGATCAGATGAATCATTAAGCCTAGATCGTGCAGTTGGTGTTTTGCATTTTAATATTTTTGCTAATTCAACTGGGGTAATGATCTGGCCATCGTCAAGTTTATATTTTTTTAATTTGCTCATCGGTCAATTTTTTTAAATATTTGATTTGTTTTTCGGTTTGGGCAATCATTCTCGCAAGATTTTGCTCACGTTCAGTCATAAGTCAAACGCCTCCAATCTAATTCTTGGAGCAGTAAAATATTGCTCATTAAGATTACATAAATCATTCCTGCGATAAATAATCCGACCGCCTGGCACTTTGGCACTAGGTATATCAAAAGCTTTGGCCATTTTGCGAAAACCCGTTGTGGTGCAACCCATATACATTGCCGCCTCATTGACGTTTAAATAGTCTTTCTCTAAAATGATTGTTTTATTTTCACTCATAATTCCATCCATCTTGTCCGGGTGCAACTCGATATTTTTCACTCTCAAACCACATGGGGGTACTTGTGCAGTTTTCCCAATGTTGTACGCTTCTATCGCAACACAACACCTCTAGCTTTTGGATAATAAATCCCTCTGCAAAGGCGTGAATTAGTGCTGCGTGCTTGTGTGGTTTGTTCATGGCTAAAAAGAAATATCGTTTGAATCATCTAAATTATTCACCGGTGGAACTGGGTTAGTGGCCGGTGCTGGGGTGTTTGCTTGTGGTGTTGGTACTTCTTTTGGTGTGATCGCAAACTTACTTACAGCAATAGTGTCGCGCCCGTCAACATTTGGCACACCGGCAGGGTTAAAGTGTCGATTAATGGTTATAAACTCACCACCATCATCCCTTTGGATCACTTTGCCGATATTAAGCCATTGTGCTTTTTTTTGCCCGTCATAGGTGGTGTATTCGCCAATCTTAACGGTTAGATCGTGTGTTGCTTTTGCCATGTTTTTATCCTTATTTATAATTTGGTAACAGCTAAGGGCTGTAAATCCTGCTTTTCTTTCATAACTTACGAGGTCGAGGGGATTAACTTAAGGAGAAAATCCATACCCCGATTAGCAACGGCAGCAAACCCCGCTAATTTTTTATAATGTGTTTAAGTAGGTAAGCCATCACCCCGTCTAAAGTTCGGCCGTCATTGTCATTAATAGCCACCTCAACATTGTGTGTGTTGCTGGCTGGATCATGATAAGTATTTGGATAAATATCCACTAAAACAAATAAATCAAATATTTGTGATTTTTCATCCGCAGTCAGATCGTTAATTGTCAACGTTATTGAACTCATAAGATAATAATTGTTAATAATGAGCCAACAATCAAACCGATTACCAAAGTATATGTGTTTTTAATATGGCCAGTTTGATTAAGAAAACGGCTTTTAATAATTTGATGCATGACTTCCTCTTTTGTTGTTAGTTTCATACAAAGTAAATTTGTATGTCGAGAAATATACCATCATAAATAGTCTTATGCAAACTAAATTGGTAAAAAAAAATAAAAAAATGCCAACAGATATAAGTTGGCAATCAAATTAAAGGTTTTTTAATAAATCTTGAGCGTGCGGCAATAAGTTAAAAGTTTTGCCATTATGGGTAAATTGTTGACTAATAGCTAAAATATCATCCGTGTGATAATAAAAATCTATACTGTCAATTGTTTTAATATGGCTGTTGCAAGTTAAACTTTCAATTGCAGATAGGGAGTTGCTAATAGCTGCAAGCCAAGGCAACATGGCTGAATGATTATCTGCTGCAAGTTTCTCAATGATCGGATCAAGAGTTACAGATCGCGGGGGGGGGGGTGTGATATATTGGG
>MPSY01000140.1 GCA_001901525.1 Methylococcales bacterium OPU3_GD_OMZ | reverse complement strand
TCGTTTAAGTGACCGTAGCCGATATTATAGGCCGCTAATGCCATCCAGGTTCGATCTGGATCAGGAACGCTGACAGGAATTCTTTTAAGTCTTTGCTTAAAATAGAGAGCGCCGCCTCGGATGCTGTTTTCGGGCTTAATTCTGTTTTCAAAACCTAATTGTTTAGCTGTCGATCGAGTAAGCATCATAATGCCCCGAACGCCAGTCGGGGAGATGGCGTTTTTCCGCCAATGTGACTCTTGGTAGCCAATGGCGGCGATGAGTCGCCAATCTAAACCTTGTTCAAAAGCAGCGGATTCAAAAATTTTTTGATAGTACGGGAGTCGACTTTTAATGTGCTGACGGAACGTACAGTTAGTTGCATAGTTTAGTTTTTCAGCATAGCCGAAATGGCGGTCAATGAGTTGTTCGAGTATTTTGTTTTGTTTAATGGACTCAAAAAATTTAACAGAAGCTCGATAGAGGCTCTGGTCTGGGGAAGATTGTAATGCCCAGGCTAATTGACGCGGAGGTGAGATATCAAAAGCGACATGAAGTTGAGGGTAAAAACGGCGAATCAGTGTTATTTGATTAGAGTCGGCGATTGTAAAGTCAATAAGCTTTTGATTGATTAGGAATAAAAGCCCATCGGTGCCGAGTGTGTCATTGGTATACCATTGTAATTTAGGGTGGATTTTCTTTAGTTTTTTTAAAGTGTCGGCGTGGCTAGTTCCTTTAACGACTTCCAAAATTCCTTTGGATAAGTCTTGCGTTGTTTCGGGTCGTTGGGTGCCCGTCCGGTATATGATTTGTTCGGTAATTTCATGGTAGGGTGGGGTAAAGGTTAAGTGTTTTTTTCGTTGTTCGGTTATGGTAATTCCAGCGGCAGCAATATCGGCTTTTCCCGTTTGAATGTCGCTTAAGACTTGACTGAACGTTGCCGGTGTTTTGAACATAGCCGATACGCCGATGTACTCTGCAAAAAGAGAGGCGAGGTCGTATTCGAAGCCTGCGGGTCCATTGGTGCCTTCGTAATAAGTCGTGGGGGCTGAGCGGGTTAGAACCGTTAGTACACCGGATTTTTTAATGCGTTCTAATTGTGAAAGTGAGGGTTTCGACATAATCTCAAACAAAATAACAGTGGTGACAAGCAGTCCGGATAGACTTATGAGTGTCACTATGGTTTTTGTGTGTTGCGTCATGATTGTCTGATTTTTTTGTAGTAATTAATCAGTCCATTCGTGGAGGAGTCATGGGTGTCGATAATTTGGTTATTATTAAGTTCAGGTAAGAGCGTGCAGGCTAGTTTTTTTCCTAATTCGACGCCCATCTGGTCAAAAGAATTTATATTCCAGATGCAGCCTTGTACAAAGGTTTTATGTTCGTAGAGTGCAATTAATGAGCCGACTGTTTTAGGGGTGACTTCTTTGAAAAGAATGCTATTGGAGGGACGGTTCCCGGAGAAGGTTTTTGAGTGAAGGAGCATTATGGATAAATCATCTTGATTCAACTCTGTTTTGATTTGTTCTAGGGTTTGCCCTTGCATGAGTGCTTCAGGTTGAGCGAGAAAATTAGACAGTAAAATGGCATGTTGTTCGGTTGAGTCATAGCGGTTACAAGCCGGAGCAATAAAATCACAGGGGACGAGTTTGGTGCCTTGGTGAATCAGTTGGAAAAAAGCATGTTGTCCGTTAGGTCCGGATTGCCCCCAAATAATAGGTCCCGTTTCATAGTTCACTTCAAGACCTTCGCGATCGATGCTTTTACCATTGCTTTCCATGTCGCATTGTTGGAGGTAATCGGAAAGATAGCGTAAAGAATGTGCGTAAGGAAGGATGGCGTGAGAAGCAGCATTAAAAAAATTATTGTACCAAATGCCAAGTAAGGCCATGATAACTGGAATGTTGCCTTCGAAAGGAGTATGCCTGAAATGGTTATCTATATCATTTGCGCCTTGGAGCAACTGACAGAAGTTTTTGTAGCCAATGCTGATAGCAATGGATAAACCAATGGCTGACCATAGCGAGTAGCGCCCGCCAACCCAATCCCAGAATTCGAAGATGTTGTCAGAGGTTATGCCAAAGTTAATGGCTTCGTCTCTATTCGCTGAAATAGCCACAAAGTGTTTGCTAATAGCTTGTGAGTTTTGCGCTGAATTCATGAGCCACTGTCTTGCGGAATGCGCATTAGTCATAGTTTCTTGGGTCGTGAAAGTTTTTGATGAGATAATAAATAGAGTTGTTTCTGGGGTAAGGTCTGAGATTGTTTCAATAATATTCGCTTGATCAATATTAGAAACAAAATGGATTTTAATATTTTCAGCAGCGTAGGGTTGTAATGCGGTTAATACCGTCTTGGGACCTAAGTCGGAGCCGCCAATACCGATGTTAACAATATTTGTTATCTTTTTTCCGCTATAGCCGCGCCATTTGCCTGATCGGATTTGGTCGCAAAACCGCTCTATTTTATCAAGAACTTGGTTAATTTCAGGGGTGATATCTTCGTTGTCAACGTAAATAGTTTTATGTTGCTGACATCCTCGAAGAGCGGTATGAAGTGCCGGTCGGTTTTCAGTGGTATTGATCTTATCGCCGCGGAACATGGCTTCAATTTGATCTTTCAGGTTATTGTGATTCGCAAGATCTATCAGTAAATTGAGTGTTTCCTTTGTTATCCTATTTTTTGAAAAATCAAATAAGAGGTCGTTGATCTGCAAAGAGAAGTTTTCAAATCTATTGGGGTCTTGTTTAAAAAGGTCGCGCATATGAATAGGGCGAATATTTTCATAATGGGCGTTTAGACTTTGCCAAATAGCTGATTTTGTAAGTTCTGACACTTAATTTAAGACCCTGCTGAAGATTTTAGTTTAGTGTACGAAATGATAGATAAATTAACAACTGGCTAGTGTAGTACAAAAACGTTCGGTGGTTTGATGCGAGCGAGTTGCGGATTGGTGACAGGGTTGCTTTAAATGTTTTTTAGGGTGTGTTAACATCAAACAGATATTTGTAGTGGTTTTACAAATTTTTTGGGTGGGTGCAAACACTGAAACATAACGAGATCTCGTTATGTTTCAGTGTTTGTTACAAATAGTTACGATAAAACGGAAGGTAATAATGAATATTAAAAAGAATTTTTCAGGGGTATTTTTAGTTGTCATTGGTTTGTTATTTTCGACATCACTTTGGGCGCATGGTGGTGCGGCTGGAACGGATACGGATCAATGTAAGATTGAAATTGATGGTGAGTGGGTTCACTACACGGCTTATCAGCCTTTTATAGCACCGGGTGAAGAGTATTGTTCTTCTATTCCTGAAATTAACACGCCAACTAATTTAGTGTTTGATTACATCGGCACCAAGTTACGGGGTGTATCAATGGAATATGAAATCACTAAAGAGCCAGAAGGTAACCGTATTATTTATAAAGAAGCGGCTAAACATACTACAGGAACGGTTAATACGACTCATAACTTCACTGAAGCCAGTCGTTATTTGATTCATTTGAAATTAATTCCTGAAACCGGTGAGCCGACTGACGTACATTTAGGTTTTACTATTGGTAGCGGTAGCGGTACAAGTTGGACCATGCTAGCCCTGTATGCCTTCTTCTTATTTGCTGGACTCTATGTTCTTTATTTATCGCATGCAGGCTTTAAAGAGTTTGCTGATAAATTAATGGGTAAAGCAAAAGAG
>MPSY01000251.1 GCA_001901525.1 Methylococcales bacterium OPU3_GD_OMZ | reverse complement strand
CAATGTGATCAACTTTCTTTAGGGGCTATGGCTAACAACTGGTCAGATATCGCCAGTCAAATACTTAAACAAGAAGGGAGCTATGCTGACTTTATGGAGCAATTATTACAGACCGAACTGTTGGCTAGGCAAGAACGAACCAAAGCAACCTTGCTTAAATTTGCAGGTCTTCCTGCTGTTAAAACGCTAGAGCAGTATGATTTTGTTTTCGCAACAGGTGCCCCACGAGAACAACTACACGACTTAGCGAGTCTTGTGTTTATAGAGCGGACTGAAAATATCGTTTTACTGGGACCCAGCGGCGTAGGCAAAACACACTTGGCGATTGCACTGGCTTATAAAACGATACTGTCTGGGATTAAAACACGATTTATCAGTGCTGCCGATTTAATGCTGCAATTATCTGTTGCTAAGAAACAAGGCAAATTGAAATCATATTTACAACGCGCTGTCTTAGCGCCTAAGTTATTAGTGATCGATGAGATTGGTTATTTACCTTTTGGTCGGGAAGAGGCTAATTTGTTTTTTAACGTGATTGCTAAACGCTATGAGCGAGGCAGTTTAATATTAACCAGCAACTTACCCTTCACCCAATGGGCTACGGCCTTTGCAAACGACCAAACATTAACGGCGGCTATGTTGGATAGATTACTGCACCATGCGCATATTGTGCAGATCTCGGGTGAAAGTTACCGACTCAAAGATAAACGGAAAATAGGAATTGCTCCTACGAAACCCTAATCTTTTTTATGTCCAAAGGGGGTGGTTTTCAATTGGTGTTGGCATTTAATTTTAAAGTAACTAAAAAATAGATCGAAGAACTAAAGCATCTGAAAGAGGCGTTAACTGATAAATTCTTATAATTAAACATTTACAGTAGTTCAACATCTTATCGAAGATGTTGATTTAATTTTTAGAATTGTACGACCTCATAGCTAAAAAACTACAAAAGGTGGAGA
>MPSY01000250.1 GCA_001901525.1 Methylococcales bacterium OPU3_GD_OMZ | reverse complement strand
GTAATGATATGCTGTCACCCATTGAATATGAAAAAAGATATTTTATGAAGCTTGGACTGGTCTAGAAAACACAGGGTGATTCACCATGGGTAGATCTAAAGCATTTAATGAAGAATTAGTTCTTGATAAAGCTATTGAGGTGTTTTGGGCCAAAGGCTATGAGGCTACATCCATTCAAGACCTTGTTGATGCAATGGGCATTCAACGGGGTAGTCTCTATGGAACCTTTGGAAGTAAGCAAGAGCTTTTTTTGAAATCACTTGATCGATATAGTTTGGTGGTTGTTAAAGACTTGTTAGGACTCTTGACGAGCAAAACATCTGCACTCGAGTCGATTGAATTATTTTTTGACAAATTGGTTGAACATTTATTAACCGCTGGACCATTACGGGGCTGTTTAATAACTAATTCAGCGGTGGAATTTGGGTTAAGAGATGAAAGAACTCGGCAAAAAGTTCTTTATCTACTTAATGGACTTGAACAAGGTTTTTATCAAACTTTACTGAGCGCACAAGAAAGTGGGGAGATTAGTAAGGAGCATAATTTAACGGCGCTCGCCGAATATCTAACCAATAGTATGCAAGGATTACTGGTGATGGGTAAGGTCCACTCGGAGCGTTCGGTTCTTGAAAATATCAACCGGATAACCTTATCTGTTCTTAAATAATGTTACTCTGTAAATCGGTGCGGTGCTGTTTTTGCGAAAGTTTTTTTTGGCTTTTGAGTCTAGGCAAGCGGCAAAAATTACGTGGCAATTAATACCTACGCCGCCCCGCTTTACCCTGCGTACATGTCAGCTCCGTAACGTCATTGCAAGCCCCGTAACCTTTCTACAAATGGCATGACGACGTTTCGGATGTACCTTTTGGGGCAACGCGCGCGGGTGTCCAGAATTACCTACGCCTCTGGGGGAGGGAGGACTATTACTCTTCGTTTCGCTTTCCGTGGCTGGCAGCGCGGG
>MPSY01000249.1 GCA_001901525.1 Methylococcales bacterium OPU3_GD_OMZ | reverse complement strand
TGGTGGCGATAGGTGGGATCGAACCACCGACCTCAGGGTTATGAATCCTGCGCTCTAACCGGACTGAGCTACATCGCCATTAATTAGATTTACTGAGCCGCAAATTATAATTTGCCTGTGGGTTATTGTCAAACATTGAACCTAAAATGCACCACATCACCATCGGCAACAACATAGTCTTTGCCTTCTAAACGCCATTTACCCACATCTTTAGCGCCTTGCTCACCCTGTTGTTCGATAAAATCTTGATAAGAGACGACTTCTGCGCGAATAAACCCTTTTTCAAAATCGGTATGGATAACCCCCGCAGCCTGTGGTGCTAACGCCCCAACGGGAATAGTCCAAGCACGCACTTCTTGAACGCCAGCAGTGAAATAGGTGTATAGATTTAATAACTTGTAGCCTGCTTTAACTACTCGGTTTAAACCAGGTTCCTCTAACCCTAAATCATCCATAAATTCTTGTTTCTCATCCGCATCCAATTGCGCAATTTCAGCTTCCAGCGCCGCACAAACCGGAACCACAATCGCATTTTCCTCTTCAGCCAAGGCACGAACCTTATCTAACAGAGGGTTATTTTCAAAACCATCTTCTTGCACATTGGCAATATACATCGTCGGTTTAACGGTGAGTAACTGAAAATCGCGGAGCATTAACTTTTGATCGTCAGTTAAATTCATAGTGCGAACGCTTTCACCATTGTCTAAATGTGCAAAAACCAGTTCTAGGAATTCTTTTTTAGCTTTTTCTTCTTTGTTGCCAGACTTTGATGCTTTCGCAGCACGGACAATGGCTTTCTCAATACTGGCCATATCGGCTAAGGCTAATTCGGTATTAATCACTTCAATATCGGATATTGGGTCTATTTTACCGGCCACATGAACGACATTGTCATCTTCAAAACAACGTACCACATGCGCAATTGCATCGGTTTCTCTAATATTACCTAAGAACTTATTGCCTAGCC
>MPSY01000139.1 GCA_001901525.1 Methylococcales bacterium OPU3_GD_OMZ | reverse complement strand
CTGAAATCATAGCCTCTATTAAGGTATCCTTTACCCACGACTCTATATCTTAGTATAGGTTTCACAACGAATGAATAGCTTTTGTATGGCCTCTTTATCACGTCCAAATAGACACGGTACTGCGCGCATATATTCATAATAAAATCCGGTAGTTTGTTGCTCATAGGAACGTGTTGCTAACCAAACAGGTGTTTGGGCCGCTTGACCTGGGGTTTCATGGCCACCAAACCCAAGATTATGACTCAAGGTAGAATTCACGTCACCCGGATGACAGGAATTAACATGAATTCGGTAAGGTTTTAGCTTGTCCGAAAAGGCAACAGATAACATCCGATTGGCCTGTTTTGATTGTCTATACGCGGTGTCGTTATGATAAGGTCGCTTATTAAATTCTAAGTCATTTAAATCTAAACCACCGGCCCAATAACTAGCCACATTAATAATCTGTGCCGAGCCCGAGTTTTTTAATATATCAGTAAAAGCTTTTACCATCCAAAAATAACCCAACACATTGGTAGCCATCTGTAATTCGATACCTTCACGGGTTTCCTGACGTCTGCGCGGTGCAGAAGCAGCGTTATTAATGAGTACATGTAAGGGCCCTGACCAACGTTCAGCTAACTGACAAATATCATGATAATTACTTAAGTCAACTAACGCAGAGAAAATACTTAAATTACCCGTTAACTGTATAATTTCATTAATAACTGATTTCGCTTTATCTTTATTTCGGCAAGCTAATACTACGGTATGATTGTGATCAATTGCACATTGTATGGCAATCGCTTTACCAATGGCACCGGTTGCGCCGGTTACTAAAAAAACCTGTTGACTCATTGCTTATACTCTAGTTTTTCTAAATAAATTTAGAAGGGTAAATAAACCACTGCATTTTGTTTAAACAAAGGAATAAGTAGTCGATTTCGCTTGCTATCAACACCCAGGTCAGCAGGCGCGTCAAGAGCATCTGCAAACAGTGAATAGGTATTATCTTCATTCAACGCATAAATAGCCGAGCCACCCCAACTGGAGAATAAAAATCGGCCATCATCGAGTTTAACTAATCCGTCTAAACCACCACGCGGAGGTGTGGGCAATATTTTTTGTTTTCCTGACGGTGTGATATGGATCATTCTTCCTGAGTTGAAGGTCACTACCTGTAATCCATTGCCATTATCCCATAGCCCATTAGGCGCACCCATTTTTTCATCCTTTACTACAAGTTCATAGCGGCCATTACCCCAAACTTTATAAATAGCATCAGTCCCTGTTGGTTTGAACGCCGCATTTAAACCACTGTCGGTCACATAAACAAAATCACCCTGACCCGGAGTAATACCATTTAAGAAAGTACTGCCGGCAATTGTTATCGATTTTTTTTGCTGCCCATCGGGGAGACTAAATATCTGTATCTGATTAATATCGGTCACATAAAGTAAATTATTAATGATTGACGCGCCTTTCGGAGCATGCAATGTTGTGCCGGGTTTTGCCCCATCAAGCCATTTAAGCTCAATCACTTTTCCATCCGGGCTTAATTTTGAAATAAACCCATTACCATCTTTCGCCAGTGGATGTCCGTTAATATTAGTTACCAAATAAACATCTTCATGTGAATTATATTCAACCGATTCAGGCGTTAAAAAACCCACATTTTCGATGAGTCTACGGTTATTTGTTTCATTAGCTGAAACTATGAATGAGCCCATCAACATAAAAAGTAAAATTATTTTTGTTGGTTGTTTTAACGTTTTCATACTTACTCCGACAAGTTATTAAACAATTTATAACTGCTTATTTAAAACAAACTTAAATTACAATCTACAATCACCTTGTTCAACTATTAAGAAGGTGTAAAAACACGCCATGTGTAGCCTAATCATTCAACATATTGTCTCAGTGTGAGAGTATTGCCACGTTGTGTGAAATCAAGGTGTTTTAAAAAAGTCATCCCCAGCAAAATAACACCTTCATGCGTATTGGGGTTTATTGAGGCACCTACTTCGCGTATTTCAATAGTTCCGATGGAAATACGATCAAGACGTGTCGCGTACGTAGAAACGGTACCATTAGCAGTTACTGAATGAGTTTTTTGCCCTGTTTTTAACCCAATTTTTTCAGCAATATGAAAAGGAATAACAACATTGGTGGCACCGGTATCTAATAAAAAGATAACTGTCGTATTATTAATTGTACCTGAGCTTAAATAATGGCCCTCACGATTTCTTTGTAAGCGTACTTCCTTAAAATTATCTGAATCAGTATAAGCATTGGTAACCTGATTAGGATTGTGTTGTTCTTTAAGAAAACCATCAAAAAAAAACATCAGAATAATCAAAAAAAGAATCCACATGATCGTTAGCATAAATGCGCCCATGCGTTTTTGTTCAGTGTGCAATTGTTGTTGTTCGTCGTCCATTTAAATTAGGTTGAATAGTGATGATGAAAAGATTGAAACTTATGAAAAGATCATCACTTTTATAAATTTAATTATTTCATTCTATTGGTGAAACAGTTCATAGAAAATTAAACATTAGTTACCTTTAAAGCGATTGTAGGCATCAAGGTATACATATTGAGCTCGAAGTGATCCTTGTTGATACAAACCATCAAGGAAACATTTCTCGTCCTCAAGGTCTTCTTCTGATACATCACGCCACCAATGTTTAACGGGGCCTTTGTCACCATTGTGCCAACGATATTTACGTTCTCTCAGGGTGTCTTTAACTGCAAAAGGCGCACCCATCGCCTGTACCCGTACAGTACGCTTATCTGCCTCTACCAGTAAACTCTCAAAAGCCTGTGGCAACAAATGAAATAACCAAGCCATTGCTAAACAATCAATCGAGGCCCGGTGCCCTTCATAAAACCAGCCCAACCGTAACAATAAATAATCAAGCGCTAGACTTTTAAATCCTAACGATTTCCAATCTACCCCCTTAAATGAACAGGCCCATGGATAAGTACTTTGCTCTGGGAAGCGTTTTTCAAACATCTGTCGGTCAAACCATGCATTGTGCGCGACAATTAATGAAGCATTTTGCAGCCATTGTGTGACTACGCCCACATCTATTTTTTGCCCTTTAACCATGGCATTAGTAATCCCAGTTAGTTGCGTAATTTCTTCAGGAATAGGCTTGCCCGGATCATCGTATAAACTAATAACACCATCAATAGTGCTAATTTTACCGGCCGAAGGACTATATGACACAACAACCATTCCTAACTCGGTAATAACTTCTTCTTGAATATTAAGCCCAGTGGTTTCAACGTCCAATAAAACCAGTTTCTTTTCATCCCCAATGGGATCTGATAACTTTAGCGGCCAAGTAACGCCTCCCAAGGTTAAAGGAATACGTTCCAATAATTTAAAATCAGTCGTTCTGGATTGAATCTCAGATACGCGCTCTAATGGAAATTCTGTTTGTTGTTTGCTCATAAATTAATTCAGGTAACTATTGGTACAATGAAAGTTCTAACTATTTTGGAATCAATTATCTAACTGCAGTTTCTTTAAAAACTGCAACCTTTATAGATTGTTCATTGTGCCTTAATTCCAATAATCTGGTGTGCTTTTATAAAAAAAATTTAGCTTAATTTAATTATCGATTCCCTCCTTTCATATTATGGCGGCATAGTTTAAATGGGTTGGTATTATTGATGATATCAATAGTATTTAACTCATAACGTCTCACAC
This sequence comes from Methylococcales bacterium OPU3_GD_OMZ, assembly GCA_001901525.1. Taxonomy (GTDB): domain Bacteria; phylum Pseudomonadota; class Gammaproteobacteria; order Methylococcales; family Methylomonadaceae; genus OPU3-GD-OMZ. The sequence goes on along the minus strand of MPSY01000139.1, from coordinate 40 downwards.
TAAGGAATGACTAAAATATTTTTACTTTTGTGAGCTACTA
>MPSY01000017.1 GCA_001901525.1 Methylococcales bacterium OPU3_GD_OMZ | reverse complement strand
AATATCAAGCAAAACAAATTCTTAGTGATTATGGTATTCCTGTTCCTGTTGGGAAATTGGCTTCGACTGTAGAAGAAGCTAAGCAATGTGCTCAAATGTTAGAGCGTAATGCTTGGGTTCTTAAAGCACAGATTCATGCCGGTGGGCGGGGCCAGGCTGGCGGCGTTCATGTGGTTGATAGTTTTAGTAAAATCGCAGAAGTGAGTCATCAGTTATTAGGGACGCGTTTAGTCACTAAGCAGACCGGAGATAAGGGACTGCCAGTGAATTCAGTTTGGATTGAAGAAACGGTTGCGCTTAAGCGTGAATTTTATCTGAGTGTGTTGGTTGAGCGTGTTTCTGAGAAGTTGGTGTTTATTGTTTCAGAGGCGGGCGGTATGGATATTGAAGAGGTCGCGCTTAAGACGCCAGAGAAAATTCTGTCCGTGGAGGTCAATCCCATCGTTGGCTTGCAATCGTATCAATGTCGCCGTGTTGCTTATGCCTTGTCTTTGAAGGGTGAGCAGATTCGTATTATGGAGCGGATTATGCGAGGTATGTATCAGGTGTTTATTGAAAAAGATGCCAGTCAAATTGAAATTAATCCCTTGGTTGAAACAGAAAGTGATAATTTATTGGCGCTCGATGCAAAGATAACGTTTGATGATAATGCGTTGTCTGGGCATTCTGATATTTTAGCGTTAAGAGACCGGGAACAAGAAGATATTAAGGAGAATAAAGCGCAAGGCTTCGGGCTTAATTATATTACGTTATCGGGTAATATCGGTTGTATGGTTAATGGTGCCGGGTTAGCAATGGCGACGATGGATCTGGTTAAGCTAAAAGGCGGTGAGCCTGCTAATTTCCTTGACGTGGGCGGCGAGGCAACGGCTGCCAGAGTCACGGAAGCGTTTAAGATTATTTTATCGGATGAGCAGGTTAAGGCGATACTGGTTAATATTTTTGGCGGTATTGTGCAGTGCGATATGATTGCAGAAGGTTTGATTATTGCTATTCAGGAAGTAAAGATGACTATTCCCATTGTGGTTCGATTGGAAGGGACCAATGCAGAGTTGGGCAGGCAATTGTTAAATAATTCTGGGTTATCAGTTATCGCTGCCGAAGATTTGGAAACAGCGGCCATGAAAGTTGTTGATTATGCGGAGGGCATATGAGTATTTTGATAAACCAAAGTACGAAGGTGATTTGTCAGGGCCTTACCGGTAAGCAGGGTCTTTTTCATTCGCAACAGGCATTAGCCTATGGTACAAAATTAGTTGCCGGTGTTACGCCAGGTCGTGGTGGTGAACAACATTTAGGATTAACGGTCTTTGACAGTGTTCAGGAAGCGGTTGATTTAACGGCAGCTGATGCCACTATGATTTATGTGCCAGCACCCTTTGCGGCCGATGCGATTTTAGAAGCGGAAGAAGCCGGTATAAAAGTAATTGTTTGTATTACCGAAGGCATTCCAATTTTACATATGCTCAAAGTAAAAGCGGTTCTTGAAAATTCAGGCTCCGTGCTGATTGGCCCGAATTGCCCCGGTATTATTACCCCCGGAGAATGTAAAATTGGAATTATGTCGGGCGATATTCATTTGCCTGGCAAAATTGGTATTGTCTCGCGATCAGGAACATTGACTTATGAGGCGGTCAAGCAGACTACGCAACAAGGCTTAGGTCAGTCAACCTGTGTTGGTATTGGGGGTGACCCGATTCATGGTTTACGATTTATTGATGTGATTAAATTGTTTGAAGAGGACCCCGTGACCGAGGGCATTGTCATGGTTGGAGAAATAGGCGGGAGCGAAGAAGAAGAGGTTGCAGACTATATTGCAGATCATGTCAGTAAGCCAATAGTCGGTTATATTGCCGGCATCACAGCACCTCCTGGAAAGCGTATGGGGCATGCCGGTGCTATTATTACCGGTGGCAAGGGCACGGCGGAAGGGAAAATTGCGGCATTGTCGGCGGTTGGTGTTGACGTGGTTAGGTCGCCGACTGAAATTGGTGAGCGAATTAAAGCGCGGTTATCTTGAAGACCGCATTCTATTTAAAGTTGTAATTTTTTTAACAGAAAAAACAATGACCCTGAATATCGCATTGGCCCAGATGAATTTATTAGTCGGTGGTATTAGTGCTAATACCGATAAAATTATAATGGCGGCTGAAAACGCACGTGATCATTTGAAAGCTGATCTTGTGGTTTTTCCTGAATTAACAATTACTGGTTATCCACCGGAAGATTTATTATTTCGTGAAGATTTTCTTAACAGTGCTAATGAAGCAATAAACAGTATTGCCCGATCATTGCCTAATATCGCTATTGTGATTGGGTTTCCTGAGAGGGAAGAAGGTAAACTTTATAACAGTGCAGCTTTTATCTGTGACGGTGAAGTTCAGGCGGTTTATCGCAAAAATGTATTGCCTAATTATGGCGTCTTTGATGAACAGCGATATTTTTATGGTGGCGAAAATCCTTGTGTTTTTAATTTCAAGGGATACGTAATAGGACTGAGTATTTGTGAAGATATCTGGAGTTCAGGCGTTGTTGAAAGAACCCAGGTATTGGGCGCTGAGCTATTACTTAATTTAAATGCTTCACCTTTTCATGCCGGTAAAATTTATGAGCGAGAGAAAACCGTACGTGAACGTATTGATGGCGTAAAAATTCCTGTTGTTTATGTTAATCAAGTGGGTGGGCAGGATGAGCTTGTCTTTGATGGCGCCTCTTTTGTCATGGATTCTTTAGGCAGTATTGTTTTCAGAGCGCCTGAATTTATTGAGGATCTGTCGGTGGTGCGGTTTAATCAGGGTCTTGGTTTGTTACCCATGGAATCTACGTTAGCGGCTTATTATCAGCCGGTTAAAAGTGAATATCAGGCTTTGGTTTTAGGGGTTCGAGATTATGTTCGAAAAAATGGTTTTCAGGGCGCTGTGCTAGGGTTGTCGGGGGGGATCGATTCTGCATTAACGCTTGCACTCGCTGTTGATGCCTTGGGTGCGGAGCATGTGGAAGCGGTACTTATGCCGTCAGAGTATACGCAAAGTATGAGCGTGGAAGATGCGGAAAAGCAAGCCAACACTCAAGGTGTTAAATTCAATATCATTCCTATTCATTCAGTGGTTACGGCATTTAATTCGGTGTTGTCGGGTATCTTTGAAGACAGTAGTGCTGGGGGGGTTACGGAGGAAAATATTCAGGCTCGTTGCCGCGGCGTGATTTTGATGGCGATTTCTAATAAGCAAGGTAAGTTATTATTGACAACAGGGAATAAAAGCGAAATGAGCGTGGGGTATGCTACGTTATACGGTGATATGGCCGGTGGTTTTGCACCCTTAAAAGATGTTCCCAAATTGTTGGTTTATCAACTGGCAGAGTATAGAAATAAATTGTCATTGGTGATTCCTGAACGTGTTATAACACGACCACCGTCAGCTGAATTAGCACCTGATCAAATAGATGAAGATTCACTGCCGGCTTATTCCAATCTTGATCCTATTTTGAAAAGGTATGTTGAACAGGATCAGAGTGCTGAAATGATAATAGCGGCAGGATATACAGAAGCGGATGTTCACCGGGCTATTTCATTAGTAGACCGAAATGAACATAAACGCCGCCAAGCACCACCGGGTATACGTGTTACGAAAAGGGCTTATGGTCGTGAGCGGCGTTATCCCATTACCTCAGGGTATAGTGGGATAGTTTCGTAGTCTTACGTTGAACAGTTTTGAGCCAGCAGACTACTTTTCCAGACCAATAAAGTCCCAAATAGTGTGGATGATACTGGTATTTTGGTAGACGGGGGGTGGACCGTTGGGGTAGTTTTTTTGATAAACGCGTTCAGCATCCTTGGCTAAGTCGTCAATGCCTAAGTGCTCGTAGGCTTCTTGCATTATTTTGAGCGCATGGGGGATTGCAGTCGTTTTCTGATAATTTTTTATGACAGCACTGGCGCGGTTTGCAGCAGCGATATAAGCTTTTCTTCTAAGGTAGTAGTGTGCAATGTTTATTTCATAGGAGGCCAGTTTGTTACGGAGTGCAATGATGCGTTGTTTGGCATCAGGGGCATAGGCGCTATTAGGGAAACGACGTATTAATTCGGAAAAAATGGCAAATGCTTCGCGGCTGTTGATCGGATCACGTTGTGAGGCATCTGTGGGTAAAAAACGCGCAATATAGCCAGTATCTTGATTATAATTGACCAGACCTTTTAAATAATAGGCGTAATCAACACTCGCGTTAGTCGGGTTGGTTTTGATGAAACGATCAGATGATGCGATAGCGGCTTCAAAGTCGTCATTTTTATATTGTGCATAAGCCAGATTAAGCTGGGTTTGTGCGGCATGATCCCCAAAAGGGAATCGGGCCTGTAATTCTTCATACAGGGTAATGGCCTTTTGAAAGTTTTGGTTTTCTAATGCTTTGTCAGCATCTAATTGAAGTTGCTCTGACTCGACCAGACTATTTTTTGCCTCAGGGCTTGATAAGTCAAGATTCTTTAAATAATCACATCCGCTTGTGGGCAGTATTAATGCGGTAAGAAGGGCAATTCTTAGTAAGCGGTGGAGTTCAATATTAATATTGTGCGACATGGATTAATTATGTAGCCTTCTGTGACTGCATTTTTTTTAAATGAGATTTGGAGTATACCTTAAATTAACTTTTAAGATTACCAACGTTGAATGAATTTTATGATTAAAACAATACCTTTTGAAATGGCTGGCTATCGATTAGACCGGGCACTGGCAGAATTATTCCCAGAGTATTCCAGGAGTCGGTTGCAGACGTGGATAAAACAGGGTCGTGTGTGGGTCGATCAGGAACAATTACGATGCAAAGATTCCGTGAAAGGAGGGGAAGTCATAGAGCTTCATGCTGAAGCTGAAGTTGTGACTACCTTAGAAGCAGAAGAATTACCGCTAGATATTGTTTTTGAAGACTCGGAATTATTAATTATTAATAAACCCGCTGGTTTAGTGGTTCATCCAGCTGCAGGGAATTGGTCGGGTACCTTACAAAATGGGTTGCTGTTTTATGCTCCCATCTTATCGACTATACCACGTTCTGGTATTGTTCATCGTATTGATAAAGAGACTTCCGGTTTATTAATGATAGCAAAGAGCCTCACTGCACATGCCCATTTAGTGAATCAATTACAAAGCAGAACGGTTCAGCGGGAGTATTTAGCGATTACGCAAGGGAGAATGACTTCGGGTGGGACTGTCGATGAGCCGATTGGGCGTCACCCGGTGAATAGGAAGCGTCAAGCCGTTGTAGAATCGGGGAAAATGGCGATTACCCATTTCAGGGTGTTAACGCGTTATCAACAGCATACTTTAATCGGGGTAACGTTAGAAACGGGACGAACGCATCAAATCAGAGTACATATGGCGCATATTCATTACCCTTTATTGGGCGATCCTGTTTATGGCGGGCGTTTTAGATTGCCTAAAGATTGTGGCGCTGAATTGGCGACCCAGTTACAAGGATTTAAACGTCAGGCATTACATGCAGCCAAGTTAGGATTGATTCACCCAGGAACCGGTGCATATTGCGAGTGGACAGCGGACCTGCCGGTGGATATGGATAAACTTACGAAGGCATTAGCGACAAATGATAAAATCTATGGTCAACGTTGATTGGCCCGTTGCAGAAGGGATTCATGCCATTTCGACTGTTCGCTGGGGAGGGGTTAGCTTAGGGGCATATGACAGTCTTAATTTGGCTATGCATGTTGGGGATAGCATGCACTCTGTTAGCCAGAACCGTCATATTTTACGGCGCCAATGCTCGTTACCAAGCGAACCAGTTTGGTTGAATCAGACGCACAGTAGCAAGGTTATTTGTGCAGATACCGCTACGGTTATGCCCGTAGCGGATGGTAGCTTTACCGGTCAATCCGGTATTGTTTGTGCGGTCTTAACCGCAGATTGTTTGCCGGTTTTATTAGCCGATAAACAAGGTCTGTGGGTTGGAGCCGTTCATTGTGGTTGGCGAGGATTATTGTCGGGTGTTTTAGAAAATACCTTGATAGCAATGCCCGGTGTGGACTTTATCGCATGGTTTGGTCCAGCCATTGGCAATACTGTTTTTGAAGTGGGGGATGAGGTTAGAGATGCTTTTGTGAAAAAGAGCCCAAAAATGGAAGATGCTTTTAAGCCGTTCGGCAAGGGTTGTTTTTTGGCTGATATCTATAAATTAGCACGGTTGATTTTAAAGGATGCTGGTATTGATGAGATATACGGCGGTACGTATTGTACCTTTACGGATGCGAGTCGGTTTTTCTCTTATCGAAGAGAGAAGGTTACCGGGCGCATGGTTTCACTTATTTGGAGAGAGTTTTAAGCACATATGAATTTATTGGTTTTAATTATTATTTTTACCGCTTTAGGGGGCGTTTTAAGTGTTTTGGCGGCATCGGTTTTTTTGTGGCTCCCTGAAAATAAGCGCAATGCTATTTTGCCACACGGAATCAGTTTCTCGATTGGCGCCTTGTTAGCAGTTTCTTTTTGGGGACTGATTCCTCATGCTTTTGAGTCTGTTGATATGGACCATTTTCAACGTCTATCGGCTACTATTTTGGCGGGTTTGTTGAGTTTTTTTGTATTAGAGAAATTGTTAATTTGGCGTCATTGTCATTCTGGAAGTTGTGAGGCGCATATTCATGAAGGCGCTGATCATAGTCATGAAGCTGCAGGGACGTTGATTATTCTCGGTGATAGTATTCATAATTTTGTCGATGGGATATTAATTGCAGCTGCTTTTTTAACGGACGTTAACTTAGGCATTGTAACGAGCTTGGCTGTTGCAGCGCATGAAATTCCACAAGAAGTGGGTGATTTTGCTATTTTGCTTAAGAGTGGTTATTCACGTCGGAAGGCGTTGTTCTACAATGTTCTAGCCAGCTTAACAACTGTTTTGGGTGGTATTGTTGCTTATTTTGGTTTGGCTGATTTACACGGTTATTTACCTTATTTTCTGGTTTTAGCGGCATCAAGTTTTATTTATATTGCCGTTGCCGATTTAATTCCTACCTTGCATAAGAAAACAGATATGCAATCGAGCTTAAAGCAAATTGCTTTGATCGCCGTGGGTGTCACGGTGATTTGTTTATTACATACGGTCGCTCATGATTTTGAAGAGCAAATCCCGGTTGTAAATATGCAGACATCGCTGATGTTGAGTTGACCGGTGAGAGGAGCGCCACTTAGGTGATGACATCAGGTTTTGTTAAACCGGTTTTCTTTTTTATGTTACAAAATTGTTCGGCAATTGCAATGAGAGGTGCTAATGCTGTTTGCGGGTCAGTATCAAATTGACTGGGGTCTTGCGTGAACCGTTCTATATAGATACGTAAAGTGGCACCCACAGTTCCTGTGCCAGAGAGGCGATAGACTATCCGGGAGCCATCCTCAAAGCGGATTCGAAGGCCTTGGTTTTTACTGTGACTGCCATCAATGGGGTCAAGGTAGGTGAATTCATCCGCATCACTGACGACATAGCCGTTAGTTTTTTGGCCCGGTAGCGTGTTTAACTTATCACGTAGTTGATCATAGACGGTGTTTGCAAGGGGTAGCTCTAGCGCTTCATAGTCGTGTCGAGAATAGATGTCACGGCCAAATTTATGCCAATGTTCGTAGACTATTTCTTTGACGGATTTATTTTTTCGGGCGATTAAATTAAGCCAGAATAAGACAGCCCACAAGCCGTCTTTTTCACGGACATGGCTTGAACTTGAACCAAAGCTTTCTTCACCGCAAAGGGTTATTTTTTTAGCGTCTAATAAATTGCCAAAAAATTTCCAGCCTGTGGGTGTTTCATAACAAGGAATCTTTAAATATTGAGCGACGCGATCAACGGCTTGACTGGTCGGCATAGAACGAGCAACGCCAGAGAGCTCTTGTTGATAGCCGGGAATCAGCGGCGCGTTGGCAGCCATAATGGCAAGGGAGTCACTGGGTGTCACATAGAAATTATTTCCTAGGATAAGGTTTCTGTCACCATCGCCATCAGATGCAGCTCCGAAAACAGGGGCGTTTTCACTAAACATCAGTGCGGTTAATGTGTGGGTCTGCGTTAAATTAGGATCCGGGTGACAACCGCCAAAATCTTCCAAGGGCGTGGCGTTGATCACTGAACCCGAGGGTGCTCCAAGCATAGACTCGAGGATATGTTGGGCATAAGGTCCGGTAACGGCATGCATCGCATCAAAACATAAACTCAGGGATTTGTTTTTAATGACTTCTTTTAACAGTTTAAAGTCAAAAATTTCAGTCATCAACTGGGCATAGTCAGTGACCGTGTTTATAATGGAAATAGTGAGGTTGTCAATTTGTAGTTGCTGAATATTATTAAGATCGATGTCATCAAAAGACGTGTAAAAATATTGATTTATTTTTTGCGTTTGGGCAAAGATGGCATCGGTCAGTTGTTCCGGGGCAGCGCTACCGCTGGCAATATTGAATTTAATACCGAAGTCTTTGTCCGGGCCGCCGGGGTTATGACTGGCAGATAAAATGAAGCCACCAAAGGCCTGATATTTCCTGATTAAGTGAGAAACAGCCGGGGTGGATAGTAAGCCTTTATGGCCGATGAGTAATTGACGACAACCGTTCGCCGCAGCTATTTTGATAATCACTTGGATTGCTTGACGATTATAAAACCGACCATCGCCGCCAACAACAATCGGCTGTCCCGCATAGTCGCTCATACAGTCAAAAGTGGATTGAATATAATTTTCTAAATAGTGAGGTTGTTGGAAAACAACTACTTTTTTTCTGAGTCCGGATGTGCCAGGTTTTTGGTCGTTATAAGGTCGTGTGTTTACCGTATTTATCTGCATTTTAAAATAGGGTATGAGAGTTGAAAAAGTGTAAAGAAGCGTTGCCATATAGTAAAGCAAAACGTATTGTTAGGTTTATATTAGTTGTTACGGCTTGAATTTCAATTACGTTATGGGGCGTTAAGTTGGCGTATAATGCCATTTTTAGGAGTTATTTTGGTACAAGGTTCAGGTGATAGGGTTAGTGGTTTTTCGCCATTAGTCAATGCCGCTTCTAAAGTGCTTGTTTTAGGAACGGTTCCCAGTCAAGATTCACTCAAGAAACAACAGTACTACGGTCATGAGCGTAATGCTTTTTGGTTGATTATGTCATCTTTGTTTGATGATCCGGTGTTAACAACTTATCAGCAGAAAGTTGCCTTGTTATTGACTGCCGGAGTTGCAGTTTGGGATGTTTTACAAAGTTGTCAACGTGAGGGAAGTTTAGATTCGAGCATTAAGCCGCAGTCTATAACGGTCAATGATTTTGGTTGTTTTTTTAAGGCATACCCCTTGATTCGGACGGTGTTTTTTAATGGTCGGGCGGCAGAGCAAATTTTTCAGCGTCGGGTTTTACCTCAGATAGCGAATGGTCTGGACTACTATCGATTACCCTCGACGAGTCCCGCCTATGCGGCGATGTCGTTAGTAGAAAAAAAACAGCAATGGCAGCAAATTTTAACAAGGCTTTAAGGTCGGTAAGTGAACCAACCGTATTGAATAAGGTAAGCGAGGAGATAGATTGGAAACATTATCAATGTGGGAAAATGTAGTCTTGGGGCTAATCGTGTTCGGGGTGTTATTTGTGTTCATTCCTAATATAAGGTCGTCAATGACCAGGAATCGAGATGTTCCCTCAGATTGGAAATCCGTAATAATACCGATAGGTCTGGTGGTTTTGTTTGTTGTATTTTTATTAGTGATGGGGTGATATGAAAGATTTAGAAGCAGCGGATGTTAACCGGCCCAGTCGTTCGCAACTAAAGCGAGAGGATCAGGCCTTATTTGTGATGGCAAAAGAATTAGTTGAATTATCGCTGGTTAGTTTAGTAACGTTGAAGTTATCAGATCAGTTAATGGAGGCGGTTAAGATGGCATCCGCTATGCCCGCTAATAAAGGTGCCCGGAAAAGACAGCTTAAATATATTGCTGGGATATTACGTACTCTTGGAACGGATGTTATTCAAGAACGTCTTGATTTATTAAAAAATAAGAGTGCGCATTCCGCGCGTGAATTGCATAAAGTAGAGCATTGGCGGGCGCGGTTATTATCGGAAGATAAAACAGCGTTAACTGAATTGTTAGATAGCCACCCAGAGGCGGATATACAATATTTACGTCAGTTAGTACGTGGTGCTAAAAAAGAAATGGCGCTGGATAAACCAGCAAAGTCGGCACGGTTATTATTTCGGCAGTTAAAAGGATTATTTGATGAGACCGATCAGTTAAATTGAAATAAATCCAGTTGTTTAGGGCGGGGTGTTGCGATGGGGGATTCTAGTGATGAAAAGGAAACACCCAGTAACCGAATTTTTCGTTGACCAATAGCCGTTTTCTTGACGAGTTCTGCAATAATGCGCTGACCTAAGCCTTGGTCGGTAATGCTTTCTGAAGCAGTTTTACTGCGGGTCACTTGCTCAAAGTTTTCATACTTTACTTTAATAGTGAGGGTCATGGCGATGAGTTTTTTTGTTTGTAGTTTTGCAAAAGCCGCTAAAAATAAACGATTGATCGTTTGTTCAATTAGAGTGGAATCACTGATGTCCTTTGAAAATGTTTTTTCTACACCGACTGATTTTGTTAGTCGGTGGGGACGTACGGGGCGGTTATCTTGATTGTGGGCGATGTGAAAGTAATGTAACCCAGTTTTACCAAAATGACTGTGTAATTGTTCTTTGCTGAGCATTGCGAGCTCTTTTCCGGTATGAATACCCAGAGCGTGCATTTTCTTTTCAGTGGCTGGTCCAATGCCATGAAATTTGCCAATCGGTAATTGCTCAATAAACGTGGCCCCTTGCTCCGGGCTAATAGTAAAAAGCCCATTAGGCTTATTGATATCGGAAGCGATTTTGGCGAGGAACTTATTATAAGAAATACCGGCGGATGCAGTTAGTTGAGTACGTTGTTTTATTTTTTGGGTAATATCTTGCGCAAGGAGCGTTGCGGAATGTTGAAAGTCCTTAACCGTTGTCACATCAAGGTAGGCTTCATCCAGTGAGACTGGCTCAACAAGGTCGGTATATTCTCTGAAAATTGCACGAATTTGTTCCGAGATTGCTCGGTAAACTGCGAATCTGGGTTTTACGAAAATTGCACTGGGACAGATACGGTAGGCTTTTGATGATGGCATAACGGAATGAATACCAACGGCACGCGCTTCATAACTACAGGTGGCAACGACACCCCGACTGTTGGGTAAGCCGCCGACGATAAGGGGTTTATTTCGGTATTGTGGGAAGTCACGCTGTTCGACGGCAGCAAAAAAAGCATCCATGTCTATGTGAATGATTTTTCTTAATGGTTTTGTGTTCATGGGTCAAAACCAAGATGGCCAATAAGAGGGGGTCTTTAGGTTTTATTGATGGTTTTTTCTAAGGTTTCAGCCAGTGACCATTCCGAAAAAGGAAACGGCAGTCGTTCGCTGTTGAAAGTTAAAAACAATACGATATCGTAGAGGTACATTGAGAGTTTTTTACCAAAACTAAGAATGTTGGTATTCGGGTTGCCGGTCATTAGCATGGAAGCAATCTGTAATAGAATGATCAGTTGTAAAACTATTTGAACCAGACTGACAATGACCGCAAAGATTGCCATAAAGAAAATACGTTTCCAGGTACTTAATTTTTGCAGGTTTTGATTAATATCCTCTTGCATGTTTGCGTTCCCTTAATTATTAATTAGCTACGAAAAGCGTTAACCAGTAGTTTTTAACCGCGCATCATAATGTCACGCAAATCTAAAGTTGCAGCATTAGCTCGAGTAATATAGGTTGCCATTGTTAGAGAATAATTAGCTAAGATTCCAAAACCGTCACCATTTAGAATCATAGGGCTCCAAATGGGGGTAATGGCTTTTTCTAATTCGTGAATAACACGTTGCATCGTTTCGGTGGCATTTTTATCAGCCAAAACGTCGCCGAAATCGTGTTCGACGGCTTTAAGTAGGTGGACCAGTGCCCACGTTGCGCCACGTGCTTCCCAGAAAACGTCATCAATTTTTATCCAAGAGGTTTGCGTCATGGTCGCATAGCGTTCATTGAGATTAGTGGGTTGGAGTCGGCCGGTGCTGGAAATTAACCGGGCAGAAAGGCCGCCTAAGCGTTTTTCAACAACTTCAAAATATTGCCTAAGATTATCGGCGCGGGAATAAAATTGAGCGCGGTTTTTGCTTCGGGTATTGAGTAGACGCCCCATATAACGATTGAGTGCTTTAGTACCTTTACGGTATTCACCTTCCGTTGAAGGGAGTGCCCAAGAGTTGTGTTCATAGTAAAAATACGGCTCTGCTTTTGCTAAGTCAGGGTCTTCACTTGATTGTGATTGTGAGCGCGCAAATTGATTACGGAGAGCTGTCGCGCCATCACGAATCATGACTAAAGCGCCATACTCCCAACTCGGCATGTTGTCCAAAAATACGCTGGGCGGCGCAACATCGTTACTTAAGTAGCCGCCGTTTTTGTCTAAAAGGGTCTCGGCGAGAACAGAAAGCGTGTTGCTATAGACATAGCCGTTAGGGATGAGTCGTATGTTGGTTTTTTGGGATTTTTTGAGCGCTTCTTCCTGAACATCGAACTGGTCGGGTTCCAATGATGAATATTGCGCCAGAATAGTGGCCAACACAACGATCATTACAAAAAACAAGCCCATTAACCAGGCAAACCCACGGTATCTAATATTATCAATAATTGAACTGATCGCCATATTGTGTGCCTTGCCCGTATTTCAGATAGGTAAAGAAATTAAAGTAACTGTTATGTTATCAGAAATGACAAGGTAAGTTATTGAAAACGATATTTATTTAAAGTAAAGGAGAAATGGCCGTTGTAAAGCAGATAAGATCACTTTTTAGCGCGAGGGTGAGTGTTGTCATAAACGTGCAATAAATGTTGAAAATCAAGATGGGTGTAGATTTGTGTTGTGCTTATTTTACTGTGGCCGAGTAGTTCTTGAACCGCACGTAGATTCTGACTGGATTCTAAAAAGTGGCTGGCAAAAGAGTGGCGTAGCATGTGGGGGTGAATATGAACGGGGCTATGGATTTTTTTACACCATTGGCTCAGTCGGCTTTGTACGCTTCGATTGCTTAGGCGCTTACCGTGTTGGCTGAGAAAGAGTGCCGTTTCGTTATTATTTTTGAGGGAGAGTCGTAGGGGTAGCCATTTTTTTAGGGCTGAGAGTGCTTTTTTACCAATGGGTACTAAGCGGCTTTTATGGCCTTTTCCGTGTTGAATAGTGACCATTTGTTCGGAAAAATCAATATCTTCAATGTTCAATCCGGTGAGTTCTGAGAGTCGAAGACCACAAGAATAAAACACTTCAAAGATAGCCAGGTCTCGGGTTTCTAGTGTTGATTTTGCATGCGTTTCAAGCAAGCCATTAATCTGGTCAACATCAAGCGTTTTAGGTAGGGTTTTGGACGCCTTAGGGGCACGCAGATAACGGGCCGGATTAATTTGTAAATAATTGTTTTTAACGAGGTAATTGAAGAAACTACGAATAGCAGATAATTCTCGTTGTAAACTTTTACCGCCGAGGCCTTGGCGGTGACGACCGGCAATATGATTCCTGATGTCAGGGTATTGTAGCTCAGACCAGTGCTCGCATGATTTTTTCTGACAAAATAGTGTTAGGTGCTTAAGGTCCCGTTGGTAGTGGGTTACGGTGTTTTTTGAGGCACGTTTTTCATAGCGCAGATGATCAAAAAAGTCAGTGAGTAAACTAAGTGCTTCAGGAGTCATGTGCGTGATAACGTTGAATGCATTTTTTTATACTGGGTAGGGTATTTTAGGAACTATGAGTACCATGTGTTTTTGTTAGACAGGTAATGAGTTGCGTTGCAATAATTTCACTAATTTGAGTCAAGAAGAGGTGCCCCATATCCATTTTATAGCGTTCTTTTTCACGGCTTCCGATTGCAATGATGCCTTCTAGCCCAGTGAAATTCATCGGTATAATGGCACAAGATTTAATTTGTAAGGCATTTTCTGCAAATAGGATTCGTGCTTGGTTAATAGGGGGTTTGCCACATTGAGGTTGATTTAATGACAGAACCTCTTTGAACGCAAGGGCTTGTTTACTGCCCCTGTTAATGAATAGATTCGCGGGTGATTGAATGTCGTGTTCTTGTTCATTAAAAATTTTAAGGGTAAAAAAGTCACTTAAAAAACAATTAGCAAAGACTTCATTTAAGTTCTCCAGAAGATCGTCAAGGGTCTGGGAATCAAGGATGGCGAGAGTGAGTTCATGCATTCGCTGAGCAGTGAGGTCATTTTCTTTAGCGATATCAATTAATTCTATAAACTGCCCTTCGACTTTTTGGTGTTTAGCTCTGTAAATTTCCAATTGTTTAGTCACTAAGGAAACAGCCGGGCCGCTTGGATGGGGAACCGAAAGGCTTTCCAATAACTCAAGATGGTTATGAAAAAAATCAGGGTTTTTTTCAAGATAGGCTTTGACTTCAGTCTCAGTTATTTTAAGTGGCATCGCTTAGGTTCCGTGTTACAGGCTAATAGTACCGTTAAAAACAGGTGTGGCTGAACCGGTCATAAAAACAGGTGTGTTCCGTCCTTGCCAATGAATTTTCAGTTCACCGCCTGGTAATTCAACGCGTACCTCTTTTTCTAACATATCTCTTTCAATACCGCAAATAACAGCAGCGCATGCACCACTGCCACAGGCTAATGTTTCACCGGAACCGCGTTCAAAGACACGTAGTTTAATGTGGTTTGGTTTGATAATTTGCATAAAGCCAATATTAGCGCGTTCAGGAAAAACAGGGTGGCTTTCAAGTATTTTCCCCAGTGTATTGACGGGTGCGGTCTTGATATCGTCAATGACGATAACAGCATGTGGGTTACCAATGGAGACAGCAGAAAAAGACCATTCAATAGTATCAATAGTCACGGAATACTGTGATGACTGTGGCGATGATGTGGCTAAGGGGATGTGTGCAGGGTCGTGTTTAGGGATTCCCATATTCACAGAAATTAAGTCATTCTGGCTGAAACTGAGTAATAACTGTCCAGCGTGAGTGTCGACGAGAATGTCATCTTTTAGGGATAACTTTTGGCGACGAATAAAATGAGCAAAACAGCGCGCACCGTTACCACATTGAGAGACTTCACTGCCATCGGCATTAAAGATACGGTACTTGAAGTCAGCCGATGAATCAGGGTGACTGGTCTCGACTAATAGCAATTGATCAAAGCCAATGCCAAAATGTCTGTCGGCGAGAAAACGTATTTGTTTTGGGTTGAGGTTTATTGTTTGATTAATAGCATCAATAACAACAAAGTCATTGCCGAGGCCATGCATCTTGGTGAAGGCTATTGTAGTCATGGTTAAAAAGGCATATAACGTTGGGGACGGTTGCTGTTGGTTTTGACCGTTAAGTTCATGGCAGCAGTGTTTCGCCTTGCCATAAACTGGCGATTGATTCTCGTTCCCGAATAAGGTGATATTGATCGCCATCCACTAGAATTTCAGGGGGACGCGGTCTTGAGTTGTAGTTTGAACTCATGGAAAAACCATAGGCACCTGACGATCGAACGGCTAATAAATCATTAGGGGATAATGCTAAGGAACGTTGTTTGCCTAGAAAATCACCTGTTTCACAAACGGGGCCCACAATGTCCCAGTGCTTCTTTGTTGCGGTTGAAAGTTGATTGACCGGAATAATATCTTGCCAGGCATTGTAGAGAGCAGGACGTAATAGGTCGTTCATAGCAGCATCAACAATAGCGAAGTTTTTTGCTTCGGTGGGCTTTAGGTATTCAACCCGTGTGACTAATATTCCAGCATTACCGGCAATAGCACGCCCCGGTTCAAGTAGTATTTTGATGTTTCTATCGGCTAATTTTTCAAGGAGTGCGGCAATATAGTCTTTGGGTTCAGGTGGGGACTCATGTTGATAGCAAATGCCGAGACCACCACCTAAATCGAGGTGTTCAATCGTTATTTTTTCTGCATAGAGTCTGTCAACGAGTAATAAAACTTTATCCAGAGCATCAAGGAAGGGCTCTGTTTCAGTCAGTTGAGAGCCGATATGACAATCAATACCAAGGATGTTGACGTGTTCTAAGGTAGCTGCGTGTTGATACTGTGCAAATGCTTCATTGATATCAATACCAAACTTATTTTCTTTAAGACCGGTGGAGATATAGGGATGTGTCTTTGCATCCACATTAGGATTGACCCGAATAGAGATATTGGCGATACAACCCAGTTCTTTTGCTATGGCGTTAATGCGGTCGATTTCTTCACTGACTTCGATGTTGAAGCAGTGAATGCCGGTATTGAGCGCGGCTCGAATTTCATCTTCTCGTTTTCCGACACCGGAAAAAACTATTTTTTTAGGATCTCCGCCGGCTGCAATAACGCGTTCCATTTCGCCGATAGAGACAATATCAAAGCCGGAGCCCAAACGTGCCAGTATATTTAAAATAGCAATGTTTGAAGAGGCTTTCACAGCATAGCAGATCAGGTGAGGGTGACTGTCAAAGGCACGGTCAAAGGCCTGCCAGTGTCGTTCTAATGTGGCGCGGGAATAGAGGTAACAAGGCGTGCCAAATTGTTCGGTAATTACACGAACAGAGCAGCGTTCAGCAAAAAGTTGATTTTCCTGATAATTGAAAGAATCCATAGTTAAGGCGTGTAAATAGGGGCGTTGTCATCAGGAATATAAAGCGGGCCCATTTGTCCACAAGCGGATAGTAAAAGTGCTGTGCAAACCAGGCAAATAATTTTTTGGGTAATCATAAGTTTAATTTTTATAAATAAATTCAGGTAGCCAGGTGGCTAATGAGGGCCAATACGCTAATAATCCCAGCATGCATAATTGAATCAGAATAAAGGGCATTACGCCACGATAAATTTGTAAGGTAGTAATTTCAGCCGGTGCGACACCGCGTAGGTAAAAGAGTGCAAAACCAAAAGGGGGGGTTAGGAACGAGGTTTGTAAGTTAATGGCAATCATAATTCCAAGCCAAACGGGGTCGATACCCATGCCTAAGAGAATAGGGCCAATGATGGGTACAATAACAAAAGTGATTTCGATAAAATCCAGTACAAAACCCAGTGCAAACATGACAATCATCACTAGAAAAATGGCACTTAGTTTTCCGCCGGGTAGATCAGATAACAACGCAATAATGATTTCATCACCGTTAAAGCCTCGAAAGACCAGAGAAAACAGCGCAGCGCCAATAAGAATCATAAAGACCATGCTGGTAATCTTCGTGGTCGTTTGCATGACGCTACGAAGCGTTGAGAGCGTTAATTTTTTACGCAGAAAAGATAATAGGAGTGCACCGCTTGCTCCTACGGATGCCGCCTCTGTCGGGGTTGCAATACCGGCAATAATAGAGCCTAAAACGGCAAACATAAGCAGTAAAGGCGGAAGGAGTCCGGTAAATAATTGTGGGTAATTAATCGTTTTAGGGGCATTTTTATCCACACGAGACGGCATCGATTCAGGCCTAAATTGGGCTGTTAGGATGATGTAAAGTAGATAAAAAAAGACTAGTCCCAGTCCCGGGAGTAGGGCGCCTGCAAACAGGTCGCCGACGGAGATAGTCTCCGGTGCAAATATCCCCATGTCAAGTTGGGCCTGTTGATAGGCTGTCGACATTACATCGCCGAGTAAAACTAATACAATTGAGGGAGGAATGATTTGACCTAAGGTTCCTGAGGCACAAATGGTCCCGCAAGAAATAGCGGGATCATACTGGTTGCGTAACATGGTAGGTAGCGATAGCAGGCCCATGGTGACAACCGTGGCGCCAACAATACCGGTGCTCGCAGCCATCAGCATACCAACAAGAGTAACTGCGATACCTAGACCCCCGCGCATGGATCCAAATAAGTCAGCCATGCTTTCCAGTAAATCTTCGGCCAATTGGGCACGCTCTAACATGACCCCCATAAAGACAAAGAGAGGGACGGCAATAAGTGTTTCATTATTTATTATGCCGAATAAACGATTCGGCAATGCATGCAAAAAGGCCGCATCAAAAAGGTCCAGTTGAATACCTAAGGCGGCAAACCCGAGTGCTGTTCCGCTTAAAGCAAAAGCAACAGGAAAACCTGAAAGCAGTACCAGAAAGACAGCAAGAAACATCCAAAAAGCTAAATATTCTTCCATCGCTCAGGACTCTGTGTTCGGGGTAATCCCGAGGGCAGAAAACAGACTTTTAATAGCTAATGAGATACCTTGAAGAAAGAGTAATCCGGCCATGATAATAATAGTGCTTTTAAGGAGATAAACACCGGGTAAGCCGCCAGAATTTCGAGATGACTCTTGGATTTCCCAGGAGTCAGAGACATAATTCCAACTGCTGATGATAATGAATAGGCAAACAGGCATTAATAATAAAAGGGTGCCTAAAAAATCAACCCAGCCTTGTGTCGTTTTGCTAAAACGATGGTGAAAAATATCAACGCGGACATGATCGTTATGTTTGAGCGTGTAGGCGGCACCTAACATAAAAATAAGGGCGTGCATATATGAAATAGATTCTTGTGCGGCAATGGAGCCGAGATTAAAGCAGTATCGGAAAATAACAACAGCGACGGTTACCAGTACAATGGCCAGGGTAAGCCAGGAAACGCCTCGGCCAATCCGTTCATTTAGAGTGTCAATGAGCGTTATGGCACATTGACCGATGGTTACAAATGAGTTCATGGTGCTTTGATGAGTAAAACATTTAATTCTAACCGAAAACAAGACCTTAAAGTATTATAAACAGGGTGTCTTTTAAAAAATAGTAACGGCATTGGATTTGAAATTTAGCCAAATTTTATCACCTATGTTGAGCCTTAATTCACTTGAGGCTTGATGGGTTATCACGACATGAAAGGTTTCGCCTGCATTAACTGTGACAAGAATATTGTTTAACTCTTCGGTAATCGCGGTAATTCGTCCTTGGAAATGATTTCTCATGCTGGAGGATAGGGGTGATTTAGATAAGACAATTTGCGAGGGGTCAATAGAAATGTGTGTTCCTGCTGTTGTTTGGTCAGGTGGGGTAATGGTAAGTTGAGAGGTATTAAAAGTGTTATTTGATAGTTGCCCTGAAAATAAGTTGACTAACGAACTTTTAACGGGTTTTCCCGCAACCAAAGTAATGACTTCACCTGTCAGCGCATAGCCCTGGAGCCGGTTATGGGTGCTGAAAATCAGAGTTTTATGGTAGTGTTTTATGAAGCTTTCAAGCGTGTTCTTACTTGCCTGATCTAAATAGCTGAAGGGTTCGTCAAGGATAAGAATATCAGGGTCTAAAGCCAGTGCGCGTGCCAGTGCAGATTTTTGTTTTTCACCGTCAGATAATTCATCGACGGTGCGTTCAGCGAGGTTGGCAATACCTAAATGATCCAAGCTAGTGGCTATACGTTCTGCGTGTTGTGGTGTTGGGATATGGCGAATTTTTAACGCAGTGGAGATGTTTTGTTTGACGGTGCCATGGAGTAGATAAGGGCGTTGGGTTAAAAAAGCAATTTGTTTTCGATAATGAGGGTTCTTTTTTGTAAAGGCAGGGTTGCCTAAAAAGTTTAACTGACCTTGGGTCGGTATTATAAGAAAAGCAAGAATGTTGAGTAACGTACTTTTGCCGGAGCCATTAGCGCCGAACAGCGCGGTAATTTTATTTGATTTTATTGACAGCGATTCAATGTTTAGAATCTCTTTGTGGCCGTAGCTAAATTTAAGGTTGGTCAAATGGTAAGCATGATTCATACTTCGTTATTGTACATGAGCTTATAAGGGAGCGTTTAACGATGATTTGTTAAAGCGGTGCTCATGGGCTTGAGCGTTGATTCGGGTACGTGTTCAGGATGGGTCGAAAGTGATTTGATGGTTTAATAGCGTGGTAGTGATGGTTAGGATATAACGATGGTGAAAAGGTGTTTTATTATTTTTATATGCAGTGGTTTGTTTTTTTCAGTGTACGCGGAAGAGGTGGCGATTTTACGTGTAGCGACCACGACCAGTACTGAAAACTCAGGGTTATTGTCCGTTTTGCACCCCGTTTTTGAAAAGCAGAAGGGCGTGCGTTTGGATGTGATTGCAGTGGGTACCGGCAAGGCGTTACGGCTGGGCGAAAACGGTGACGTTGATGTTATTTTAGTACATGCACCGGCAGCTGAGGCTGTTTTTGTTGAGGCGGGATTTGGCATTCGCCGTGAGGCTGTTATGCATAATGATTTTGTGATTGTTGGGCCTGATGATGATCCGCTGGGCTTACGTCAACTACAAACACTGAATGAGGTGATGAAGAAAATCTCAAGTGGACAGAGTGTATTTATTTCCAGGGGGGATGACTCGGGGACACATAAAAAGGAAATGCAGTTGTGGCAACAAGTCGGAATTAACCCTGAAGGCCAGTGGTATTACTCCGTTGGTCAAGGTATGGGGGCCGTTTTACGTATGGCTGACAATAGGCGCGCTTATACCTTAACGGATCGAGGAACGTACCTAGCCTATCAAGGCAAGGTGACTTTGGAAATTGGCTATCAAGGTGATTTAGCATTTAATAACCCCTATCATGTGATGGCGATCAATCCAAAAAAACACCCGCATGTACGCTTTGATTTGGCGTACCAGTATATTGATTATTTGATTAGTGCCGAAGGTCAGGCAATTATTAATGATTTTAGGCACCAAGGACAAGTTTTGTTTTATGGCGATAGCCTTCCCTAAAGAGATTGTTATTTCAGTTAATGGATAAAAAATTATTAGCGCATAAAATCGCAGAGATAACCGGGGCGGCGTTTGAGATTGATCAAATGCTTCCCGTAAGTGGCGGGAGCATTAATGAGGCGTATCAACTAGTTGGGCACGGGCAACGTTATTTTATTAAATTTAATAGCGCTGATTTACTCGTTATGTTTGAGGCGGAATATGCAGGGCTTGAGGAATTATATTCAACGCGAACGGTTTCAGTGCCTCAACCACTGTTAAGTGGCATTATTGATAATAAGAGTTTTTTGTTGCTGACCTTTGTGGAGTTCGGGCCGAGCAATCTTGGGTCTGAGACCTATTTAGGTGAGCGGTTAGCAGAACTTCACAGCGTACAGCAGCCTTTTTTTGGCTGGCACAGAGATAATACGATTGGGTCAACAGCACAAAAAAATCGCCGATCAGGAGATTGGCTGTCTTTCTGGAATCAGCAACGTTTAGGCTTCCAATTGCAGTTAGCGCTTCAGCACGGTTACGGTGGGCGGCTGCAACAATCGGGGCAAGCTTTACAGGAAAACGTGCCGTTTTTTTTTACCGATTATCAACCGCAGCCGTCATTATTGCATGGTGATTTATGGGCGGGAAATGCTGCAGTCGATAAAACGGGCATGCCGATTATATTTGATCCAGCCTGTTATTACGGTGATCGTGAGGCTGATATTGCAATGACTGAATTATTTGGTGGATTTAGTGCTGGGTTTTATAGCGCTTATAACGCGTCATTAAAATTAGATGCGGGTTACCGTGTGCGTAGAGATTTTTATAATCTCTATCATATTTTAAATCATTTAAATTTATTTGGTGGGGGCTATTTAAATCAGGCGCAGGGCCTGATTGACCGGTTGCTCGCTGAATCCAAATAAAGC
The DNA here is from genome assembly GCA_001901525.1 of Methylococcales bacterium OPU3_GD_OMZ. Lineage (GTDB taxonomy): Bacteria > Pseudomonadota > Gammaproteobacteria > Methylococcales > Methylomonadaceae > OPU3-GD-OMZ. The sequence goes on along the minus strand of MPSY01000017.1, from coordinate 3,146 downwards.
CGTTGCGAGAGCAATAACGGTTTTATTTGGAACCAACGATTTGGCTTTTTTAGTGCTCTTCTTTATACCAACTGTAAAAAAAGTATCCGGCGGCTAATAAGATTATTATGGCGAAAATCCATTTGAAGTATGATGTTGCCTCCTGCTCTTTTACGGTGTCTTTAAATTGAAATTTAGTTAACACGCCAAGGCTGGGATCTTTTAAATCGATTGTAATTTTATTCGCGGCTGAATTGGAGAATTGAATCTCACCGCCATCGAAAGGTTTGCTGTTTCTTTTGCCGCCGCCCCGACTGTGCGGGATGATAGATAAATTGCTAAAAGTAGCCTGTGAAATGGCGTTCGCAAGTTCTTTTTCGATTTCACGGGTATTTTTGTTTTTGGTTGTAATGTGGACGGCTGGGTTGTTATCAATATTAATCGTAATGCCGCCACCGGTTGCTTGTGTTTGTTTGGGAGGAGCAAATTCATCAATATAAGCGATATCGGCTAAATAGACCATATCAATAGAGAAGTTAACTCGAGCAGCGCCAAAAGATTTGCCGACTAAGTCGTAAGTTAATTTTTGGTTGGCGTAATCTCTGAAAGTGACGCGGGTAAACGAAAATCCAGCGTTATTGCTGATCGTAACCTCAGATTGTTTTTTAGGGGTTACCGCATTAACGCCGCGTGAATTTGGATAAAGCTCCTCAAGTGCATCATACATTGCTGATTTTAATTTCTGAGTAGCACTGATTGCGGTATCTGGACGTAGTTTGTCAGGACCATTAATGAATGCCATGGCAGTTGATTCAAAGGTTTTATCATTATCAAGGCGCCATTGAACCGTTAAAGAAAATAAGGAATCACCTTCTTTTTTTATTTCGCTTTCGGAGGTTACGCGTATTTTATCTTGTCCGGCAGCCGTTGCATGTACCCATTCGAGCGGTAATAAACAAAGCCCAATCATCAGTGTAAAGGTTTTTATTTTGTAAGTGATCAAAAGGGTCTCCTGTCTTTAAGGGTTAAGTTGTACTAAGCCATTAAAGTGATGGCTTTTAGTAGAAAATATTTTAGCTAATTATACTCTGACAAAGCGATAGGGCAAATTGTTACACAAAAATAAGTTAAAATAATAAGCGAATCACTGAGAGTCATTATTCTGTTGTTTGACTTTTATGTTATCAGATTGTCTTGTAGAAAATCGGCACAGGGTTAAAAAAAGCGCTGTGGATAGGCCCGCTGAGGCAAATAACATGCACATAACCATAATTTGGTAGCGTGCTGCAATGACCGGTGTAATGCCTGATAAGATTTGTCCGCTCATCATGCCGGGGATGGAAACTAACCCGACCGCCAACAGCGAATTGGTGATTGGAATAAGAGCGGTACCAAAGGCAATATTTCGAGCTTGTGAGTATGTTTGTTGATGCGCCAATTCGCTAGTGAATCTTTCTGCCGCAAGGCTGATGGCATTCATGGCATTGGCGAAAATCATTCCTGACAGTGGGATTATAAATTGCGGTTGAAACCACGGTGATAACTGTAATACGCCAAAGAGGGTAATGGCTAATGTCAGGCCGCCACCCAGTGAAATAGCAAGCAGTGCCTTAAAAAAAAGATCTTTTCGTTGTTGCGGGACCTCATTTAAGGAAATCCAACTTGCTGTAAAAATCATGATGAGTAAGACAAAAATGATAACCCAATGGGTTTCAGTGGTGAATAAAAAAGTTAAACAATAACCAATGGTTAGTAATTGCACCAACATTCGAGAAAGCGCAAAAATGATCTTTTGAGTTCCTAAGGACCAATGGATAAAAAAGGCGAGAACAAGAAAAACGGGAATAAAGGCAATAGTTAGATTTAAAAATGAAATTTGTGGAACAACAGAATCCATGAAGGCGTGTTTAATGAAAAGCTAAACGTTTTGTGAGAAAAAGTATTGCGATTAGAGAGTTTACCAACTCATTAACAGCCACTTAGGGAGACGTGATCCCTTTTCAAGGTCAGAGCGGCGCATCTCCATATTGCCATCGCCATCTATATCGACGAGATAATAAGGGGGGCCATAATCCGGTACAATTTTAACTTTATAGAGTTCGCCGTTAATGCGGTATTCATGGATGGTTTTCCCCGCACGGCGAATAATGGTAATATCGGGCACCATTGTGTCACCACTTTGAACCGGCAGTGGAAGTTCTGGCGGCTCGGGCATAGGCATGGGTTCTGTCATCGATTGCGCAACAGCGGTGTTTAAAGACGTCGTTAAAACGAGGGCAACAGGCAAGTAAAAGGGTAGCGTTAGGCGGTTCATGTCTTTGATCATAGCATAGCTAAATTGCTGTCTCCAATAACTAAATGCAGGGTTTCTTAAGGTAAGGGTGGGTGTTGGTTTGTTATCGGGGTTGATAAGGCTTATGGTTTTTTATCATTGCTAATGACATTATTAGCTATAATGCCACTTCAGTTGCAGGGTGCTCAGGTTTTTTTGTAAACACGCTTGTTTTTAAGGGATAAAGTGAAATGACCGGTGAAAAAGAACTTCATAAAATTGTTATTGTCGGTGGCGGTGCTGCAGGCTTGGAATTAGCATCCAGTCTTGGCCGTAAGTTGGGTCGAAAGAAAAAGGCAGAAATTACGTTAGTTGAAGCATCGTATACCCATATTTGGAAGCCATTGCTTCATGAGGTAGCGGCAGGCTCTTTTGCCGAAACCGATGAAATAGAATACTTAGCACAAGCGCATCGTTGCCATTTTCAATTTCGTTTAGGACGAATGGAAGGTCTGGACCGGGACAGGAAAGAGATTTTTGTCAGCCCAACGATTACCAAAAATGGTGATGAAATTATTCCGAAACGGGTTTTTAATTACGATACGTTGGTTATTAGTGTCGGTAGCGTTAGTAATATATTTAATGTGGCTGGGGTTAATGAACATTGTCTGTTTCTTGATACGCCTTATCAGGCATATCGTTTTCAGAAAAGGTTAGTTGAACGCTACATTACCACCCACACGAAGGCGCAAAGTAAAAATAAATGCCTGTCTATCGCTATTATTGGTGCAGGGGCGACGGGTGTGGAGTTATCAGCTGAACTATTGGATGTAAAAAAACAGTTTTCAATGTATGGCTTGGATGATATTACGGTTAAAGTAACGATTATCGATAC
>MPSY01000138.1:1732-3785 GCA_001901525.1 Methylococcales bacterium OPU3_GD_OMZ | reverse complement strand
AACGAAGTCCCAGAATTTAACTGGCTATGTGAGCTGATCGCGCAAAGGTCTCAGTTTCTGTATATATTAATGAATTTTATTGTAATCCATAGTAGATAAATAATGTAGGTTATTATAGGTCGTGGAATGAATTCTGTGGTGATGGCTTTTTTAACTCAGCCCATTCATCACAAATAAAGCGCGGTAATCGCCATTAGTAAGATCGGGGTGCATACTAACTAATCATCTTCTCTCGCCTCTTACGTGTTTATTTCAGCACTCAAGCGTAACGATACTTCGCAATATTATCTGCGTTAAATTCTTTAATTTCATTTAATTCGTGTTAAATAGTTTTATGCGTTTATCAAACGCTGGGACCATAAGGGTAACGGTTATCACTTCGGACAGCATATTATTTCTATAGTTGTATCGATCAGAATTTTTTTTGGCATATTCATTGCACAATTTATAGAATATCTTTTAAGCAATTCCTTTGTGATTTATTTTCTTATGCAAAACAATGGCTTATAAGTTTTTAATGTGTGGTTAAACATATTTTGTAAAAGTTGTGGCAGTTTTTTGCCGCTTTTAAAACGCATGACTCGTTGATTACAACGGCTATTTTAGGAGCAGATATGAATAAAGCCGAACAGGCTATTAAACAATATGATTCTCTTCAAAAACATAAGGGTGATGAAAAACCTTTATTGAAGAATGATTTGATCAAAGCATTATTCGTTTCAACACTGGAAGCAATACTGGAGCAATCTAGCAGTATTGATAAAGAAAATGATCAAATGCGGATAAATAACCTGTTGCGAAGTATCAATATTATTCATGCATTGAAGGACTTTTTATATGTTGGACGAGAAACAATATTGGCGGATGAATTGACCCTGTTATCGACTTATTTAAATCAGAGTGAAGTGGAAACTAAATCAGATACTAATATGTCTATTGTTCACTATGTACGTACTATTTTAAATGAATTAAAAGGTCGTAGTGAAGTCATGCCGGTTGTCCAATATCGTAATCAATTTGTAGTTGAGTGAGACTTTTAGTGTTACATGAGTTGTTTAGCGTTGTCGAAAAAATATAGAGATATTTATCTCTGCTAATTGTGAATCAGTGTTTGAAAAGGAGAAGAAAATGAAAAAACAGTTTTTTTATGTGCTTTTAACAACGCTTATGTTGTTATTTATGGGACAAACATATGCCCAAGGTCCAGGTGGTCCAGGTGGTCCAGGTGGTCCAGAAATGGGACCAAATGATGGCATGGGCGGCTGTCCGTTAGAACCAGAACAATGTGAATGTATAGAAACAGCATGTCCGCATGATGAAGGAAGTCCACCAGATCATGAGTGCTTTATGACCGCTGCACCCGAATGTGGTGTGCCCGCGGATATGATGGAAATGGGCCCAGGTCCTGATGGCATGGGTGGTCCTGATGGCATGGGTGGTCCTGATGGCATGGGCGCTCCTATTGAAGCATGTTTTCAAGAAAACCCAGGTGATAAGGAACAATGTTGTCCTCCTGGAGATGATATTTGTATGAATACTGATTGGTAATCTATTAGCATCACTTTAATTGATTGCAGGTTACGAATTGGTTTTTTTATAAAAATTGATATGAGTTTTGTAAAACGCAGCTGTTTTTTTCAAAAATGACTGAATTTAAATAAGTCACTATTTAAGTAAATAATGGAGTTCTGTTATGTTTAAAAAATTAAATTTAATGTGTGTGTTCGCTGCATTAATCTTAATGTGGACAACCCACGGATTGGCTTTAGATCATCCCGATGGTCCGCCAATGGAAGAAGTCGATGCATGTTTCAACAATGGTGGTTCACCGGACCAGTGTTGTGGAATGATAGGTGATGCAGAAGGACGTGATATGTGTATGAAGGATAGTGGTGAAGTTGATGCTTGCTTCAACAGTGGTGGTTCACCAGATCAGTGTTGCACAATGATTGATGATGAACATGGTCGCAACATGTGCTTAAGGCATAGTCAGGATGGTATGAGACATGATGACCGAGGTGGTGACCGTGGTGATATGAGACATGATGACCGA
>MPSY01000138.1:0-1718 GCA_001901525.1 Methylococcales bacterium OPU3_GD_OMZ | reverse complement strand
ACCGAGGTGGTGACCGTGGTGATATGAGACATGATGACCGAGGTGGTGACCGTGGGGATATGGGGCCACCACCAGCAGTTCATGAGTGTTTTGAAAACGGCGGTTCACCAGATGAATGTTGTGGTCTAATGGGTGATGAACAGGGTAAGGAAATGTGCTTAAAACATAGCCAAGAAGGATTTGTACCCCATGATGATATGAGTGATTCAAAGATGATGTGTGACCCTGAGATGGATTATCCTCAAGCAGCTCCCGGACCTGATGGTTGTAGGGATTATCTTGACTGTAATGGCAATGGTGCTTACGATTTAGAAGAACCATGTGCTGAACATGACTAACGTTTTGTAGTCATTTTCTTTAGTTAACCGGTCACTCAGTTAATTTAGATCTTGAGTGGCCGGTTATTATCAAATATGTTTTTTAGCATTTCGTTATGTCACCCATTGTTCGGGGAAATTAAATGAGATTTTTTTTATGGTTCATCGTTTTTTTTCCAATCCCTTTGTATTCACAAGATGCATCGGTCGATTTTGTTCAATATCGTTATAAAATTGCTTTTTTACCGAATCAAGATCAACCTTACACAGGTAATTTTAATTATGTCAGCAAAAAAGGTGACCGCGAAGTTGGCTCTTTTCTTAACGGACAAAGAGAAGGACTATGGCGTTACAGTAAGGTCGATCCTGACAATAAGGAAAGAAGCGAAATTCATTTTAAAGCTGGGCTTAAAGAAGGACCCGCAACACAATGGGCAAAAAATGGTAACAAACTTTTAGAGGAGCACTATTTAAAAGGCAAGAGAACAGGAGTCCTTACGCAGTGGTATACCGATCTGAAAGAGGTTAAAGAAGAGGGGCCTCCATCAGCCCCGCAAAAAAAGGTTGTTGAAAATTACGTTAAAGGTAAGAAGGAAGGGTTGCGTGAAGAATGGTTTGTTAGTGGCCAGAAAAAGAGTGAAGAGAGTTTTAAAAAGAATAAGTTAGAGGGTATTAGTGTTTTTTGGTATGAAAATGAACACGGCCAAAAGCAATCGGAGTCAAATTACCTTAAGGGTAAGCGACAAGGCCGCCATCGTGACTGGTATACCAATGGGCAATTACAAACGGACGAATTGTATCAGAAAGGCAAACGTTCTGGTTTAAGTACACTGTGGTATGAAAATGTAAAAGATCAAATAAAAACGGAAACAAATTATCTAAGAGGACTTAAAAGTGGTCTGTTAACTGAATGGTTGCCTTCCGGAAAAAAACAAAGTGAAACAACCTTTAAAAAAAATAAAAAACAGGGCCAGTACAATCAATGGTATAGCAATGGTAAATTACAACGTGAGGAGTACTATAAAAGTAATCGTATTACCGGGCCTACACGCAAAGAATGGGACAAAAAAGGGCGTTTAATTGTCGAGGAGGCGCTTAATTCAAAAGGCGTGGTAACGGAAGGCGTTCGGACCAGCTGGCATCGAGGACAACAAAAAAAACGTGTGGCTGAGTATATCCAGATTAAGAAGAGGTCCTTGAAAGAAGTACCACATGGATTGACAATGGAATGGGGTAAGCGCGGGAAAGTGCTGCTGGAAGAGCATTATCGTAAAGGTAAAAAAGAGGGGGTATTTATTAAATACTCAGCTAAAGGAAAATTACTTTCAAAATATCAATACAGTGCCGATAAAAAACACGGGCCCTTTATTGAAAATACAAAAAAAGGGCGACCTTCTAAAC
>MPSY01000016.1 GCA_001901525.1 Methylococcales bacterium OPU3_GD_OMZ | reverse complement strand
AAAACGAAGTCCCAGAATTTAACTGGCTATGTGAACTGATCGCGCAAAGGTCTCTCCTTATATAGTTTTCCAACAAAAAGTATGGTACTTTCCACGCCTAATGATTTTTGAACAATTACTTAACCCACAATTTTGGAATGATCTGCTTTCGCCTTTTGCCAACGCAGTACCTGAGCACGCCCATCATTCTAGAACCCTGACCTCTGAGTTTACCCACTCATACCTTGTTGCTTTTATTATGGGGTTATTCAGTAGCATGCACTGCTTAGGGATGTGCGGGTCAATCATTGGAACCCTCACGTTAAGTCTTGATAAAACCATACGCCAAAATAAGAGCCGCTTAATCCCTTTTATCTTTTCTTATAACTTGGGTCGAATTTCCAGTTATATGCTGGCTGGACTACTGGTTGGCTTCGTTGAGTCTCTGTTAACGATGCCTCTGGGTGAAGGTCATGGACACCGTTATCTGCAAATTTTTTCAGCTACTATCATGGTGGGTGCCGGACTTCATATCGCTGGCTTGTTTCCACGTTTTGCTTACCTTGAAAAACTGGGTGTTAAAATCTGGCGTTTCATACAACCGGTCACCCGTCGTTTCATACCGATCAAAACACTGCGTCAATCTTTCTTCTTTGGCATGATCTGGGGTTGGCTGCCCTGCGGACTGGTTTATACTGCGCTCGCCTTAGCGGCTACAACCGGCGATGTCACCCGTAGCGCACTCACTATGCTCGCTTTTGGCCTAGGGACTTTACCTGCGGTTTTAAGTGTGGGTATAATGACAAACTTGATGACAAAACTTTCACGAGTGAAATTTTTTCGTTGGTTTGCAGGACTGCTGCTCATTGTATTAGCCGGTTTTGCTATTGCGCCCGATCTCATTCCACTGAAAATGCATTAAGTAAGGTCTTATTTCGGTCGATTTAATCCCGCTAAATAGGCCATAAATAAATATTCGATCAAAAAAATAAAAAAAGCGATGAATAAATTTTCGAACATTCTCGGTCAATCACCCCTACTGGAAAGTGTTGTTCGTAGTGCGCAAATGATTGCTTTTAGCGATGTTGGCATTCTGATTAAAGGACCTACAGGCACCGGTAAAGAAATCTTAGCCACCGCAATCCAGCAAAGCGGCCCGCGCGCAGAACGGCCTTTTATAAAAATAAATTGTGCAACACTCCCTGAAGGGATTGTTGAATCTGAACTTTTTGGCCACAAAAAAGGTGCCTTTACCGGTGCTGACACCGATAAGAAAGGACTCTTACAAGCCGCTCACAATGGCACCTTGTTTCTCGATGAAATTGATTCTTTAGGCCTGTCCGTTCAAGCCAAATTGTTACGCTTTCTAGAAACCGGCGAATGCTTACCGGTCGGAAGCACCCAAGCACTTACCTTGGATGTTCGCGTCATTTCTGCCACTAATTCCAACCTCGATGACAAAATAAAACAAGGACTTTTCAGATCCGATCTGTTTTTTCGCCTCAACATTGTCCCTTTAGAACTCCCGGCGCTTAACCAGCGCACTGAAGATATTGAGGGTTTATGCACCTTTTACTTAAAAAAATTCGCCTCCCAGTATGGCGTGCAGAATGCTAAATTCAGCACCCTCAGTTTAAAGCAATTACGGGGTTATTCATGGCCCGGCAATATTCGTGAACTTAAAAATCTTTGTGAGCGCGTCAGCGTACTGTTACCGGGAAAAACACTCGAACCGGAAAATCTCCCGAAAGAGTTTGTCAGCCAACTAACGACCCAAAACAAAGGCGGTATTTCTGTTTTACCTGAAGCCGGTATCAACCTTGATGCACTAGAAGCTGACCTTATTCATCAAGCCTTGACGCGAACTAATGGTAACCGTAGTAAATCAGCACGTCTTCTCGGCATCAGTCGCGACACCCTACTGTACCGAATTCAAAAACACGCCCTCGGCACTCGGTAATTTTTCATTTACCGCGCTATAAAGATGTCAGGTTATTTAACACTTGGCATCAATTATTGTCTCTTAAAAAAATCACCACCGACGACTTGCCCGCATTAAAGCCTTCATTTCTCTAACCGCTTCTGACAAACCTCCCAGAACCGCTCGAGCGATAATGGCATGTCCAATATTCAACTCGACCACCTCAGGGATTTTAGCGATCGCCTCAACATTGTGATAAGTTAATCCATGCCCGGCATTCACTTGTAATCCTTGACTATAGGCATAAGCTGCCGCCTGTTTAATCCGTTGCAATTCATCATTCTGCTCGGCAGTTGTTTTAGCCTCAGCATAGGTACCGGTATGCAATTCAATAACCGGCGCACCGGTTTCAACGGCTGCATCAATTTGCAGCGGGTCTGGATCAATAAATAAGGACACCTCCGTGTTGGTCGTTGCTAACTGCTGACAAGCCGCTTTAATTCTGGGCAGACTTGCTTTAACATCCAAACCGCCTTCCGTAGTTAATTCAACCCTCTTCTCAGGGACTAAGCAGCAGGCCTGTGGCTGCACATCCATTGCTATTTTTACCATTTCATCAGTCACCGCCATTTCTAAGTTTAACCGCGTATGAAGCATACTTTTCAGCAAATAAATATCACGATCCTGAATATGACGGCGATCTTCCCGAAGATGGGCAGTTATACTATCAGCACCGGCCTTCTCAGCCATCAGCGCCGCCTCAACAGGTTCCGGATAAGCAGTTCCCCGTGCTTGCCGAAGCGTTGCGACGTGATCAATATTAACGCCTAATAAAATAACTAATTGTTCCATCTTTTTTTTAACCCCTTGGCTGAATGCTACTTAGCGGGTCACCACCGACTGTTGCCGGATAAACTGACTCATTAGCACACGGCTCTTAAGCTCCCGCCCTTGCAAGTGAAAATCAATGAGTTGGCGCATCAACTGCTTAGCCTCTTTTCTAACCAACTCATCATTTAATATTTTTTTCCTTAAGGCAATCAAACTTTTACCCGAAAAGCCCTTACCTGTAGTTTGCACTGGTCCTATCTCTCTCACATATTCGTAGTGTTTATCCGGATCAATGGGACGCTCCGTGACCGAATCGTTTTCCAATTGCAAGCCGTACCCCAATTTTTCTAACAAGGTCAATTCAAAAATACGCAGAACCGACTCTACAGAACTTGCCGTTGCCAATTGAATAAGGCACTGCCGGTAATCTTCAAACACTTCAGGATGGGCATCCTGCTTATGCAAAAAACAATTCAAGAGCTCATTTAAGTAAAAGCCACAATAAAGCTTCATTCCCGTCAATGTAACCCCATTAGAAAGCAGTGCTGCTCCGGTTAATGTTTTTAATTCTGAACGCCCAGAAAAAGAAAGCTCCAAGGGCTGGAAACATTGCAAAATACCGGCCCATTTTGAGTTTTTTTTACGCACCCCTTTTGCAACCAAGGTGATCACCCCGTAATCACACGTAAAAACATCGACTAAAAGGCTGGTTTCACGGTATTTTCGAGTATGTAAAACAAAAGCAGTCTGCGAATAAACAGCGTAACTACTCATTAAACCCCAAACTATTTAAGGCACGTTCATTATTTGCCCAGCCCTTTTTAACTTTTACCCAAAGCTGCAAATAAACCTTATTATCAATTAAAACCTCAATATCTTGGCGTGCATCGGTACCAATACTTTTCAATAAGGCGCCTTGTTTACCAATCACAATGTTTTTCTGTGTATCTCGCTCAACCCAGACAATGGCATAGATACGAGTAATCGCAGGTGTCTCTTCATAGCGTTCGATTTCAACCGTTAACGCATGTGGTAATTCCTGCCCCAGACGCCTGATTAACTTTTCACGAATAATTTCCGCCGTTAAAAAGCGCTCCGGACGATCGGTAACCTGATCTTCTGGATAAATCAACGCAGACGATGGGAGTCGCGCCATAAGAATTTGTTCTAATTGCTCTAAATTATTACCTTTCAATGCAGATACAGGAATAATTTCTGCAAATGGATACTTCTTACCCGCCTCAGCAAAAAAGGCAACATCGTCTGTTTATCCTTCACTCTGTCTACCTTGTTAACCGCTAAAATAACCGGTACTCCTGCACGGTGCAGCTTCTTGATAATCACATCGTCATACTCATGCCACTCAAGACTGTCTATTAACCAAACCACCAAATCAACCCCAAGTAAAGAGGTATCGGCCGTGCGATTAAGGTATCGATTAAGCGCCCGTTGTTCGCCATCATGCATCCCAGGCGTATCGACAAAAATAGCCTGACCCAAATCAGTTGTCTTAATACCTAATATCTGATGCCGTGTGGTTTGCGGTTTTCGTGAAGTAATACTGATTTTTTGACCCAAAAGATGATTCATTAATGTCGACTTACCGACATTGGGGCGCCCAATAAGCGCAACATAACCACAATTCATGACTGCGTTCCTGCTAATTTTGAAATTCGCTTTAACATCTGTTCAGCGGCCTCTTGCTCTGCTTTCTTTCTTGATGTCCCTTCTCCTGTTACCGGCTCTTCTATCATGCAAATACGGCATTCAATCGTGAAATGTTTGACATGGGGCTGACCAGACTCTGTCAATAACTGATAAACAGGCAACTCTAACTGCCGAGCTTGTAGATATTCCTGTAGCCGCGTTTTAGGATCTTTTTGCCAATTATCAGTACTTAACTGCGAAAGTCTTTCCGCAAAAATACTTAACACCCACGCCCGGCAAACCACAAAACCCTGATCAGTCAAGATGGCGCCCATAATCGATTCCAATGCATCAGACAAAATTGAATCACGTCGAAAACCACCGCTCTTTAATTCACCTGAGCCCATAATAAGATAATCACCCAAATGAAGCTCCCGTGCTAGTTCTGCTAACGTAGTTTGATTAACAAGGCTTGCCCTTAATCGACTCAAATCGCCCTCACTGGCCTTTGGAAACTGTTTCCACAAAACATCAGCAATAACAAACCCTAAAACAGCATCACCCAAGAACTCTAACCGCTCGTTATTTTTTTCTCCGGCACTACGGTGGGTCAATGCCGTACTAAAAATTTTGGCATCATTAAACTGTAGCTCCAGTTTTTTTAACAATACCTTAGGTTCTCTAATCAAAAAATTACCTTTAAATTTTTGGTTTCAGAAAAACTGATTAAAAAGCTCAAATTTCCGCCAATGGGCTTAACAACTTCATAGTCTAATTGTACTTTTATTGAACCCACCTGCTGTTCCAGTTTTATATCTTCACGTTGTATGTAATCTATACTGTTTAATGAAAAATATTTTGCAATAAAACGCCTTATTTCAACAGTCGATCGTTGCGCTACCGGCTGCTCACTCTCCAATAAATCAAAAATCGACTTCACCTGATAATGATTAAAATAAACCAAGCCGACTCGGGTCGCAAAAAAACCTGTTATTGCCAGCGCCCCGACAATCATTAATACCGCAACATAACTCAGACCCGCCTGCTTTTTTATTAATTCCATACTGACCTCCACTCTTCACACACTTAAGTGTTAAGAATAGTCTATTCAAGCACAGTCCCAATACGTTCAAAGCCAATACCTTTATGTTGCCAGTCCCAGTTCATCCAGATATAAAAAGCCTTCCCAACTAAGTTTTGTTCAGGAACAAAACCCCAGTACCGGCTGTCGTTACTGTTATCACGATTATCACCCATGACAAAATAATGCCCTTCCGGAACCACCCAAACCCCTTCAGTATTAGAACTTTTAGGTTGCAATAAAATCTCGTGATCTCTTTCGCCAAAACTTTCAACAAGGTGTTCAGCTCCGGTCATTTTAGCGCCTTGCCCTACACCCACATATTCTCCTAAAGAAACCTGACTAACCGGCTTCCCATTCAAAAAAACCTGCTTTTTATAGTAAGAAATCCGATCACCCGGCACCCCTACAACCCGTTTAATATAATCGACGTCTGGGGCTTTAGGATATCTAAACACAATTGCATCACCGCGCTCAGGTTGACCCACTTCCATTACCTTAGTATGAAGAACAGGCAATCTGACACCATAGGCATATTTACTGACCAAAATAAAGTCACCAATCAATAAGGAGGGCATCATTGATGACGAAGGGATCCGAAAGGGTTCAACTAAAAATGAACGCAGCAACAAAACAACGAGAACCACCGGGAAAAATGACCGTGCATATTCAAGCAATAACGGTTCTTTTTCCGTTTCGCTACTCACCGGTTCGGTCTTACCAAAAAACTTGTAAAGTAACACAATACCGCCAGACACAAACGTTGCAATAACGAGAAAAAAAGAAAAATCAAAATCCACTTATAATTCCTTAAGTTTATTAATACCGTAAAAAAAGCCCTTCTATTAAACCGGTTGAGATGGCTAAATTAATCTTTTCCCATTCGGAGTACTGCCAAAAAAGCATCTTGAGGAATATCAATTCGTCCCACCTGCTTCATTCTCTTCTTACCCGCCTTTTGCTTCTCCAATAATTTTCTTTTACGAGAAATATCACCGCCATAACATTTAGCGGTTACATTTTTTCGCATCGCCTTCACGGTAGAGCGCGCTACCACCTTGGCACCAATTGCCGCTTGAATAGCCACATCAAACATCTGCCTAGGAATTAACTCTTTCATTTTATCGACTAAATCACGACCTTTGTGTTGAATGTTCTCACGATGAATAATCAAAGATAGCGCATCAACACGATCACCATTGATCAGCACATCCAATTTCACCAACTCACCGACTTGGAATCGCTTAAATTCATAATCAAAAGAGGCATAACCCCGACTGACTGACTTTAATCGATCGAAAAAATCCAAAACGACTTCACTTAACGGCAACTCATAACTTAACGAGACTTGTGAGCCCATATACTGCATATTCTTCTGAACACCACGCTTCTCGACACAAAGACCTATAACGCTTCCTAAATAGTTCTGAGGGACTAAAATATTAGCTTCAATGATAGGTTCTCTGATTTCTAGAACTGTTCCTGCATCGGGCAATTTAGAGGGATTATCAATCGAGATCACCTTACCATTATGTAACGCAACCTCATAGACCACTGTCGGTGCAGTTGTAATAAGATTGAGGTTATATTCGCGTTCCAGTCGCTCCTGAATAATCTCCATGTGAAGCATACCCAAAAAACCACAGCGAAAACCAAACCCCAAAGCCTCTGAGGTCTCTGGTTCAAACTGTAATGCCGCATCGTTTAAACGCAATTTATCAAGCGACTCGCGCAAACCCTCGTAATCATCCGACGTGACCGGATAAAGCCCTGCAAAGACTCGTGGCTGAACCTCTTGAAAACCCTCTAATGGCTCTACCGCTGGATTCTCAGCCAGCGTAATAGTATCTCCGACCGGCGCACCAAAAATATCTTTAATACCCGCAACCAGAAAACCTACCTCACCACATTCTAATACGGCCCTATTTTCTCGTTTGGGTGAAAATACACCGACTTGCTCAACCAAAAAAGTACGTCCCGAAGACATGAGGGTGATTTTCTGTTTTCGCCTGATACTCCCATTCATGACTCGAAGCAGTGAAACCACACCTAAATAAGGATCAAACCAAGAATCAATAATAAGCGCTTGTAAGGGACCAGCACGATCACCTTGTGGCGCGGGTATTTTCTCAACTAATTGCTCTAAAACATCCTCTATACCCAATCCGATTTTAGCACTAATTTTCAATGCATGATCGGCTGGAACGCCGATAATATCCTCAATCTCCTGAACAACACGTTCAGGCTCTGCTGAGGGCAAATCAATCTTATTCAAGACTGGCAGTACTTCCAAGCCCTGCTCGATAGCGGTATAACAATTGGCTACACTTTGTGCCTCAACCCCTTGTGCCGCATCAACCACTAACAAAGCACCCTCGCAAGCGGCTAATGATCTCGAAACCTCATAAGAGAAATCAACATGCCCCGGTGTATCAATAAAGTTCAGTTGATAGGTTTCCCCATTATTTGAATGAAAATCCAAGGTGACACTTTGCGCCTTAATCGTAATGCCACGCTCTCGCTCCAAATCCATAGAGTCAAGCACCTGATTTTCCATTTCACGATCAGTTAGACCGCCACAAACCTGGATGAAACGATCTGCTAATGTTGATTTTCCATGATCAATATGAGCGATAATTGAAAAATTTCGTATATTTTTTTGATCCACTGTTATTTTTCTATTTTGATTGGTAAAAACAAACGCCTACCTTGACGCTCAATCAATATAGAAATTGACTTGCCCACGGGTAAACCACGCACTATTTTATCAAATGCAGCCAAGTTCCGAACGACATTATTCTGAATTCTTAAAATCACATCTCCCGGCTGTATACCGGCAGTTCTTGCTGGATCGTTTAACACACTGTGCACCACAACACCCTGACTCGACAATTGCAACTGGGTTCTTTGCTGGGGAGTTAATTCAACAGCAACCAAACCCAGTCTATTGGAAACTTGGGGGGGCGGCTGTGTACTTGCTGCTGCCGTTTGAGGCTGTTCGGGCAACAAACCAATCTTAACGGTAATAATCTTTATTTTACCCGCTCGAACCACTTTAATTTTAGCAACTTTATTAACCGGCGTTACCCCTACAAGGGGTGGCAATTCCGATGACAATTCAATTTTCTTACCTTCAAAGGCAATAATCACATCGCCTGTTTGTAGATCCGAACTAGCTGCTGGTCCCTCTGGAATCACTTTGGCAACCACAGCCCCGTAAGGTCGATCCATTCCAAAAGACTCTGCTAGGTCGCTGGTAACATCCTGTATATGAACACCCAACCACCCTCTCGCGACTTGACCGCCGTTCTTTAACTGCTCAACAATGGTCATCACAACATCTATCGGTATAGCAAATGAAAGTCCCATATATCCGCCCGAGCGACTAACAATCTGAGAATTCATCCCCACCACCTGCCCTTTAAGATTAAATAAGGGCCCGCCAGAATTACCCGGATTAATAGCCACATCGGTCTGAATAAACGGCACATAATTATCACCGGGCAAACTACGTCCTTTAGCACTTACAATACCTGCAGTGACCGAATGCTCAAAACCAAAAGGAGTACCAATCGCTAACACCCATTCGCCAACCTGTAGTTCATCCACTGCACCAACTTCAACAATGGGTAATGAATGCGCTTTAACTTTTAATAAGGCAACATCCGTTCGAGGATCTGAACCCACCAATGTCGCTATTAATTCACGCCGATCAGATAACTTAACAATAATTTCATCCGCATCTTGAATAACATGATGATTCGTTAATATATAACCTTCTTTTGAAATAATAAAACCTGACCCGAGCGAATTAGATTCTTTTGACCCGCCATGTGGCCCAGACCGAGGTCCCGGCAGCTGCCCCTGACCTTCAAAAAAATGTTTCAGAAACTCTTCCATAGGAATCTGCCCGGGATCCAAGGACTCACCGGGCGTATGATGGTTACTTTCTGAGGCTTTATGAACCGAACTAATATTCACTACGGCTCGACTTTGTGCTTTTACCAATTGTGTAAAATCTGGCAATTGTGCAAACACCTCTGCACCGGTTAACCATAACAACACCCCTAAACAACCCACTAATTTTCTAACCATCTCACCCCCATTTTATGGACGAACTTATTTACCTAATTTCTTTATCTACTTAAAAATAAACACTATCTGTACTCTACGCACACACTTATAAAAAACAATTTTATATCCAGGCTAACCCTACTCTAACCTCAGCAATCTTGACTGCCACACACTGTGTCGGCATATATAAACCAAATATTGGGACTCTTTATAGGATTACAAGGAAAAACTTACCGCTATCGTCAGTCTTTACGCATAGCGTTTGAATACTAATCAGCTCAAAGACTTAATTGACTTTTCGCAGGACAACTGGCTTTGGAAAAGACTTATAAAAAAATGACTGCAGACCTAAATGAATTAAAAATAACGACAAAAAAAATGACACTGCCCCTGAAATACAAATGAGTACATCTAGACTGAGTCCTAAAAAATAAGGTGCGGCCACCTCACCCAGCCCAGCCCCAATCAACAGTGCAACAATAGGTACAACATAAAGGACAACAGACCCTTTAATAAAAGCGTCTTCATTAATCGCAATGATAACCTGATCGCCCGACTCTAGGACTAAATCTGTCTCTACAAGAATTTCTCGTTTACGTAATAATTTTTCAATTAACGGCGTTGAACAAGCCGATTTTTGCTGACAATTGCTGCAACTTGCGGTCGGCAAGGCCCTGACCCAAACCTGATTATGTTCTTTTTTCGAAATAACAACGCGTTCTTCTAACATAACCCACCAAGCCACTCAATAAACAGCATCAATACAATATAAAATGCCCCTCTAAACTAATACTAAAAAAACCGGGCTTCGCTACAAAAAAATAACCGACACAGATTAACTGTATTTACCAAAACACGAGCACTAAAGTCATAACGGTAACCAGTGCAACTGTCAGCACTTGCTCACCCTTAAAATGGCGCCAAAAAGGCAGCGCCAGCTCAGGCTCAGATTGAAGCCGGCTATTTACCTGAGAGACAAAATCAATATCCACTGAAATAGGTAATTCAGTCCGAATCAACTTACGAATGTAATGATAGCGCCTAAGTTTTCCTTCAAAACAACCGTCATCTTCAACTTTTTCAAGCACCCTAATTGCTTCACTAGCACCTAATTCATTATCAATAAATTGTGATATTTTTTCGTTTACATATTTGTCCATAAAAAACTATCCTTCAAGTAATGGCTGTAATCGTTTATCAATCGCTTCACGTGCCCGGAAAATTCTCGATCTCACAGTTCCGACAGGACAATCAAGCGTTTTAGCGATCGCCTCATAACTAAGACCTTCAAGCTCTCGCAAAATAATAACCTCCCGCATATTCTCCGGCAACTCATCAATAGTCTGCTGAATATTTGCAATAATCTCATCATTTAGCAAAAGTTTTTCCGGAGTATCCAAATTACACAATTGCAAGCTACTCACACTGTGTTCAGCTTCCTGAAAATCAACTTCATTATTAAATGACCGACGCGCCCTTGCCACTAAATGATTTTTAGCCGTATTAATCGCTATCCGATATAACCAAGTATAAAAAGCGCTATCACCTCTAAACCGAACTAACGCTCGATAAGCCTTAATAAAAGCCTCTTGCGCGACATCTTGCGCTTCGCTAGGATCTTTCACATAGCGATTAACCAACTGCGTAACCCGATGTTGATACTTACGAACCAACATGTCATAAGCAGATTTATCACCGCGTTGCACCCGCGACACAAACTCTTGATCAACTTGATCACTAGTCTTTGTCTGTATACGCACAACACACCTTGCTAATTTAAAGTGACAGAAAACAACATCATAAGTTCTATTTACCTTAGGCTTTTTTATTACTTTTCCAATTACACCATAAAAAAGGTATCATCCACTAAGTTTTTAGCTAAAAATCTCTTTTATTTATATCGGCTCTTTGACGAGATCTCTGACCTTGACTGACTCATACTCTTCCATCTATACAGATGTGCTCATTATCGGCAGTGGAGGCGCCGGATTAACCTTAGCACTTAAACTAGCTGACCAACACCGGGTCACTATACTGTCCAAATTAGCCACCGAAGAAAGTAATACCCGCTATGCGCAAGGCGGTATTTCAGCCGTTTTTGATGATACCGACTCAATTAATTCTCACATTCAAGACACCTTAAAAACTGGCGAGGGTTTATGTGACCCAGATATTGTTACCTTAACCGTTAAACAGGGTAAGCAAAGCATTGACTGGCTTATCAAACAAGGGGTTTCTTTTACCTACGAATCCAATCATGGACCAGACTTACCCCGTCTGCATTTAAACCGTGAGGGCGGCCATTCTCACCGGCGCATTGTGCATGCAGCTGATGCAACAGGTCAATCTGTCATTTCAACACTAATGGAACGGGCGCAAGAACATTGTAATATCACACTACTAGAACATTACAATGCCATCGATTTAGTGACTGATAAATCTAGACAATTTCCAGATGGACACGTCATTGGTGCTTACGCATTAGATTCCCAAAATAATGCGGTCATTCCTATTTCCGCACGCATTGTTGTCCTAGCAACCGGTGGCGCAAATAAAGTCTACCTTTATACCAGTAATCCTGATATTGCTACCGGCGATGGTTTATCGCTTGCATGGCGAGCAGGTTGCCGTATTGGCAATATGGAATTCATGCAGTTTCACCCCACCTGCCTATACCATCCCGATGCCCGTTCCTTTTTAATCAGTGAGGCTATCCGCGGGGAGGGCGCTAAACTTTTACTGCCCAACGGCGAACCGTTTATGCATTTATTTGATAGCCGCGAGGAACTTGCCCCCCGAGATATTGTTGCCCGTGCCATTGATCACCAGATAAAAAAATACGGCATCGATTTTGTCTACCTCGATATTAGCCATAAATCACCCGCATTTATCCATCGCCATTTTCCAAATATATACCAGCAATGTTTAAAATTTAACATCGATATTACCAGCCAAAAAATACCCGTTGTTCCTGCCGCCCACTACACCTGTGGCGGTATCATCACCGATAGCTATAGTAAGACCGATGTTTCAGGGCTTTATGCCATTGGTGAAGTTGCCTGCACCGGACTCCATGGGGCGAACCGAATGGCGAGTAACTCACTACTGGAATGTCTTGTCTTTGCCAGCCAAGCCGCTGAAAGCATTCTCCGCGAACTCCCGAATAGAACAACACCCGTAGCCATCCGACCGTGGGATGAATCGCAAGTTGCTAAATCGAATGAAAAAGTTGTCATTGCCCATAACTGGGATGAAATCCGTCGTGTCATGTGGGATTATGTGGGCATAGTACGGTCCGATAAAAGACTGAGTCGTGCGCGTGAACGAATCAATTTATTAAAAGCAGAAATTCATGAGTATTACAGCGATTTCACCATAACCAGCGACCTCCTTGAATTGCGTAATCTCGTTATTGTGGCTGAACTTATTATTATGAGTGCTCAACAACGAAAAGAAAGCCGTGGCTTACATTACAATCAAGACTACCCTGAGCAAGATAACCATACTCCGCCTAAAAACACCATACTGAGCCCACAGCACTACTCACCTGCCTTCACAAAAAAAACTAAGACTCTTTAGTCATCCGGCCCCATTCACATTGTAACTGTTCTCTATTCAGTGCCAACCATTGCAGCCCAATGATTGGCGTGGCTGAATTAAGCTTTCCTTGTGTCATTAATTCAAGAGCCTCCGCAAAAGGCACAACCCAAACGTTAATATCCTCATGTTCTGCTAAAACGCCGTGAACACCGCCAACTATAGAAGAGTCCACCCGACCACAAAACAAGGTCATTCGTTCTGAAAGCGCTCCCGGCGAACTATAATATTCACAAACATAACGAAGTTCTTCAATCATGCACCCTGCTTCTTCAACCGCCTCCCTATAAGCGACTGCTTCAAGACTTTCTCCAGATTCAACAACACCGGCTACAATTTCCAACAACCAAGGCGTCTTAGAATGACCCAATGCACCCACCCGAAATTGTTCAATAAGCACCACTGCATCAACGTCAGGGTCGTAAAGCAAAACCGCCACACAGTCGCCACGGTCAATCAATTCCCGATCAATCTCATCGCTCCACCCCCCTTCAAATAAAGTATGTTGTAACCGAATACGTTTCAAACTAAGAAACCCCCGGTATAGATACTCCTGTTTAATCACGTTAACCTTTTTGTCTGTTTCCGACATATCACCTCTTTAACCTAACGTTGTTTCCCCTATTTACAGGCTTGATTTTACGGGCACCATCCCCATATTAAAATTAATATTATTTCAATAAAAAGGTCAGCCTCATGACAAGAATCTTACTATTCCTCCTAACCAATGCCGCTATCTTATTAGTTATAAGCATTACTTTTAGTCTTCTTGGTCTTCAAGGCATGCTCGATCAACAAGGGATTAATATCCACTATCCCTCACTACTCATTATCTCTGCCATTATCGGCATGAGCGGTTCTTTCATTTCCCTGATGTTATCCAAGTCAATGGCTAAAAAAACAATGGGATTGCAAATCATTACAAGCCCCAACAATGCGACTGAAAAATGGCTGTACCAAACAATAAGCAAACAATCTCAACAAGTCGGCATCGACAATCCTGAAATTGCTATTTTCAACAGCGACGATGTTAATGCTTTTGCCACCGGCATGAGTAAAAACAATGCCTTGGTCGCGGTTAGCACAGGCTTACTAACAACACTCAATAGAGATGAAACCGAGGCGGTACTGGGTCATGAAATCAGTCATATTGCCAATGGTGATATGGTCACCATGACGTTATTGCAAGGCATTGTGAATACTTTTGTTTTCTTCTTTGCGTCGGTCATCGGCCACTTAGTCGACCGTATCGTATTTAAAACAGAACGCGGCTTGGGTCCGGCCTACTATGTCACTCAAATTATTGCCCAAATCGCCCTATCTATTCTAGCCACTATGATTGTTATGTGGTTTTCTCGTCACCGTGAATTTAAAGCCGATGCCGGCGGTGCTCAATTAGCAGGCCAGCAAAAAATGATTAATGCGCTCAAAGCCTTACAAAAAACCAGTGAACCCAAAGCAATGCCTAATGAATTAGCCGCCTTCGGCATCAAGGGTCGATACATGAACCCCTTATTCCAGAGCCATCCACCGTTAGCAGAACGAATTTCTACACTGATAAATGCCTAAAATTTATAAGGTCAGCTTATCTTAAGACACCCCTACGGTCATTTTTTCGACGCAATTCAGGTATCGCATCAAAAATGACCTTATCCCCCCCATTCAAGACCAACAAACGCTGCCCTTTAGCTCTGGAAATTAACGTGACCCCAGCTTGTTGAGCCATCGCCAACCCCATCTGAGTCGTTCCCGAACGCGATAATAAAATGGGAATACCCATTTGAGTCACCTTAATCACCATTTCAGAGGTTAAGCGTCCAGTCGTATAGAAGATTTTATTGTCGCCAGAAATATTATTCAGCCACATATGCCCGGCGATGGCATCAACCGCATTATGACGCCCAACGTCCTCTACAAATAATTCAATTCGACTCCCTTCACATAACGCACAGCCATGCACAGCACCCGACTGCTTATAAACCTCATTGTAAGCATACACTTCAGCTAACATGGCATACAATGTCGACTGCTTCACCTTAATATCTGGTACTTTGATCTTCTGTAACTTCTCCATCAATCGCCCAAAAACGGTTCCTTGCCCACACCCCGTGGTTACCGTTCGCTGCTTCATTTGCTCCGAAAAATCACTCTCTGACTGTGTGCTAACAACCGCTACCGCTTCCGTTTCCCAATCCACTTGAATAACGCTAAGCTCAGTTAACTGGTCAAAAAAACCCTGATTTTTTAAATAACCCAACGTTAATAACTCAGGGTGTGAGCCTATCGTCATCAAGGTCACAATCTCCTGTCTATCCACATAGATAGTTAACGCACGCTCACCCACCAGATAAATTTCTTGTGCTTGTCCCCGTTCATCGAGACACGATACTCGCTCCGAATGGCTCAGCCCTGCTGCTGTCATTTCCGGTTTAAACGGTTGCTCTGTCATTAAGTATTCTCAAGATGAGTTAATTCATCCACGGTATTAATATTACAAAAAACCTCAGGCTCTCCACTAAAATCCACTTCCACCAAAGCGTGTTGGCGCAACCAGATATCAATCTTTCGTTGTCCTTCAGACAAAAACAACTGAAGACTAGCGGCCAGTTGTGTCTTTAACGCTAAAAAAACCGGATGCATTCGTTGCCCATCATGTGCCACCGCGACATCATAGTTAGACCCAATCAACGCTTGCCTTAATTTCTCTAAATGTCTGCTTTGAATTAAAGGACTATCACAAGGCATTACTATTAACACTTCCGTATCGCACGCATTCATAACTGACAAAATCCCCGCTAAAGGCCCATCAAAGGTTAATGTCTCATCGCTAATAACCGGCACACCAAAACGTTGGTACCACTCAAGGTTTCGATTAGCATTAATGACCACACAATCAGCAACCCCTTTCATTGCCGTCAAGGCATAAGTCACCATGGGTTGGCCTCGAAACATAATAAGACCCTTATCTTGCTCTAAACCCATTCGGCGGGCTAACCCACCCGCTAATATTACCCCTGTGACTTTTGTTTGATCGGTCATAATGCTAAGCTTCAATTTCAAATCACCTTATTCTATGCCATGTAAATTCAAAGATGTTCAGGTTTCTAATAATACTCGCGCTGGTACTCTTACAACAGGCCTGTAGTTTGCTGCCAACCGGTGAAACAGTACACTACTATCAAGTAGAAACAACTAAGCCCTATGACGATGTTCTCGCCGAACTCGAAATTGCCATTACAGAGCAAAACTTCAGGATTACCGGACACAGCCGTGTCGGCAAGGTTATCCGCCAACGCGAAAATATTCCTTTTCCCGAATACGATACCGTACAGTACTGTAATTTAACGCATGCGAAGAAATTACTGGAACTTTCTCCCCATGCTATTCGCCATATGCCCTGTAATGTCGTAACCTATACCTATGCGGGCAAAGTTATTATACAATCTCGCCTTTTACCAACGAATACGAATAATTCAGCGTTAAATCAATTTTCAGCCACTATGAACAATAAAGTGAAGGAAATCATTAATTTTGCTGCCGAATAATAAACCACCTTAGGACCCCCCCATGAAAATATCATTTATTAAGCCATGCTTCTTTTTAATTTTTTTATTATTAAACGGATGCATCCTAACGGGTAACCGCCCACCCCACTCGAAACCCCAAGTCATTAACGATTATCCGACTCAAACTCGTGTTGAATTTGTGCTGCAATGTATAGAAAAAGAAGGCGGACTACGCTATGAAACCCTATACCCCTGCATTTGCAGTATCGACAAAATAGCCAGTCAAATGACGCACGAAGAATATGACCAGGCCTTAACTTTTACGTTCATGCGCCGGACTCCGGGCGAAAATGGTGGGATTTTCAGAGACCCGCCCCGCGCCAAGGAACTGCGTAAAAAACTTAAAAACGCTAAAAAATTCGCTGACAACCATTGCTTTGTCCGCCTGTAAAAACTAAGCCCTCCCTCCAGTGCTTTCTTTTAACCCGACTAAGCACTGGCCTTGCTTATCAAGATTACAGCAGTTACTTGCGAGTGAAATAAACTCACTCATGAAAATATTACTACCCGCCTTGAATTCTATTTTCATGCTCTTTCTGTTACTGACTGTCAGCAGCCCCCTATTTGCTGTTGAAAAACCAACCAACCAAGCCCCCGCAAAAACACCCGTAAAAGGTCCTCACCAAGGCCGTCTATTAACTGACAATGATTTTACCATCGAGCTTGCCATCTACGAACGCAATATTCCACCTGAGTTTCGAGCGTGGGTGACTGAGAAAGGTCAGTCAGTTAATCTTAATGAGATGTCATTGAACATCATCCTAACCCGTCTTGATGGTACTCAAAATGAAATCCATTTCACGTCTCAAAAAGATTTTCTTCGCGGCGATAGCCTTATTTATGAACCGCATTCCTTTGTTATTTTAGTGGTTGCCCACTATCGCGGCACAAGCCATCGCTGGCAATATGATAGTTTCGAAGGTCGCACCCAAATCGATGCTGATCTGGCTAAAACATTAGCTATTGAAACGGCTATTGCACAACCTAAAATACTCAAAAAAACCATTTCAGCTTATGGCAAATTAACGACACACCCTGAAAATATCCGCGAAATAAAATCACGTTTCGAAGGTACGATAAAAAGCGTTAAAGTCTCATTAGGTCAGCGTGTCAAAAAAGGGCAATTACTACTCACTATTAAAAGAAACTTAGGCCTTGAACTTTTTAAAATACGCGCCCCCATTAGCGGCGTTATTCACCACCGTAACGCCAATTCCGGAGAACAAACCAATAACCGCATTTTATTCACACTGATTGATGATTCAATTTTAATCAGCGAACTGGCTATCTTCCCAGAAGATCAGCATAAAATTGCTTTAGGTAACGAGGTTTCCTTGTTCGTTCATAGCAGTAACCTCGCCATCACCGGTGTCATTACCCAAATTGATACGATTACGCAAGCTAATCAATCAATCATTGTACGAGCCGAACATAACAACATTAACAGACAACTCATCGCCGGACGCTTTGTTCGCGGTGAAATTGAAATAGCCGAGCACAAAGCCCCGCTAGCGGTTAAACGCTCGGGGTTACAGTCATTTCGAGACCGGACGGTCGTATTTATAAAGATTGGTGAGACCTATGAAGTCCGTATGCTGCAATTAGGTCTGATTACCCACGACTGGGCTGAGGTTCTCAGCGGTCTTAAAGCAAACGCTG
This sequence comes from Methylococcales bacterium OPU3_GD_OMZ, assembly GCA_001901525.1. GTDB lineage: Bacteria > Pseudomonadota > Gammaproteobacteria > Methylococcales > Methylomonadaceae > OPU3-GD-OMZ. The sequence goes on along the minus strand of MPSY01000016.1, from coordinate 6,497 downwards.
AATACGTTTTCAAGAACAGCTACATCATTAAAGCTGATATCGAAAAGTCAGGCGCATCGCACGATCACTGATTAGCCAACATGCTTGACGCTATTATTCGACTCGCCATTCAACGCAGTACGCTAATCATTATCAGCGTGGTCGCTTTAATCGCACTCGGGCTGTGGAATTCCACTCGATTACTCATAGATGCGGTCCCAGATATCACCAATATTCAAGTCGTGATTAATACCGAAGCCCCCGGCTACACCCCTCTCGAGGTCGAGCAACGCGTAAGCTATCCTATCGAAACTGCAATGGCAGGCTTACCTAATCTGAACCATACCCGGTCATTATCCCGTTACGGCTTATCACAAATAACTGTCATTTTTAACGATGATACTGACATCTATTTTGCCCGACAATTAGTTAATGAACGGCTCATTGCGGCAAAAAGCACCCTCCCTTCTGCCCTTGAACCGTTATTAGGTCCTATTGCCACCGGACTGGGTGAAATATTCATGTTTACTGTCGACGCCGTTCCAAACGCCGTCAATGCCGATGGCTCTATTATTTCTCCCACGGATCTTCGCTCAATCCATGACTGGATTATCCGCCCTCAACTACTCCGCGTTCCCGGTGTCGTTGAAGTCAATCCTATCGGTGGTTTTAAACGTGAAATATTAGTCACTATTGAACCCGATAACTTATTAGCCTACGGACTTACCCAAAACGATTTGCTTACTGCGATTGCTGCCAATAACGATAATCAGGGCGTGGGTTTTATCGAACACAATGGCTCGCAATTATTGTTACGAGTACCCGGTCAAATTAATAGCACACAAACGCTCGGCGAGATTCTAATTACCGAAACTAACGGACGTCCGGTACAACTCAAACAAGTCGCCCATATCAGCGAAGGCAAAGAACTCCGAACCGGCGCTGCTACTCAAAATGGCCGAGAAGTCGTAATGAGTACCGTCTTTATGCTCATTGGTGAAAACAGCCGTATCGTTGCTGATGCAGTGGCCAAGAAACTGGAGCAAATAAAAACAACACTCCCTCCCGGAATCACCCTAACAGCCGTCTATGACCGCACCACGCTCGTCAATAAAACACTTAAAATACTACAAACGAACCTACTCGAAGGTGCGTTGTTGGTCATTGTTATCCTCTTTCTATTCCTAGGCAATGTCAAGGCTGCCCTGTTGACTGCTGCAGTCATTCCTATCACCCTGTTAATGACTATAACGGGGATGGTACATACCAACGTCAGTGCTAATCTAATGAGCCTCGGCGCCTTAGATTTTGGCTTAATTGTCGATGGCGCGATTATTATTGTTGAAAACTGTCTACGTAAACTGAGCACAAACAGTGCTACACTGACATTAGAGCAGCGCTTAACCCTCGTTTTTAATGCCACAAAAGAAGTCATCCGTCCTGCTTTATTTGGCGTATTCATTATCACCGCCGTTTATATTCCTATCTTTACCCTCTCTGGGGTAGAAGGAAAAATGTTTCACCCCATGGCAATCACCGTTGTTATTGCATTAACCTGTGCGATGTTATTATCAGTCACATTAGTTCCGGCCTGTATCGCTTTACTCTTTAAAAAACCCGTTATTGAAAAAGAAAGCCTACTGATGAAGCATGCCCATGCTTGTTATCAACCACTGTTAATCATGACTGTTGATAAACGCTGGAGTGTTGTGAGTGTGGCTGCGATATTCGTACTCCTTTGCAGTTATACCGCCACTAAACTCGGCAGCGAATTTATCCCTAATTTAGATGAGGGAGATATTGCAATGCATGCGCTGCGAATTCCCGGAACATCGCTCGAACAAGCCATTCAATTACAACAACTTTTAGAAGAAAAAATTAATAACCTACCCGAGGTCGAGCGTATTTTTGCCAAAATCGGAACCGCTGAAATTGCCACCGACGCGGTTCCAGTCAGCGTTGCCGATAATTTCATTATTTTAAAACCACGGGAATTTTGGCCTAACCCTGATAAATCGAAAGCACAATTCATCGATGAACTTGCAGCCCTCGTTGAGCCCTTACCGGGAAATCGATATGAATTCTTACAACCGATACAAATGCGGTTCAATGAGCTACTGGCCGGTGTACGTGCAGAGCTTGCGATCAAAGTATTTGGCGATGATTTTGATCAACTGATTCTTTTAGGCAATGAAATTGAAAAATCAATCCGCTTGATTGATGGCATAGTAGATATTGCCATTGAACAAACCACAGGTCTACCGGTCATGACCATACTACCCAATCGGAACAAGTTGTCACAATTCGGCATCAGTATTCAAGAAATACAAGAGCAACTTTCCATTGCCTTAGGTGGCCGCGTTGCCGGCCAATTTTATGAGGGTGATAGACGCACTCCCATTGTCGTACGACTCCCCGAACACCTGCGGACAGATATGGAAGCGTTAAAAAAATTTCCTATCCACAGAACTCAGGGTGACTATATTCCTTTAGAAGAACTCGCTGAATTAAAATTAGTGACTGGATACAATCAAATTTACCGTGAGAATGGCAAACGCCGTGTTGTCGTAACCGCAAATGTTCGTGGCCGGGACCTGGGAAACTTTGTTGCGGACGTTCAAAAAGCCGTTGAGCAATCTGTTGAAATACCTGCCGGTTATTGGGTTGAATTCGCTGGTACTTTTCAAAAACTTAAATCTGCATCGCAGCGTTTATCGCTAGTCGTTCCGGTCACCCTAGCACTGATCATCGGCTTATTATTTTTAGCTCTTAACTCTATAAAAGATACGCTAATTATTTTTTCAGGGGTACCTCTGGCATTAACCGGTGGTGTTTTAGCGCTTATTTTTCGAGATATTCCTTTTTCAATTTCAGCTGCAGTTGGCTTCATTGCGCTATCCGGCATTGCCATGCTCAATGGCCTCGTCATGGTCGCATTTATCAGCGACCTCAGAAAAGCCGGGCTAAGTTTAGATGCTGCTATTATTAAAGGCGCATTAACCCGTTTACGCCCTGTATTAACGACGGCCTTAGTCGCGTCCTTAGGGTTTTTCCCCATGGCAGTCAATGTGGGCATCGGTTCTGAAGTACAGCGCCCCTTAGCTACTGTCGTCATTGGTGGCATCGTTTCCTCAACCTTACTTACGCTACTCGTATTACCCGCACTTTATCGGTTATTACATCACCGTGCTGAAAAGCCCTAACATAAAACCAATACCGTTCTCATTAAGCAATAGCTTCTAATTTTGCATAAGCCAGCATCAACCATTTCATGCCGACTGCTGTAAAATTGACCTGAACTCGTTCTTGGGCTCCTTCTCCCTCAACTTGCAACACCACGCCTTCACCAAATTTCGCATGACTGACACGCTGCCCTAACTGAAAAGCCGTCTTTTGCAGACGAGATGAACGTCCTGACTTAGCCACTGAAACCGGCCGGCTAATCGTTGCACCCATTCGAATTTCCTGGATTTGCTCACTCGGAATTTCTTTTATAAAACGAGAACAAGTGGGATAGGTATCACGCCCGTATATCCGCCGAGATTCTGCATAACTCAAATACAAAACTTGCATGGCTCTCGTGATCCCCACATAACAAAGACGGCGCTCTTCCTCCAGGCGACCTGGGTCTTCTATCGATCTGGGCGAGGGAAATAAACCTTCTTCAACACCGACAATAAAAACTAATTTAAACTCCAGTCCCTTGGCCGAATGTAAGGTCATTAGCTGAACACAATCATCGTATTGATCGCCCTGCGTTTCGCCCGATTCTAAGGCGGCATGGGCCAAAAATAAATCTAACTCGTTAAGGCCTTCGGCATTATCTTCTTCATAATCAAATTGACGCGCTGCATTCACTAATTCTTGTAAGTTCTCAACCCGGGCTTCGCCTTTTTCTCCTTTTTCTTTTTTATGAAAATCAATCAAGCCCGTATGCTCTACAACCTGCTGTACCTTTTCATATAACGCCAAGCCCTCCGCTTGCTCAACCACGTTATTAATAACATCAATAAAACTATTCAGAACCCTTACCGTTCTAGCTGTCACTGCACCGGAGGTTACTACTTTGCTTGCCGCCTGCCACAATGAAATACGCTCATCACGCGCAACACTGCGAAGATCTTCAATTGTTTTAGGACCAATGCCTCGATTAGGAATATTAATAACACGTTCAAATGCAGCATCATTATTTGCATTAGCGATGAGATGCAAATAAGCCAAAGCATTCTTAATTTCAGCGCGCTCAAAAAATCGTAAGCCCCCATAGACTCGGTAAGGAATCCCTCCCGACATTAATCGTTCTTCAAATAACCGTGACTGAACATTCGAACGATACAAAATGGCCGCTTCAGACCGTAACCCACCTAATTCCACCCATTTCTTAATCCGTTCTACAACAAAATAAGCTTCATCCTGCTCATTAAATGCTGCATATAAAGAAATCGGTTCTCCGTCACTGTCATCGGTCCATAACTCTTTACCCATTCGACCCTGATTATTAGCAATCAAAGCATTAGCCGCGTTAAGAATATTTGCGGTTGATCGATAATTTTGCTCCAAACGCACCACCAGATGATTCGGATAATCTGATTGAAAGCTGAAAATATTTTCTATCTTCGCCCCGCGCCAGCCATAGATAGATTGATCATCATCGCCCACGACAAATAAATTGTTTTTACCCTCTGTCAATAAACGTAACCAGGCATATTGAATCGTATTGGTATCTTGAAATTCATCAACATGCACATGCAAAAACCGTTGCTTATAAAACTGCAACAATTGCTCATTATCACGTAACAACTCATGTATTCGGAGCAATAGTTCAGCAAAATCAACCAGCCCAGAACGCACACAGATTTGCTCATACTCACGATAAAGGGTCAACATCTGTCGCTGATACAAATCGCCACTCTCCGCTATATGCTGTGCTCGTCGCCCCTCTTCTTTTTGTGCATTGATATAGCCTTGCACCTGCCGTGGTGGCCAACGTGCCTCATCCAACGCCAATGCTTTCAACAATCGTTTTATCATCCGTAATTGATCATCGGAATCAATGACCTGAAAAGCTTCTGGGAGACCCGCTTCATGCGCATGACGTCTAAGCAAACGATGCGCTAATCCATGAAAGGTCCCCACCCACATGCCCTGAACCGGATGATCTAATAACGTCTCAATACGGCCTCGCATTTCAGCCGCTGCCTTATTGGTAAAAGTCACCGCTAAAATACTTTGTGGCGAAAGGTCTTGTGTCTTAATCATCCAAGCGATACGGTGCACCAAAACACGCGTTTTACCACTACCCGCCCCGGCTAATACCAGCATTGACTGAGACGGTGCGGTAACTGCCTGACGCTGCGCATCATTTAACGATTCTATTATATGAGTAACATCCATTAAACGTATTTTTCCTATGCAAATCTGCGTGACAGTATATTTTTATAAAAATTCAGCGTATTCTAACAAAAACATCAGGACAAACACGATAACAGCGAGGTGATCTCATTATGAACTTTGACTATAAGCAATTGATAAAATCCGAAATGAATATTGGCGATAAAGAGAAAAAAATACGTCTTTATGGCGGTGCCATCGCCTTTCTTATCGCCATCATAAGCGCTAGTGTTTTTTTATTACTGTTAGCACTGGCCTTAATTGCTACCGGTTATAAGGGTTGGTGCCCTGCTTATTCCGCTTTAGGCAAGAATTCTACGGATTTAGAGACATAAAGCAACGCCTCAAAAAAATTCATAAGGGCATTATTGTATAACATAAATGTTTTACAATAATGCCCTGATTGATGATCTTCCTCTACTCATCGCCTTTCTTATATTCTCCCTCAATGACATTTTCATCTTTCGATTGCGTCTGTCCTTGTCGCTGAAACGGGCCACCACCGGCCATGACCACTAATTGCCGCTCAATCAAATAAGTCACTAATTTTTTTCGGGTATACGGTATTAAACAAATAAAACCGGTAATATCGGTAAAAAAACCCGGCGTTAATAAAAAGGCTCCCCCGACAAGTAAAACAGGACCTTCCAACATTTCCATTGCCGGTACTTTTCCTTTGGCCATTCCTTGTTGAAAACGCTGCCATGTTTCAAAACCCTGCTGACGCAACATCCATGCCCCTAAAACAGCGGTAAAAACTACCAACAAAACTGTTGGAAACACGCCAATGAGACCACCCATCTTTAATAAAAAATAAATTTCCAGAAAGGGGACCATTAAAAATATTAAAAACATAATTCTCAAAGGGTTCATGACTCTTATCTCACTTATTATTTAATGATGCTAAAAAATTCTTGATTCTCATACACACTAACACCTTATAATAAGCAGTTAAATGTTTTTATGTAGACGACCGATGACCTCCAATTTTCTTATCATCTATTGCACTTGCCCCACCAAAGAGGTCGCAGAAAAAATAGCGACGACGGTCATTGAAAACAAACTTGCCGCTTGCGCCAATATTGTACCCAACATCACATCTATTTACCGCTGGCAAGGCAAAATCA
>MPSY01000248.1 GCA_001901525.1 Methylococcales bacterium OPU3_GD_OMZ | reverse complement strand
CCAATAACCCCCCCGCCCAAGGCAATTAAGGTTGCACTACGACCATACTTATTTTCTAAAAATACATCAAATATAGTCGTAACCGTATCAACGGTCTTATACTGCTCGCCATCTGGCAAGATAAGGGTTTGGACTTGATAACCGGATAAAGAATCCAACACCTTCTCTAAGTACAATGGCGCTATGGTTTCATTCGTTACAATTAATACTTGTTTTGATTTTATATGCCGGGAAATAATTGCCGAATTAGCTATTAAATCGGAACCGATATAAATAGGATAACTTCGCTCCCCCAAATCAACATTCAATACTTTCATTTTCAATAACTCAATAGTTTTCGGCGGCTGAATCATACTCAGCTAAAATAAAACTCACGACCATTTTTCCAGACATATTCCCTGTATTTACTTTCAAATCTGCGCAAGTGGCATATAACGGCTCTCGCGCCTGAAGTAATTCTTCAATCTTCTGCCTTGGGTTTCCTGTTTGTAATAACGGTCTCTTGCTATCCTTATGAGTTCGCTCTAATAACTTATTAACAGCACAACTCAAATAAACAACAAAACCATTCTGGGTAAGTAAATTTCTATTTTGCTCATCAAGAACAACACCTCCCCCTGTCGCTATGACAACACCTTTAAATGCCACCAACTCTTCAATAATCTTTTTCTCACGCCGTCTAAATCCGGATTCACCTTCAAATTCAAAAATAGTCGCTATATCAACGCCCGTCTGTTCCTCGATGACCTTATCACTGTCATAAAAAGGCACACCGAGTCTCTTTGCTAACTGTCGACCAATAGTCGTCTTACCAACACCCATGGGTCCTATTAAGTATATATTTTTATTCAAGGTCATTAAATTGATTAAGGCATTGCAACACTAATAAAAAAAGGGGCATTATGCCCCTTTTTTTATTTTTTATATAGCTGCTTATTATTGAATCCGTCGACTTCCTACAATCTTAGGGGTAACAA
>MPSY01000247.1 GCA_001901525.1 Methylococcales bacterium OPU3_GD_OMZ | reverse complement strand
TTAGAAATTTGCCAACTCGATGTCAACGGTATTCAGACCGCTATCGAGAAATTTATTTAAACTAAACAACGACAACAGATTATGGAACGACTTAAAGCAAAAATACGAGATATTCCGGACTTCCCTAAACCCGGCATCGTATTTAAAGACATTACGCCTTTAGTCAAAGATCCAGCCGCACTCAGATTGGCCATTCATCAACTGACGCACCCTTTTCATGGACGAAACATTTCTGCGGTTGCAGGCATGGAGGCCCGTGGCTTTATTTTTGGTGCCCTAGCAGCATGGGATTTGGGCGTTAGCTTTATCCCTTTACGCAAACCCGGCAAGCTACCATACGATATACAAAGTATTTCTTACGACCTTGAATACGGGTCAGCGACCCTTGAAGCGCATACAGACTCTTTTGAACCGAATGACCGCGTCTTACTGGTTGATGATTTACTTGCAACAGGGGGGACAGCAAAAGCCAGTTGTGAACTGGTTGAGTCTTTAGGGGCAACTGTCGAAGCCTGTGCTTTTGTCATAGAGCTCGACTTTCTTAAGGGCCGAGATAAACTGACTGGCTATGAAACGCATTCTTTACTGCACTATTAATCTCTGTACACTAACCCACCGCAGTACTTAACCTGACTACGTGCCCACTACTGCAAAGGCGTTATGATCCTCGACTGCTGCCGCTACTCGTTGGATTAATAAACGATTACTTTCTGGCGCCATCATCCCACCAATAGCCTGTGAAATAATCATCGCTTCAAACGGATACGTTAAATGTGCCCGATAGCGTTGATACAGCGCCTTAGTGTCTACTGCTGGCACACCCTTTTTTGCTAAGCTGTCTTGATAATGCGCTAATAATTTCATTTCATGCTGCCTTCGCACCTCTGGGGCTAGCGCCGTTGCCAAGAAATAAGCCACATCACCAATACCTTCCCCGACTCGAACCATTTGCCAATCTAATAATCCCGGAACCCCTTGGGCATC
>MPSY01000137.1 GCA_001901525.1 Methylococcales bacterium OPU3_GD_OMZ | reverse complement strand
CTTAATGCTTGTGCATTAATATTAAAGGAATGACACAGATTTTTGAACACTACCTGCCGACACATCTTATATTCTTGGTCTGCCGTAATTCACCTTCACTTGTTTCTTCTACGCTTTTTTAACTCTAATTTTATTACCCGCAATGTCTTTACCGTTTAGCGCTTGCATTGCGACTTTTAGATGACCGACTTTAGGCATCTCGACAAAACCAAAGCCTTTTGATTCACCTGTGATTTTATCCATAACTAAATCACACGATTGCACATCACCGTATGCTTCAAACAATGCTTTCAATTCATTTTCTGAAAGTGAGCGAGGCAGATTTCTTACTAATAATTTCATTTTTTAACCGTATTTTGTGAGCATAAGACTTGCCAAGAATAGGAATTCCAAGCAATAAAATCAAGGTATTATTAAGTTTTCTATAACAATCAGCCTATCAACATGTATGCAAAAAACAAAGTAAGGAGAGATTAAATGCGCCAATTCCATATGCTTGAAAAAATGATGATTAACTCTGAATTTTTCACATTGTCAGGTTTTGAAGCACATAGAAACCTGTTGCGCGCTCTGGAAGAACATACCGGTTCAGCCTGCTTGTAATACCCACTTACCGTTTGATTAAACCCATATTCTGTTATCGGGTTTGCTTCAATAATTTAGGGGAAGGCTCACCCTGGCAGGAGTTTGGATGCGTATATTGTATCAATATAACTTTAATTATTTAGCAAAAAAAAGCTGGGCTAACTTAGGGTCATATCACTTTGTTTTTAAACTTGTTCTACCCGTCACTAATTCCAATTCTTGAATGGTCACAATGTAATCATCAAGTCTATTCTTTTTAGCATCCACACTATTTGGAATAATCCAATCAATAGGGCGGTCGTTACGGATAATGACTTTCCAAAATGCATCAGGTGTTTTGACTCCATGGGATTCAGTAAAAAAATCATCATTTAGATTATTGCCCCATAGAACACCACCAATAATCAGGAGTTCATTAATACCACGATAACATTCGGTTATTTTCTTAGTCACTAGCTAAGCACCATGATTCATCTTAGCGGCTTACATTTTATTTTTAGTTTTGCTTGTCGCAGTTGCACTTTCAGGATTTGAGGGCCAAAAATGGCGAGGGTACCTACCTTTCATTTCCTTCTGTATTTCGTGATAACTGCCTTTCCAAAAACCTTCAAGGTCTTGTGTGAGCTGAAGTGATCGATGGGCAGGAGAGAGAAGATCCATGAGTAGGGGTATCTTTCCCATACATAGCTCAGGTGTGGAAGAGAGGCTATAGACCTCTTGCATGCGCACTGACAATTTTGCCGGACCATTAAGTTGGTAGCTGATTGATATCTTTGAGCCGCTGGGTACTTTTAAGCGTTTTGGAAGAAGTGCATCGAGTGAGGTTTGCAGATTCCAGTCAAAACAGTTTTTTAAAGGCTCAATCAAATCGACTTTTCTAAGTTGATCGAGGTTGTTAATATTATTTAGAAATGGCGCAAGCCAAGTGTCTAAAGTGGTTAATAAGTACTGCTCATTTATTGTCGGATATTCATCACGGAAGTGCTTGTGTGCTAAAGTCATTCTTATCAGCAACTGTATAACATCGTTAGTATCTTTTTCGGCCAGATTTTTGGTAAAACAATTAAATAGGCCAAAACCTTTCTTCTCGATTAGATTTATCCAGGCTGTCGTTCGGGTTGCCTCATCAATGGCGGTGTTAATAGGCTTTTTATTCACGACAATAGCGTTAAGCATAAGCCGGTCTTCATACGAAAATCGGCCATTTTTTTCAATAAACTCGCACACCTGCTCGTGCTGGAAAAGGTGGGGTAGATGTTCTTCTAGCAGGTGAATGTCGATGGCCGTTGCAGAGAAAATATGTGTGCCTTTCTTGCCGCCTAATTCAGCAATGGCAATAAACTCATCGTTAATCCATTGATCATTACGGTAATCTACACCGGCGCCATTAGCCAGCAAATAACCTTCACCGCGTCTTTTTCCCAGTCTATCGGGGTAGGCTAAAGCAACTAATAAGGGGAGGTATGATATCTCTAATCTTGAGCGTGGTTTATGGTTTAATCGCTTCAGCCAGAATTGAAGTTGTTTGGTAAAGACAGGGTGAGGTGATTTTAGTTGGACTTGCAGTGCTGAAGTAAGTTCGGCTTGTTGGCTAACACGGCTCTCTAATAATGCGAGTAGGTAAATGCTTAATAATTCGATGCCTGCTAGCTGAGATTCGAGCTTCTTGGCTTTAATCAACATATGCGCCCAGCGGATGTCGGTCCCTAATTGAAGTAGCTGTTTGCCCAGTTCGGTTAATTTATTTTGATTGTTCACTGCCTCTAACATAAAAAGTAAATCATTGGCTTGTTGCTGCTGCGCTAAGGTGGGCTGATCTAATAGTATGAGTTGATTTAAATCTGTTCCCCATTGCTTAGTTTCTAATAGCAGCGGGCTAATGTCAGAAGATAATATATCCGGTATATCATGTGATTCGCGGCGCTTAAAGGTTTCTTTTGAGCCTAACCTATATACAACTCCTGGCTCGATACGACCTGCTCGTCCTGCGCGCTGGACCGCAGAGGCGATTGAGATATTGACAGTTTTTAGTTCAGTAACGCCAGTATTGAGGTTGAATTTAGCAGCGCGCTTTTTACCGCTATCAATAACAATACGAATGCCTTCAATGGTTAAACTGGTCTCAGCCACATTGGTAGCTAACACAATCTTTCGTTCACCTATTTTGGCGGGAGCTATGGCAGCTTGTTGTGTCTTTTTTGTTTGATCACCGTATAAAGGGCAAATATGAATATTATCGCTAAGGCCTGAAAGCTGTTGGGCAACACGATTGATTTCTCGTTGGCCTGGTAAGAAAACTAAACAGCTGCCGGCTTGCTCATTGATAGCTTTTTTAATCAGAGCTGGAATTTCATCCAGCCAGCGTTGCTCATCCCTTAACGGGTGATAAACCTCTTCTATAGGGTAACTGCGCCCTTCAGAAGTGATGACGGGGCAATCGAACTTGGCTTGTATCTTGTCGGCATCTAGGGTTGCTGACATTAATAATATCTTTAAGTTATCTCGAAATACTGTTTGAGTTTCAAGGGCAAAGGCCAGTGCAGTATCAGCGGCAATAGAGCGTTCGTGAAATTCATCAAATATGATGCAGTCAATGTCAGTTAATTCAGGATCATTTTGTAACATGCGTGTCAGCATGCCTTCAGTGACAATTTCCAGTTTGGTGTTTTTACTTACGAATTTTTCTTGGCGAATTCTTAATCCAATACTCCCACCTAACTTTTCATTTTGACACTGTGCTAAGTAGTTGGCGATATTTCGAGCTGCAAGCCTTCTGGGTTCTAGCATGACTATATGCTTGAAGTGCCCATCGCGTATGAGTTGCAGGGGTAACCAGGTTGACTTGCCTGCGCCAGGCGGCGCTTGCAACAGTGCCATATCATGGTGTTTCAGTGTTTCAACTAAGTCAGGATACATTTGTGTTACGGGTAGCAAGATGATGATTCCATTAAATGAAGGCTGCGCTGCGTAAAATAGCAGTTTTTAACCATTTTTATGACATTTTTAGCGATTAAAAGTAAAACCTATTTTCTCTGAAACTTGGCAATCTGATTATTTCAGCAGCTTAGTTCATAGGTGGATAAAAATGTTATGACCATTGAGAAAATTTTTGTTTTGAGAAAGTACTCTCGTACCAGTGCCCCTAGTATAAGGCGAGGTGGCCTATCAGTAATATAAGTGTCAATCTTAAAGACATGTAAATGTTGTAAAGCCCCATGGCCAGATAATCGTTGAATTTTAAGGTAGCCACCATCGTAGTTCTAGCTCATTTCATTGCCCTTTAGTAAAAATTTTTATTTCGTAATTGTTTAAGTTTGCCACGCTGTGTTTTGCTGTCTACTCTTT
>MPSY01000136.1 GCA_001901525.1 Methylococcales bacterium OPU3_GD_OMZ | reverse complement strand
GGGTAGTGGCGATAGGGTTGTTTTTCAGCACGATTTCGGGTGTCTGAAATACGGGACGCAGTGACCGGATGGGTGCGTAGAAATTCTGGAACAGCTTGACCATAATAGCGGCTGTTTTGTTGGAGACGCTCAAAAAAAGTAGGCATTCCGTTGGGGTCAAAGTCTGCTTTAACCAGCGTTTGCATGCCGACACGGTCAGCTTCTTGTTCATTTGAGCGGGTAAAGTTAATACGTTGCTGCATTGAATTAGCTTGCACGGCTAAAAGGGCGGCTTGACCCAGTTCAGGCGATTGGGAACCAATCAGGATGGCGGCCAGAGTAGCGGCAGCGGTCGGGAGTGATAATTGGCTGGCCGCTTCAAAGGCGCGGTAAAGGTGGCGTTGCGTGACGTGAGCGATTTCATGTGAAATAACTGAGGCCAGTTCACTTTCAGACTCCGTTGCCAGTATGAGGCCGGAATTAATGCCAATATAGCCGCCGGGTCCGGCAAAAGCATTTAAGTTTTTATCAATGACCACAAAAAAATGAAAAGGGCTTTGTTGTGGGTCGGCGTGGGCGGCGAGTTTATGCCCTATTGATTGAATATAAGATTGGACCTCAAGGTCCTGATTAATCGTCAATTGTCGGTGTATATTGCGGAAAAAGGCATTACCCAGTTCTTTTTCTTCGCGTGGGGAAATGAAAGTGCCGGTAGAGTCGCTAATATCGGGGAGTTCAATATCGTCGCTTACTTCAGCAATAAGACGGTTAGAGACCAAACACAAAAAAATAGCAAAGCAGGCTGATAAGATGCTAAGTTTTTGCATTCAGTGAGTGGGCTGTTTTTAGAGCAGTGCTATGGCAGTTACTTACATTGTGTTTGGACAAAACATAACGGCGATTAAGGCATTAATTCAAACAGGCTTTTATCGACACCGCAGTCAGGACAGGTCCAGTCTTCGGGGATGTCTGCCCATAAAGTACCCGGGGCAATGTTGGTGTCAGGATCGCCGAGTGCTTCATCGTAGATATGGTCACAAACGGTACAAATATATTTTTGGTAATTTGCCATAGCCAGTTCCTCAGTTTAAATGTTGCGGTTAGTTCTGGGAAGTCTAAAGCAACTGACTGGGGAGCGCAAATAGGGGTGCGGTTCTGCTAAAGGGTCTGGCTGATAACTAATTACCTATGACAACCGTGTTGGTTATGCACTTGGTGCATAATTGACTTACTCGTAGGCTGAGGATGTAATATAATGGCAGAGTTTGTGTTAAGTAAGATGCAGATTAACGACGTTAATCTAAGTTATTTAAGTCTTTTAGGAAGGGCGCTAGATGAATGATCAGATGAATAAGCAAAGTTTTAATGAGGGTGATGTTGATCCTATTGAAACCCAAGAGTGGATCGACTCACTGAAGGTCGTTTTAGAAAAAGAAGGCCATGAACGGGCGCACTTTTTGATTGAACAATTAGTTGAGGTGACGCGGCATTCCGGCTGGGACATCCCTTTTAGTGCCAATACGGCTTATGTGAATACGATACCTGTTTCCCAACAGGCTAAATTTCCAGGTGATTCGGAGTTAGAGCGAAGAATTCGTTCTTATGTACGTTGGAATGCGATGGTCATGGTGCTTAGAGCGAATAAAAGTACTAATGTCGGGGGGCATATATCAAGTTTTGCTTCGGCAGCAACCCTTTATGATGTGGGTTACAACCATTTTTGGCGGGCGCCGTCAGAAGGTCATGGCGGTGACATGATCTTTGTGCAAGGTCATTCGGCGCCTGGGAGTTATTCAAGAGCCTTTATGTTAGGCCGATTAACGGAAGCGCAAATGGATAGTTTTCGTCAAGAAGTCGACGGGGATGGTTTATCGTCTTACCCGCACCCTTGGTTAATGCCTGATTTCTGGCAGTTTCCGACGGTTTCAATGGGCTTAGGACCCATTATGGCTATTTATCAAGCGCGTTTTATGCGTTATATGGAAGACCGTGGTTTTGCTAAGACCCACAACCGTAAAGTGTGGGCTTTTTTAGGGGACGGTGAAACGGACGAGCCAGAATCTCTGGGCGCTATTGGAATGGCGGGTCGTGAAAAATTAGATAATTTGATTTTTGTGATTAATTGTAATTTACAACGCCTCGACGGTCCTGTGCGTGGTAACGGTAAAATTATTCAGGAGTTAGAGAGTTCTTTTCGTGGTGCGGGTTGGAATGTTATCAAGTTGGTTTGGGGCGATCGTTGGGATGCGCTGCTGCAACGCGATACCGAAGGGTTATTAGCCAAACGTATGATGGATTGCGTTGATGGCGATTATCAGACTTTTAAGTCTAAAGATGGCGCTTATGTGCGTGAGCATTTCTTTAATACGCCTGAATTAGCCGCGATGGTTGCTGATTTTTCAGACCGTGATATTTGGGAATTAAACCGAGGCGGGCATGACGTTTTTAAGGTTTATGCGGCCTATCATGCGGCTGTTAATCACAGTGGTCAACCGACGGTTATTTTGAGTAAAACCGTTAAAGGTTACGGGATGGGTGACTCGGGTGAGGCGCAAAATATTTCTCACCAGCAAAAGAAGATGAGTCTTGATTCTTTGAAACACTTCAGGGATCGTTTTGAATTGCCGTTATCAGATGAGGACATTGAGCAATTACCTTATTTGAAATTTGCAGATAATTCAAAAGAATTGGACTATATGCGTGGGCATCGTGAGTCGTTGGGCGGGTATTTGCCCGCGCGTCGTGAAAAGGCTGAGTCCTTAACAATCCCACAACTCAGTGACTTTGACGCTGTTTTAAAAGGTACCGGTGAAAAGAGTGAGATTTCAACAACCATGGCGTTTGTTAGAATTCTTAATATTCTTATTAGGAATAAAACAATTGGTCGCCGGGTTGTTCCGATTGTCCCAGATGAATCGCGGACTTTTGGTATGGAAGGGATGTTTCGTCAGTTGGGAATCTGGTCGCAAGTCGGACAGCTATACACGCCGCAAGATGCTGGGCAGTTGATGTTTTATAAGGAAGATAAATCAGGTCAGGTATTGCAAGAAGGTATTAATGAAGCCGGTGGTATGAGTGATTGGATTGCCGCGGGGAGTGCTTATTCGACCCATGGCGTACCGATGATTCCTTTTTACATTTTTTATTCGATGTTTGGCTTTCAACGCGTGGGTGATTTAATTTGGGCGGCGGCCGACCAGCGTTGCCGTGGTTTCTTAGTCGGTGGAACAGCCGGACGAACAACGCTTAATGGGGAAGGGTTGCAGCACGGTGATGGCCATAGTCATCTTATCTCTGCTACTGTTCCTAATTGTATTTCATATGATCCGACCTTTAGCTATGAAATGGCCGTTATTATTCAAGACGGTCTGCGCCGGATGTATGAAGATCAGGAAGATGTCTTTTATTATATTACTGCCATGAATGAAAATCATCTGCACCCAGCTATACCAGAGGGCGCAGAGGCGGATATCATCAAAGGAATGTATTTGTTTAAAGCGGGTGAAGAAACCCGGGGACCTCGGGTACAACTGTTAGGGTCAGGGGTTATTTTTCTTGAAATTGTAGCCGCTGCCGAGTTATTAAGAGATGACTGGGGCGTTGAGTCAGATCTTTGGAGTTGCCCAAGTTTTACCGAATTAGCCCGTGAGGCATACAGTTGTGAGCGTTGGAACCGGTTGCACCCACAACAAGATAAACGTCGCTCGCATGTCGCGCAATGCTTGGAAGGCAGGGCGGGTCCGGTTGTTGCCTCAACGGATTATATGCGTTCTTTTGCCGAACAAATTACCCCGTATGTTTCCGCATCGTATACCGTTTTGGGCACGGATGGCTTTGGTCGTTCTGATACCCGTGAAAAATTGCGACATTTCTTTGAAGTCGATCGCTTTTTTATCACCATAACGGCATTAAAAAGCCTGATGGATCAAGGTGAAATAAATGCAAATATAGTGACTGAGGC
>MPSY01000015.1:9490-26055 GCA_001901525.1 Methylococcales bacterium OPU3_GD_OMZ | reverse complement strand
ATAGTGCCATCGACTACTACTGAACCTCTTACTCGTTTGCTATCCTTATTGAACCCGTTAAACATAATTCACCTCATGAATAAAAAGCGAGAGTAATTTTAGGAGCACCCGTCGAAACTAGACTAATCGTAGTTACCCCAGATATTTCACGTACAGTCGGGTTAAGTACGGTGTCCGTACTGTCCAAGGTCACTGCCCCTGAAGGTACTGTCGCGGTCCCTGTCATCGAAGCATAGAAATCATCGTCTGCAGAAAACAGAACAAACTTGGCCCCTGTTGGTGGTGTAACCGAAGTAGCAGTGGTAGACAAAACTCCGGTATGAATTGTATCTGACTCACCTACTATAATTTGCAACCTGACCCCTGCTGCGTCGTGCTTTAATCTTAATTCTTTCATGTCGTA
Source organism: Methylococcales bacterium OPU3_GD_OMZ (assembly GCA_001901525.1). Classification (GTDB taxonomy): domain Bacteria; phylum Pseudomonadota; class Gammaproteobacteria; order Methylococcales; family Methylomonadaceae; genus OPU3-GD-OMZ. The sequence continues at coordinate 25,652 of MPSY01000015.1, read as the reverse complement.
TATGTTTTCCTTTAATGTGTTTACTGTAAGCCATCCCCAGATTGAATCTTCTAATACAGCCTCCTCCCAGGGATAAATACCGGGAGTTGAAGAATCTACATTTCCCCATCCAGTTGATGAAGCCTCCGTATCCCGCTCTGTCCAAGTGTTCTCTGTATAAATAACTGCCATATCGAATGATTACCCATGAGTATTCTCAACCTAAATTAACCTCAATTACCCCAGCCCGATACTCGTCTCGTCTGTTTCTTACATTCTGTTCAGCAAGTAACGCCTGGAGAGCTTCTTGATATTTTTGGGTATAGTTCTGAGTCAACCCCGCCTCCCCTTTCATGAATATATTGGCCTCTATCAAACATGCATACAATAATGCACTGGGGGCGTTATCCCCAATCCAATTTGTAGTATTAGCAGCAGACAACCCAGTTATTCGATAAGTATACGCCAATTCCACTAGTGTGTCACTAGCCGGGGCGGGTACAACCGATAAAGCATCCTGATCATAATGAGCATAATAACGAGGAGAACCAGTTGCCGTTCTATCTACAATAAACTCGTTAAGGAATGATGGTTCTTTCTGTTGTAAAAATGTCCGTGTATCGCCCACTACGGTTTGTAGAGAACGTAACACCACCATATCAGATGGCACTGATAAGAAAGTAACATCTTGCGTTAAAGTGCTACTTGCATATTTACGAGCAACATTTAGATCCGTTTCTCGTAAGATACGAAGCTCTGCAAAATCAATGAACGTATCGATTTGAGAGACGAACACAGACTCGTTATTCTCTGTCCAGTCCTGTATATCCTGAACTAATGTAGAATAATTCATGCGTTATCCAACTCCCATTGGTTATCCGGGTACTGATAAATACTAGAATCCATATCATTATTATCAGGACGAGGATCTCTTAAAATTTCAGCGTCCGCCTGATGTACCCCAGGAAAGTCTTGAGGGTGTTTGGTATCAAAGCAATCCTTACATACTTGGAAACCCGTCCATTCCTTCAGTAGTTTGGTATATTTCATCTCCATACCGCACCTGTCACACATTGCTCTGGATCTTTTACCTGAGGCATATGCCATTACCTACTTCTGGCCGGGACCAGCCTCAGACTTACTTTCTCCCGATCTTCAAATTCAGCTCGTTGCATCTCCTCTTCATAAATTGCTTTGAGTGCTTGTGTTCGCTCAGGGGCTTTCTTAACAGAGAGATGGTAGGAGAGCCCGCTCACAAGGGGGGCGATGAAACGAGAAGGGATATCCACATCGTTCAATAGGGTATTAGTATCCTCAACCCTGGTTGTCGCATAATAGATAATTTTATCTGTACTATTCTCCGGGGTCGGGTACAGGTAAAGAATCGGGGTTGCTTGTCGATCTACATAGTACTGGGTAGGTCGCCCTTCCGTAGCTTTCTTCGGTAGTGCATGATACTCAGATCGAGACAGTCGTTCCATCGTATAGTCTATATTATCTCTCTGCAATACCATATCCGTTATATCTACTACAGATGCCGACAATGTTTCCGTATTGGTAGATATAGTCAACGTCGTGGTGGTCTGATCGATCGTCCATAGATTAATACCACGATTAGACCAGTCTGACATGAGAATATTAAGACTACGACGCGCAGTACGCGCATCATAACCTGATCTCATTTCAAGACCGCATCGCTCGTATGCCTCTTCAATTAAATCAGAGACATCGAGCTTAAAAGCCTTGGTGCCTGACGTGGCCATTAGTTATAGACCACCATGCACGATGTTTCCGTCATGAAGGCTGCATATGAAATTATTTTACTATCACTATGCATAATTGATCTCCTTTAATGGAAGGGATTACGCCCCCCCTTATCAAAAAGCCATTATGTAGTTGCAGTAGTAATACCACCATCAGCATTAGTCTGACCGGTGAAGTACCAACTAGTACCGTCGGAAATCATCTCAACATAATCACCAACAACAGCTACGCTTGCCACAAAATCAATCTGATCTGCATTATCATCGTAAGGACCGTCATCTCCTGTATCAACTTCTAGCTCGTTAACTCCGCCAATAAGTATATCAGCGCCACCATTGGTTGCAATAACATAGGCCGTAGTGGGTGCCACGGACACAACGAACTTAAAACGACAACCAGCAGAAGGTGCTGGGAGAGTAACTGTAAATCCAGCGGCTAAACCGAGGAAGAATGTCTTACCGTTATCGTCTGAAGTAAGGGTCTTGGCTGCGGCCAAAACCTCAACCGAACCTGCCCCAAGTCGAATATTACCTGAAAAACCTGTACCGCTCATAATAGATTACTCCTATCTTTATATCTTAAATACAATCGTCTGACATTACTCGTGTCAACACCCAAATGCCTTGCACGAGCAGCATAACTCATGGAAGGATTATTCACTATATATCGAACCTTTGCAAGGAATTTAGAATCACTAAGATATCGTGCTTCCTGTGCCTCACTTAACTTCTTTCGATATTCATCTGTAATATGATCTGTCTTACCTTTGCGCATCTTGGAGAATAGGGCCTTAGTCTCTGCGCTATGTTTGCGTCTAGTCATCACACCTTTGATATTACTGGCTATATTTAGTAAATTGTTCTTGTCCCCATGGTTAAACCACATCTCTCCGTTCAGACACTGTTGCTCAAGATACCTCAGCTCATTGATATCTGAACAAGACACCTCGACTGTAACATCGAACTTATCTTCTCCATAATCGTTAAATAGTGTCTGCAATGAAGAATTTGGATGTGTACCGAGACGTAATAACCGCTTATGCTCTTGTGTTCGTTTCAACACATGAGCCGATGACCCTACATAATATCTACCCACTGGGTTGCAGGTTATCGTATAAAGACCGGGATGTTCATTTACATATGGCATATTCTCACTATACGGAACAATAGATGGGTGTCAACCTTTTTTAGGTAATAAAAAACCCCTCCGAAGAGGGGTTCCTAGTAGATAAACTACTTTGGTTGACTTACGTCAAGAGGTTCTATGCCCCTGGTGATCCGAAAATCGCCCGTGGATCTGACCAACCGAACGAATATCGTTCACGCGCCTTGTACCGCACGTTCCCGGTTTCGAAGTCGCCTTCCATTCCGGTCTTCATTGACGCACGTTGGTAGTGCTTCAAACCGTTGGGTGCATCAGTCTTGACGAACCAAGCATCACTATCTGTTAGATAATGGTTAACGTCATATCCGCCTGGGAGCATACCCTTAGAACGAATAGCGTTGATATCATTATCAGCAGTTGCGATACGAAGCTCAGACTTCAGAACACGTTCAGCGACAAATGCCAATTCAGATGGGATGATCAGAGACATACCGCGAACGGCTGCCTTTAGACCACGCTCATCCACCATGTCGGCAATTTCGATAAGTGCTGATTCCAGTGAGGTCTCATTCAAATCAGCAGCAGTGCCGAGATGGTTAGACAAGCTACCACCACTAAGTAGTGGATGACTTGTAGAACAAAGCTCAGTGCTGTCACCGCCAGTATAAGTGGAGCTGAATGCATTATTGAGAACAGAAGCACCCTTAACATTCTTGGTGTGAGCCATAGAACGAGCGAGGGCTTTCGTATAACGTGAAGAGAGTTTGTCGTAGAGATTATCTTCGATAGCTTCTTCAGTTAGTGCAAAAGCAAGTGCAATTGTTTCGTGAGTGTAACGAGCAGTCCAGGCTTCCTGTGCAGCGTCATAAGTAACGCCAGCACCTTCACCCTTAGTTGGAGCTGCTCCAAATCCACCGAGCATTACCTCTTCCTCGAAAGCTCTATCAGAACTTTCGGTATCGAAGATAATTCCAGTTTCATCACCATACTGCTGATACTCCAGACCGAACAAAGCGTTCAGACCGGGCTCCAGCTCTTTAACGAGTTGTGCGCGATTAATAGCCATTATTCAATCTCCTTAAATGTCAGCGCTAGCTGCTGAAGGGACAAGCTGATGCTCAGCAATAATAACATAAGCTTCTGCATTATCAGATGCGGGGTCATTATCCGGAGAGTCAACAAAATCAATCACCTTCAACAATACGTCGGTTAGGTCAGTAGAATCCAGCTCTTGTGCTGAACGACCATTGGTAGTACTACCTGCTGTCCCCAGTACATCAACCGCTGATCCAATTTCCACAATACCAGATGCCCCAGTAAACTGAGCACGATATACAATTTGAGGATCGGTATATACATACGCAGTCGCGTAAGAACCCTGGACACTTGTAGATGCTGGCCAGTATGCACTAAACACTACTTCACCATTGTCCTTAGTGTAGGAACAACCTGCGAACACACCAACTGCTGGCGTAGACGCTGCTCCAACTTCAATTACTCCATCCGCGACCAACGTGACAAGATCACCAGAAAAAATACTAGTGGCATAGTCATCAGCGATACGCATTTCAGTCATACGAATAGTACCGCCAGTCAAATGATACGCGGGAGTAAACCCATTGGGGTTATCAGTATTAGCCATTGCTAAATACCTCCTTTATAAAGTTAACAAAATATTAACCATTGCCCGCTTCTGGGTTTCCGAACGTAGTTGTTGATTTACGCTGCGGTGAACCCATTGGCATTGAAGGGTCACTTTCCCGCATAAGATTGTTATCTACAGCATCCATTTGTCCTTCCGTTTGGTTACGATAGTACTCATTTCGCTGACCCACAGTCTCATTCGGGATCTTGGCTAGGATTAATCCACCTACGCCTATAACACCAGCGTGCTGGCCATCTTGAACAGTGGGCGCTGCAAACTCTGGGTGATCTTCTGCACGAACAGGCTCATAACCTTCACGCATCCGTTTACTCATATTTGTCGCATCGCCTTGACCGCCTGCGGCCTCACGAATCCACCGATAATGATACCCTGGCGGTGGCTCAGGTGCGTCCAACATTGCGGGCGGTGCCCACGGTTTATTGGTACGTGACTCGGAATTCCGAGTGGAAGCAGCTCTAGTTTTCTTAGCTGTGTTTGCTGTCATAAGGTATTACTCCTATACATATTTTGCATACTCTTTAAGAGGCACACCGAGGCGTTTAGCAATAGCTACCTGACTCGCTGTGAGTTTTACTTTGCGTCCGGTTTTACTTCCGGCGGTCCTACTTGCCGAAGCTACAGTCTGAACGGGACTGTTATTGTTAACAGTACCACTATTTGCAGTATTGTCAAATTTATGAGGGAAGTTTGTTCTCATATACGTATTAATCTTCGTATAATAATCTTCACTGTGTGGATCGATTCGTTCTTCCTCTACCAGTTTACGATGATAACCGAGGGCGCTATGTGTCATCGCTTCGTCTTCCCCAAACCAGTTGTTCTCAATAGCCCAATCCTCTGCCCGTTTATCAGGAGGAGGGGGTGACCTATAAGCTGGCACTTGCTGTTGTGGGGCTACCGCCTGTGGGGCTACAGGTTGTGGGGTTACCGCTTGTGGGGCTACAGGTTGTGGGGCTACAGGTTGTGGGCTCACTATAGGTGTGGGTTGAACAGTTGGTTGGTGCTGCGCAACTCGCCGTTTCATATTATCTTCTTCAACCGCTATAGCTGCTAATTCTTTATTTGCCTCGACAATAAGGTCTGCGTCCCCTGTTTCATAAGCATCTTTAGAACGCTGTTTAGCTGTTTCTAGCTCGGCAGTAATTCGATTGTTATACTCTGCCAACATCTGCTCGTCACGTTGTAAATTAACTTGCTGAGTCTGTGTTTGAAACGCCTGTAGGTCTGCCTGGACCTGCTGTGCGTATTGTACAGCCGCGTCTTCCCGACGTTTAGCTTCTTCTCGTTGATAGGTCAGTTTGTTAATACGCTTCTGTACATTGTCACTAAAGTCTTCAGTATCTTCCGGGGTTGGTTCATCATCCGCAACAATAGGGGTGGTAACTTCTTCAGTAGGTACTTCGGGAGCAAGTGATAGCTGATCAGCAGCATTTACATCGATATCCGCCTCTCTTATATCAACCTCATCTTCTGGAACTTCGAGCTCCAATTCAATCTCTTCTGCTACATTTTCTTTTTGCATGGTCTTCTCCATGTTATGCGGAAAGTATATCTTCCGGATTATCAATAACCGCTAAAATCTCATCATCATTTAGTAATCGCATATCGCCACCATCTATTTTGAACCGTGCACCCGCATAACGACCAAAAATTACCCAATCCCCCTTGTCACACCAGGGACCATCGGGAAATTTGTTTGTGTCGTTATAAGCATCAGGGCCTAGCTCAACTACATAACCAACAACTGTCGCGATTTTTTCACGGTCTAGTGTCTCATTAGCCAATATGATCCCACCTTTAGTCTTATTACTAGGTGTATAAGGTAGAAGTAAAACACGATAACCTGTAGGGCGCGGTAGTTTTGAGGTTTCACCCGCTTCGATTGTCTGGGGAGTAAGTGTAGGTTCCTCGGGTAGAGATTTTTCAATATCGTGCAGTGGTTTAAAGTCAGGCACAGTTGACTTGCCTTCCGAACCGAAGGACTTTGCTGGTTCAGTCATCATTGACTTTCTCCATTCTTTTGAGCAGGTCTTTAATAAGGTTTTCGGCGGAAGATAGACCTGTGATTTCTCCCGTTACCTTGCAGTATGCGTCCCAATCCGAGGCACCACCATAGGTGAGATGTTCAGATCGTAACTCAATTTGTGCACGGAGTTCTTTAAGTAAGTACTCCGAGAAACTTATTATGTCCATCAGTATCCTATAAGTTTAATATGATTACCAGTAGAATCTTTATAATAAGGTCAACTATAATGATCTCTGTTATGTATTATAATCCCCACCCCTTGTGGCTTTACCCATACCTCGACACTTACAACGTTTTGAACCTTTGTTTTTAACCAGGCCGCCTTTAGCGAAACCTAAGTCTTTATACAGATTATTATCATCGTCACCAGTGCCGGTAAAATATTCAAGATCGTCTCGTAATATTTTAGCACCGCCGATCAACCCCTCTTCCCCTATAGCTTGCCCAAGGGTTACGGGTAATGTTGCTTTCTTCAATACTTTACCCGCCAACCTCTTCGCCCTTTTAGCCATGGACCCCTTGCGCTTAGTGGGAGTCAAACGAGCATCACGGTCTTTAGTTCGTTTCTTTCGATTCTTCGCCATTTTCTTTTTTTCTTTCTTTGTGACATTATCATCCGTCTCAGAACGAAGTTCCGCAGCTCTTGCCTTGGCAGCAAGTTTAGCTTCTAACTCCTTTTCCCAATCACTAATCATTACTCAACCCCTGTGTAATTGACTCGACATGTTGTACCACTTTCTCCACATGTGCCATCCCCGCTTTGGCTGATTCAATCGCCGCTTTCTGATCTGCTTTATACACGTCAGCTGTAATTTTAGCAGTTGTAATATCCTCATTACTTTCCAGCTTTGCCATCTGCGCCTCATGGTCCAACGTATTATTCTCACGCTGCATCTCAATCTGTTTATCCTGTAGCTCAACCAGTGGGTCTTTAGGTTGTGGTGGGTTAAGGCGAGGTAATATCTCACTAATGAGTCGCGCTTCAATTTCCTCAACAGTGCTACCTTGTTGCATCTGTTGAGATTGATATTGCGTCTGTTGCGCAGGCATGAAGCCACCATCTGCGAAACCCTGCGGGATTTGCTGAGGGAGCTGGGGTTGCTGCATCTGTTGGGATTGCTCCGCGCTCTGTTCTTGCGCTATAAACCCAATGTGCTGCATGACATCCTGTACTATGTTGGCATAGAACTCCGGGTTTTGATTCACCGCTGGGTTCTGAACAAACAGAATATGCGCCTCAATGTGAGCCATGTGGTTCTGCCCATCTATGGCGGCCAGCTTCTTATTCTCCAGCACTCGTGCGTGTTCGAGAGCTGGAGTCATTGGTTGTGGTTTATCTTCAGGTTTGAGCAACGCATCTACATTATCAATACCCATTGCCTTATACATGCTCACATAAGCCGCTTTCAGATTATGAATCTCAGGTGCCTGTGTTGCCATCTGCAACTGCTGTTGGGCAAGAATTATTCTCTGCGCCATTGAGAAAATATTTGGATCACTAACAGGCAGAATATCAATGCGATCATCGAAATCCCCCTGTTTAATCATCTGATCACCACCTGCCACCATATATGGGTATTGTGGGGGCAAGCTCTCCTTGACTACTCGGGCAAGGATTCGGAACTCTTGCTTTTGACTATTGTGCATCCGTTTATGAATTGCACTCATCACCTTAGTCCCACGCTCCAGCATCGCAACAGTCGTCCCAACTGGTTGCTGCTGTCCTGCCGTATCGCCCACCTGTACATCTGCAATAGATGCGAATCTCTGTCCTGTTTCAACCAATGCGCCGAGGAGCTGCATCAATACGGCAGATGGTTCTTTATAGGGTAGTGGCATCAAGGATTCACGCAAACTCCCACCCGGGGTATCTACATCTCTCCATTCCCCAGGGGCTATCGGATCATCTGAACCTTCAACCCGCATACCCTTGGCTTTGAAGCCGCCAGGGAGATTGGCAAGAGTGCCAGCATCAATGAGCTGGCGTAAGATTGAGGTGACACTTTTAGTAAGTCCCCCAATCATATGAATAAGCCCGAAACCGTAAAAGCCAAGCCCGGGTGTAAACTTGTAATGAGTGAAGAAATCGAGTCGCTCTATTATTTCATCACCTTCTGCCCAATTGCGACGAATAGCCAGCACTGCTTCGCTATCTTCTTCAATAGTAACAATATAAGGCAGAGCAATACCTGTAACCTGTCCGTCTGAATCTGTGTGTTCGAATCCCTCAAGGTCCAGATTTACGTGCATCTCCAACAGGCGATAATTCTCATCACCTTCGAAGCGCACAGCAGATAGTCCCTGCAGCTCATCGACCTGCTCCTGAATATCAGAGATACTCAGCTCTCCTGCATCCTCTAACTCAGTATCACGATAGAACCCACTATACTGATTCTTGCGAATGTCGTTACCACTCATAGTCACAACGTGGGTGATGCGATCTGCAGTTGTAAGACTGGTTGCTCCATAGTTGACAACCAAATCCTCAGCAGTTACAAACTTACTAATTGGTCGGCGTGACACCGGATCGTAATAAGTCTTCTTAAACGCCGAACCTGCTAGAGGTAAATAATAAAGCATCTGATCGAGATCAGGATCAAACTCGTCCATCACCTCCATCACTAGATAGTTCATATACTCCGCAACGCGATTGGCCTGGTCTATAAGCTCAGGAGTCTCGGCACCTAAGACTTTAGCACTAACCGGCCCGTTGGCAGGAAGCAACTCTTTATACGCTTGGGCCTGAAACTGAGTAACACTTTCCGCCAAGAGTGGGTGATATACTCCGCTCGCACCAGGGAACGGATCTTCTCGATCCTCTGATCCAATGCCTAACTGCTCAAGACCGTCAACATACGCCTCTTTCCATTCAGAACGCGAGTCGTCATCTTTCTTATAGGCATCAGCAAGATCACCTGCGATATCTTCAAGAACCTCTGCGTCAAGCGCATCTGCCAAGTTCTCAAAATGTGGTATCTGAGATAAGTCAGAACCTTCGACCTGGGGTGCAAAATCCACAACTGCTCCGCCATCTGGCTCTTCGATAATCTCAACATCACTATCGAGTATAGGCTCCTCTTCGAGAAAAACTTCCTCATCAGGAGTCGGTATCGACTCACCCGGAATCTCGTATGCTCTATCTATCGGCATTAGTAATAAATCCTTTTTCTTGAACGTGGCTCATACTCCTCAGTATAATCTGAGCGAAGCTGTATAAACCCACCTTGTCGGAACCTTAGCAGGGCTTGTGTCATACTGTCAAGCTGATCGTCATAGCGAGCATTGGGGAACTGATGGCACTCCTCAATCAAATCCTCTGCCCACTCTTCCTTGGGTGCCCAGACATACCCACTAGCAAAAATATCACTAACTGAGTTCGCCCTCATGATCTTATCATTTCCCCTCGCTGGGGTGTAATTCTGTACCGGCACTCCTATGCGCCTCAACTCATGAGTAAGAGGCATCCCCGAGGCTCGCCCCTCCACAATCACACTGTCAGGTTGCCAATACTGATAAAGCCCCAACGCTTTCTGTTTCAACTCCGGGAAGTTATACCTCTCCTTAACTGCGTCCAGTAAAATAATATGCGCTTCGGAACCATCAAATATCTTCGATATTTCTTCCCCGTCTTCCTTCACCTCGTGCTGGGACATATGTCCTTCGGGGTAAAACACTCCCCATGTCGTAATCGCTGAGTAATCCGATGTCTCCGATTTGAGGAACGCCGTATCATAACTCTGAATAACGTAGTCACACACCGGAGGCTGGGTCGAACCCCACCTGTTCCAATAAGCCCTTTTAATTATCGCTCCTTCCTGGGCAACTGGGTTTTGCTGATACAACGCACCCCAGTCTCTAGGACCAATTGCTCTACGTATTCTGTGCAGTGCTTCTACGTCATACCGCTCAGGGTGAAGTGCTTCGCCTTCCTCTCTAAATTTCTCATCATGTACCGCTATAGCAGGGTACGAAACAATTTCCCATTTATCACCTTCTCCACGCATCTGTGCAAGAAGTCGGCCAGCCAAATCATCGACGTGCCAGCGAGTAAGAATAACCAAAACGCCCCCACCAGGGGCAAGACGAGTGTAAGCAGTAGAGCTATACCAATCCCATACCTTATTTCTATCAGTTGCACTTTCTGCATCCTCCCTATTTTTTACAGGATCATCTATTATCAAACAGTGCGCACCCCGACCCGTAATCGGACCGCCCACACCTGCCGCTAGATAACCACCCCCTTTGGTCGTTAACCAGTTCTCCGTTGATTGTGAATCTTTGGAGAGTTCAGTCTTTGGAAATACTGTCTGATAATTAGGCTCACGCAGCACTTGCCGCACCTTGCGTGAAAATGAAAGTGCAAGTGATGCTGAGTACGAACAACTAATCACCTCATGCTGTGGATTACGCCCGAGGTACCACGCTGGGAACTGTGTCGATGCTAGCGTTGATTTACCACTCCTCGGTGGCATGAAGAGCATAAGTCGGGGGCTCTCTCCTGCTACCACACCCTGTTCGAACTTCTCTAACTTCTCACAAATCTCCTTATGCACCCACCCCGCCCGATAGTCCGGTTCATTACGCAGCACGAAGGGTAATAATCTCCTACGCGAAAGTGTACGGGATGCAAGCTCCTGCTTGGCTAACTCGGCAGGGCTCGGAGTTTCAGAAGATTGTGTCATTTAATCTTGTTAAGAATATCAGTAGCGGTTACTGGTTTCGTGCCAATGCTAAGGCGTTTACCAATCTCCAGGTGGTTTTCTAAACCTTGCACCGCCTCGGGGTTACCAGGGTTGCCCTTAACAACCTCCCGCAGTCGCCTAGTCTCGGCGTGAAACAACTCCTCACCATGTTCTTTCAACATCGCCTTCATCCGTACCGCACGATACCTAATCGTGTTCGGGTCGTATTTAACAATCTCATAACTGGAAGGTAGCGCATCGAGTTCATTGGCTATTCGTTGGGCTTTTATATCTTTACCCAACAGTCTCGTGACAGCCTCGTCCACCCCGGCCTCCCCCAAATCATTGTTATTTAATGCGTTTAATTCGTATATTTCATCATAGGCTTTGTCAACTAATGTCTCCTGTTGCCCCTCCAACTCATATCTACGACGCAACAGGTCACGATTCTTCGGGGTCATACGGGCGATGGTTTGTTTGTTAGCTATACCCATAATATCCATAGATTCTTTCAACTCAGCTGGGGCATTATTGTAATGCCTCGCTCGTTCCCTAAGCAACTGCTTTCCTTCTTTTGTCGTATGCCACCCCAACCCGTGTTTATCAATCAGTGCTTGTCGCTCCTTGCCCAACTGTTTTGCTCTATGTACAAACGCTTTGCCCCCTGGTATCTGCTCTAAGTCGTAATACCTATTAAACCTCTGAATTAACTCATCCCCTGGTCTACCCATCGGTGAACCGTCCAGGTAGGGCTCATGTGCCCAAGCTAGGTGCGCCGGCCTCCGGTAGCTTTTACGAGGTAACTGCGCCGCAACCCCCTTACTCTGCGCTTTTGACACCACAATATCCGGGGCATATATTTCATCCACCAGTGAATCCCATCTACCACCTGTGGCCTTAGCAGCCACGCGCCCTGCTTTAGCTTTACCAACTCGCGTTAAGTCATCTGCGTGGTGTAACAACTTCCCAGTTGTTAGTGCTACACCTGTGGCCACAGCTCCTTTACCTATTGTACCCATCGCTTCCCTACGTCCGATGCTGAAATCAGGCGTTAACCTATGCGTAACCTCATCAATCGAAGGACTCAACTTAGTGATCGGAGTACGGAGTGCGCCGTGAGTAACTTTCGCAGTTGTCCCTGCGATTGGCCCTACGAATTCTCCAACGCCTCGTATCATCTGATTACCCGGTGTTGGTTCATAGCCCCAACGATCAGTTTGTAAACGATCTTCCCATTTACCAATATCCGAAGAGAACTCCTGTCCCACTTGCGAGAGGGCAGGGAACTCCCCAGGGTGTCGCCACTGGGTGGACATATCAGAATGAAGCCCATGGGTAAACGGGTATACATTCTCCACCATCGCTGCAATCCCTGCGTTCGCCGTAGAGACACCTTTATACAACGGAGCAAGTCCGGGGGTCTCGGTCATTACTATGTCTAGTGGCCCAGTAGGTCTAACTTCCCCGTCCCCTGTAGGATACATAAAACCCGATACCCCCACGTTACTCCACTCCTTACCCTGCATCTCCTTAATAATTGCAGCCTGGCGAGCTTCGTCACTCTCATAATACCGAGGTTTGTTCCATTTATCTTTAGGCGTTTGCCCGCTCTCCTGCATTTTGGAGAGCATTACTTGTTCAGGAGATTGGGTTTCAGCAGCTTGAGTCTCATCAACGGGGAGCGCTGCAACGCCCCCTGTTCCTAACAGAGGAATACCTTTCTTCTCCACCGCTTTTAATAATCTCTCAGTGAACGCAATCCCGTTAGTTAACAACGGCGTTGAATCATAAGGGTCATTCACCTTCATCGGGTATGTGCCAACTTTCGGTGGCTCCACCCCATAATACTTATACAACCTACCCCACGCCTGCTCAATCTTACTGGGCTTTAATGGTTTAGTTTTTGGGGCTACGTCCCCATAAATCTTATCCGCCTGGGGTTTCTTCATCATTGCGAATGTTTGTTTAAACTCACTCTTAGGCCATAGTACTCCTCTCTGTTTCTGCGACAATGCCCGAGATAACATTTGAGCAACGAGGTGATCATAAACCCGATCTCCGCGCTGCAGGCTCGGGGGTGTATTCCCCATGGCTTCGTATCTATCACGAAGTGTTATCCCATTAGTCTCATCAGATCGTTTAAACACCTTGTACGAATCAGGTATCGCATTCCTACGAAATCTGTTTACAACAGCGTCATATTCTTCTTCAGTATTAAAGAGATCCAAGTAGTGGTTAGTGAAGTCTTCTCCCCCCACTTCTTGAGGATTATTTATAAACTCAGCCTCTAACTCCCGATAATACGGTCTATGCATCTCAGCCTCGGCTGCCTCACTTGGCGCAAATGTACGATCGTGGAGCTCGTTCGCTAACTCTTTAGCGGCCTTCGCGCGCTTTGGGGTATATACCGAATCAACCGCTCCCCTATACGAGCCCGTTGATACATCGTGCTGCATTATATCCAGTGCATCAACAATCTTGCGCTGCTCACGTGGGGTGTGTAACCACTTACGTATTTTCGTCTGAACTGCGGGGTCTACTTCCTCCATCTCTGCCAGGTTCTTCATCACCTGGGGTACCTTCTTCCTCATCTCATCTCTAGGCGCACGCACCTTCATACCCCATAACCGCTCAGGGTTCTCCTGCCACTCCAACACCATCAAATAATCATCCTGCTGAGGGCCGACCTTCGCAGGCATACTACGTGTCCACGCTGTTGTCTCCTCCGTAGCTTTAGACCGGTCAATAATAATACTCCCCGGTGTGAACTGATGCCTCTGACGGCTTCCATTCTCGGCATAGTACGCTGTCTCCCGCAACTCCCTATCTGGAGTTACCATTACATCCATCTCCGGAGTCGTGTGATATTCCTGCATATAACGAGGTATCTGACTCGTAATAGGTGATGGTTCCCCTATACCTTCAGCCTGGTGAATCTGATGCTGGATACCCTGTGCTGCATCCTCTGGTGATGCGAACCTATGCAGCTGTGAATCACTTATTACCTTAGATGACACCCCCATAGGTAGTGCATCAGGGAGCTCCGCGCCTCGTCCCTGTGATACCGACAACACCTCCTGTCGATACTGCTCCCACTCCTCTGGTGTAGGGTGCACCGGGAGATTACGCTCGACAGCAATTGTCTCGGCGACATCCCGCACAACAGGTGGGTGACGTGAAAACTTACTTAATAATGTACTGATTCCCATACTCGTCTCTTGCGCGGGCAGCTTAGCGCTTTTTCCTCATCTTACCTAATGTCTTGGCAAGTCGCGCTCTTTGCCCAATCTTACCTTTCTTCTTGGTGGCTGCATCAAGCTTCTTGGTAGGGATCCTTTTACCCTTAGTAGCACCTAGAGCTTTGCGCAACGCGCCTGGTTTCTTAATAGCCTTTTGAATCCATTTACTCTTCGCTTTCTTCTCCATACTCCACCTCCTCAAAGTCGGCATCAATAGGATCATTAGTCAACAAAGTCTCTTCGCGCCCTGCCAGCTTCAACAGTTCCGCGTCACTCATGACTTCCAACTTATGAACATTATGTTGAATGTTTATCGTGATATCAGGCTCAACCTTCTCGTACAACCCGTTAATCTTACCAAGTTCCCTAATCGCCGCAACTTCCTCTGTCGCAGTGGCTGATTTCTTGTGCGCCTCCAATAAAAGCAGATTAAGTTGGTTACGTGTTACCTCAAGATCCAGCTCTTGGGGTGGTGCAACCTCTGGTTGCCGTGGTGAGGCGATAGAAGATACAGAAGACATCGTGGCTCCACCCACCGCAGTTAGTGCTTGCTCGTGACCTAATCCGTAATTTCGATAGCGCTCATAGGCTCTCAGTTGCGGTGAGGCTTGGACGTGGGTAGTACTCATGGCGCTACAGTATACTAAACAGATTAGTTTGTAAAACTAAATAGGATAGTGCAATCAGTGATGGCACATCGAGCATAACCACAATACAACTAATGGTTTGTCGTAATTCGTATGATGAGCTTCGGGCTTCGTAGCTCCGCACTGCATACAGGGTGGTTTCATAATTTTACCTTCTTTAAGTGCTCTTGCTAATTGACTACGACCTATATGCTTACGTCGGTTGTAGATATAACTTCGGCGATCATACTCTCTAAACCTATTACGATTTGTTTTTCCATCATTCCTCCGGCATTGTTTACACCAATATTGTTTACCATCTGGTGTCCCTATTCAATTATAGAATTCATCAAGTGTTTTTTTCTCGTTACATCGGGTACATTGTTTCATTGTCACAGTGTGCCCCATATCCGAAGAACATGGGGTAGTTCCACGTGGAACATTTTCAGCTAAAAAATTCAGAAAAAAAATTTTGTGAAAAATTTTCTACAATTTACAGCTGTAATAGTACTCCTTCCCCCTCCCCCGGAGTCCCGCTCCGAGCTAGGGGGGTCCCCTACCCCTCCCTAACGCGGAGCGAAATCCGTGGGAGTTGGGGCTGACTGCCCCAAACCCCGTTGGGTGCAGCCGCAGCGCTTCGCGCTTGTCTGCCTCGTCTGTTACAGCATGGTCTCGGCTACACCGAGTCATGTTACCAGAGCAGAGCGAGCCACTTTGTGACTTCGCTCTTTACTGGTTAACAGCGTAGTCGCAGCGAGCTGCGTCACATCGCCACGCCGCCCAGCAAGCTGGACGATATGGCTAACAACCAAGCCCCTTACCCCTTTGCTCCCCGCTGGTTGATCAAACAAGCCCCTTTACTTTGTACTTCGCTGGTTGGGCATAGTTCCAGAGGTGATGAAGGGGCACGGACTAAACGGGAAGAACGTAGGTGCTTCGTGCTTCGCGGGTTAGTACTTCGTGGGGTAGTACTTCGTGCTTCGCGGGGTAGTACTTCGTGCTTCGCGGGGTAGTACTTCGTGGGGTAGTACTTCGTGCTTCGCGGGTTAGTACTTCGCGGGGTAGTACTTCGTGCT
>MPSY01000015.1:0-9412 GCA_001901525.1 Methylococcales bacterium OPU3_GD_OMZ | reverse complement strand
TAGTACTTCGTGCAAGGACTCACCGCTTTGGGTTTTGTTGGTTATTATTTATCACCAAATGTAGCTACCGGTACTATTTATATGTAGCTCGCTAACCTTTTGATTTATATACCTTTATCCCCAGATTATGTTAAATGTTCCGGATTATGTTAAATAACACTAACCTGTTGATTCATATAGAATCACCTCCAGATTATGTTAAATGTTGTTATTTTCTACAACCATGGGGTCTTGCCCCCATACGGCAACCAAAGATATATCTTTGGAATCTTTTCCCATCATTCTCATCACGGTATGACGGGTATCGGATTCAATCGGCGCTCACTCGCGCCTGTCGCCTTTGGCGGAAAATGGCATATTTATTCTTTTACAACCATCTCCGAATTAACAAATGACGCAAGCAATTTAACATAATAGGTTCACATCATTTGTTAATCCGAAGATAAAGAATAAACATGGCATTGCCAAAGGGTACCCGCAGGTGAAAACGCTCGTCTCATAAGTAGTGCTAGAGCACTACAGTTCTTTATCTATTTATCAACATTATTAATAAATCAGATATCCCTTCTTGTTTATCACCGCAACGATATGTTAATAAATAGATAAAGAACAAATGGCCGAGCATCACCTGCTCCTCTCCGAGGGACACACGGATATCCTTCCGCAGTCGCTCTTAATTATAACCGATGTGAAATTTGATTAAAAACTCAAAAGTGTAATTTGTTTCTGCTTAAAGGTTTCTTTTACCGTAACCGGCTTCCCCCATATTTGTTAATTAACACCAGTCAGCCGATTACGGTAAAAGAAACTCAAGAGTGAACCATTACCGTTACCTAGTTATCCCTTACGTCTCCGGTTGTTCGTGCTCCAGAAACAAATTCCGTGATTGACGCTTTCAGTTTCAACCTAAAGGTTGAAAGCGTCAACTTTTGACTTTCATCAAATTACAGGTTGTAAATTACGCGATGCGGAGGAATCCGTGTGTTGTTTTATCTATTAACAAAAGGAACTAAAAATGAACGAATGTATAAATGAGACAATGAATATAGCTTTAGACAACTACAAAAACTCTAAATACTATACCTCTAAACAAAAACGTATTGATTTTCTACCCCACAACTCCTTAATAATTGAAGCAATATGGGAGGTTATACTTCCTTTACAATCATACACTTCAATCCAAAATATCGGAACTAAATTAGGATTTGCACTTGGTTTTACGAACCAATTGGATGCTATTAAAACAGGTGCTGAAATTCTATCCTTAACTCACGGTAACCTCTTTGATTTAGAATTAACAGATACTGGAATTAATATTATCCCCAAAATAACTAACCCTGATAAAACCGAAAACCCTTCTCCTGAATTCCAATGTCCTGCTAAATGGAAAAATAATCGTAACAAATATGGGTCAGTTATAATGGGATATCAAAACCATCATGATGATAAACAAGGGCTTGACGCTTTAAATCTTCTACAACAAGTCCAGTGGGAAATTGACCCTGTTGTTCTAACTACAGAATGTCCTCCTATAGTTCAAACCGAACATGATTTTCTCCCAACATATGTTAAATTCATCGGCAAACCTTTCCACTTTATATGGAAATTTGATAAGAGAGGTCGATCTTATTCACACTCTTGGCAATTAAATATTCAAAGTCAAGAGTATGATAAAGCTATCTTATCATTTGCAAATCAACGAGTTACTAAACATCTTGATAACTTGAAAATAGCAATAGCCAATCATGCAGGGCTAGATAAATTAACTTGGGATGCAAGATTAACTTGGTTTAATCATCAAACTTCCTTCTCCACTGAAAACTTTGCTGAGCCTATACTAGGACGCAAGGCAATTCGAGCTTATGAGCGAGCAATACAGAATAAACCATCGGGTTATTTAATGGGGGTTGATGCTACTGCAAGTGGATTACAAATTATGGCAGCTCTCTCGGGTTGTAAACAAACTGCTAAAAATTGTAACCTTGTTAACAATACACAACGTGTTGATATCTACTCAGAAGTAGCAGATCAAATGAATAACCTGTTATCCTCCGACGAAAAAGTTACTCGCACCCTAGTGAAGAAACCTGTAATGACACACTATTACAACAGCATTGATATTCCTGAAACGGCATTCTCCCCTACACAACTGAATGTTTTTTATTCAGTATTAAACAACTTATGTCCTGGTGCTGAAAGTGTTATGGAAACCATTAATCATTATTGGGATTCTTCTACCACATGTCATTCATGGGTTCTCCCTGATGGTCATGTTGTTAAAGTACCAGTATCAGAAATGATAGATTGTAGAATTGAGATTGACGAACTAGAGCATCGTCGATTCACTTACCGATATAACAAAATCCAACCTTCTAAAAATTTCAGAAGTTTAGCTCCCAACATTATCCATTCGATAGATGGGTACATTGCACGAGAAATGGTTAGACGAGCTAATAAACTTGGATTTGAACTTGTCCACATTCATGATAACTTTTTGTTCTTACCTGATTATTTACAAATTGTTTGTAGACTATATCGTGAAATAATGAGTGAAATAACCAACAGCAACCTACTAGCCACCATTCTTTCCACCATCACTGGGCAACCCATTGTTATTAATAAATTATCTGATGATTTACATCTCGATATACTAACTAGTAACTATATGTTGTCCTAATCTAAACCACCTGCTCGAAAGAGTGGGTGGTTTAAAGGTGGCCTCCGGCCACTGTTGTGAATATTTTCTTTCAACAACCAACAAGGAGTCTATCATGGCAATCTTGACCCGTGACAATGTCACATCTTTTCTTCCACCGCAAACTTATTTTAATGTCCGTCTCCCTGATGATGAATTCATTAGATTCGTAGTTAGTAAAAACTTCACAAACATCGTAACCAATGAAGATATTGCCTTCAATCTTTTGAAAAATTGCGACATTCAAACCACTAAACCTGGCAAGAATGGTATTATGAACTTCAAATTACTTGCTGAAAACAACAACATAACCCATGTTGTTGGGTTTTTGAATTTCTATGAAAACGATCTCAATTCAGTATCTTCTAATGATCAAATCGCAGAAACATTGAAAACACTAGGAGCTGCGCTTGACCAAATCTCAGCTAGTGACGTGAAAAGTCCGATGACTGAAGATGAAGCATCGTCCTTCATTAATAACTTTCTTTCCGAAGTTGCGTCAACCCCAACGGCTTCCGAATCATCCATCGCCATTGCTAACTAATGGAAGGATTATTCGGGGGTGTTATTTTAATCACATGGGTCTGTTGTTTTTTTTAAACCTTCCTTTACCCTTGGTTAACTTTTAATCAAGGGTAAAGTTTTACAACAACAGCCCGCCCACGCTCACGCGCCCGCGTACCCCACCCTCCGTGAATTAACAAGACAGGGAACATCATGTACGACACTCGTAAAGAAGTTTCAAATTGGATATTAAGATTTTTACCCGCCACAATAATTGCAGGTGGTGTTTTTCTTCTATTAACAACTTGGCCTATCTTCCTCCTAGGGGCAGTAGTCGCTTTACTTTTAACTTGTTCTCTTAAATCGAACTAAGGAATTAACATGGAAAATTTATTAATCACCCCCGAAGGAATTTACGTTGATGGAGAACATTCTACTTGCTCCAACATTGTACTCGTCCTCCCCGACGGCCAAGCTCTTGATATTAATACAGCAATTAGTTATTTACAAAAGAAATACAAACCAAGCAAACCAAAAATACCTAGTAAATTATCTCGCATCAGGGAGATTTTAACGGCTGCTGATGTACCGCCACCCCACCCTTCGCCAACCGCTTCAACTCAAAATCAGTCAAATTAGTTAACCCTTTCTTCTTTAATTGTTTAACTCGTTGTTTTCGTTCAGCTTTATCATAATACCCTAGAATCCTCGCTATTTCTTTAATTGCGTTAATCTCTTCCTGAGCAGTAACAGCATGGCTGTGAGCCACTAGGAGCTGTTCTACGAGGTGATCGACCTTCAACCCTCGCTGTTCTATGATTTGTTCTTGAATCGCCGTCATAAGCTTCTGAACAGCCTTAGAGTCCAATATCCTTTGTACCATCCCCACTCTGCGATACCTTGTGGTTGTCTCAGCTAGCGAATAATACCCTCCGGCCTCATATGCCCGATACGGATCCCCTGTTTCCAAATAAGCTATTACAAACTTATATTGCTGCTCAGTATGTTTAGGTAACTGATCTCGAAGATAAAGTTCTTGAGTCTTTCGTTGATCAATTACCGGGACTACGTAATCAGGGGTCCGTAGTCTACGACTGCGTGGTTTTTTAGTCTCCATAAACTAGAGTATATAATTACCCAGCTGCCCGCGCAAGACCCTCTTTTGAAGAGAGGGCACCCAGTTCACTGTCTCTGGGTTTGCTTAACCGCTTGTATCAAAAGACAGTTTTTATCTATCCTTCTTTGGTTTCTTGAATAGATACAAATTCCCAATACGATTGTCTCTTTGATCACCATTACGATGGATAATTTGCTCATCATTTTTTGGCCACTCTCCATGCACATACATCCAAGCGGCACGATGCGCGGGGTACGTAAAATCAAAAATCTTAACAACTGATTGTTTATTAGATTTGTATACGCTCTTCAGCTTTTGAAATTGCAGGCGTTTGAACTCACCTGTTTTAGGAT
The DNA here is from genome assembly GCA_001901525.1 of Methylococcales bacterium OPU3_GD_OMZ. Taxonomy (GTDB): domain Bacteria; phylum Pseudomonadota; class Gammaproteobacteria; order Methylococcales; family Methylomonadaceae; genus OPU3-GD-OMZ. The sequence continues at coordinate 4,743 of MPSY01000015.1, read as the reverse complement.
CGTAATGATAATACTTCCTAAAAGCAGAGGGCGAAGTTACTTGGTATTTGAAAGCCAACATAATTTACTCCATCGGTAAAAAACCATAAAAAAAATACGTGGCGACCAGTTATGGTTACTGGGGTTCGGGGATCAGCCTAGCCACAAAACCTATAGTACTACACCCCCTCGATTATTGCAACACATTTTCCATTTGTGTGGCTGATTCTAATTTTCAATTTTGTTACACAATTTCTATATTAGTATTCAAGATGTTCAGTTTATATATATTACTAGTATTCTATACTAACTCTATAGGGTAAAAAAATATATATAGGTACTTCTTTCTGCCAGTAATGTACTACATTGTGTAACATTTACCAGCAATCAATGACTTATGGTCACAGTTTGCTGCCAATACCCTTACAAACAGTGAGGTTAAAAGCCTGACTCTTTTTGTCAACTACCCGATTTGTCACACATTGTTACCTTTATTTCCGAACTTTTCCTTGTTTCACTTTTGGATAACTGTTAAACTTATTGTGTAGCACACCCTCATTTAAGGAATAAATATGACGATGAAAGAAGCCGCTTTAAACTACGCAAACCAGGGCTTCGAAGTCCTCCCCATCCGTCCAGACAAAACACCACACACCTCCCATGGGGTTAATGATGCTACTACCAATATAGATATTATAAATAATTGGTGGACGATATGGCCAAACGCATTAATTGGAATTCGTTGTACAATGTCCTCACCCACACCCTTTGGATATGTTCTCGATGTAGACGTAAGTGGGGATAAAACAGGGGACGAAACCCTCGCTCAACTAGAAAAAGAATACGAACCACTACCCCCCACCCTGACATCCCAAACAGCGACAGGTGGTAAACATTATATCTTCCACTCCGATAACCCAAACATTAAAGGAATCCCAGGGTTCGCCCCATACCTTGACTTCAGAGCGCGTGGTAACTACATTATCGCGCCCCCATCCGTAAGAGAAGAAGGAACCTACACTTGGCTCAACGACTTACCTCCCGCTCCTCTCCCTCCTTGGTTAGAATCTCTACTTATAAGTAAAGGTTCCTTCTCTACAGAAACCCTACGTAACGCAGTAGATGCAGGGTTCATGGATGGACAGAGGAACGACGGACTCTTCCGTAAAGCAGCATCCCTTATGGCACGGGGCGTGTCGTACCCCGACGCAAAACAATTAATCTTCGCAGCCGCAGCTAAATCTGATCCACCAATGGATGAGAACGAAGCACTCAACTGCCTCAACTCAGCCTACGGTAACGATAAATACACCAAAGCCTACCGGTTAGAGGTAGCATCACTAGCTGATAGGTTTGCAGATGATTACAGGAACTATGTACGATATCTCCCCCCTTTGGATCAATGGGTTATGTGGAACAACCGCTATTGGGAAATCGATAACCTGATGGAAGTACAAAACCTCGCTCGCGCCATCCCTGAGAAATTCAGAAAAGAGATGTTAGAGCTAGACCCTATTAAAGACGAAAAGAAACTTAAACGATTTGTTCAATTTATCAAACAAATCACTCACTTCTCAGTCTACTCCCGCATCCCCCAACATGCCGGGCCCCAATTGGCAATACACCCTAACGACTGTAACAAAGATGACTTTATGTTAGGAGTGGAGAACGGAGTTATTAATCTCAAGACAGGGGAGCTCATACAAGGTAACAATGCTAAGGCCATGTTTATCACCCATCATAGTTTTGTACACTATGACCCTACAGCCACAGCCCCAAGGTTTATGAAGTTTATCGATGAGATATTTGGAAACGATGCTGCTTTGATTAACTATATACAACGATTTGTAGGATACACCCTTACAGGTTCGTCACGAGAACGAGCGATACTCATCCTCCATGGTAATGGTAGTAACGGTAAGTCACTATTCTTAAAAATTCTTAGAGATATGTTGGGTTCGTACTCCCGTATACTCAACGCAGCCGTACTGATGAAAAGTAAGAACGCAGACAGCGCCACTGGACCCGACGCTAACATAGCATCACTAGCAGGACGACGATTCATCATGACATCGGAGACAGGGAACCATCAGCGCCTCAACGAGAACCTGATCAAACAATTAACAGGTGACGAACCACTGTCAGCACGCGCACCGTACGCACGTGAGGCGATAGAATTCCCGATTAAATTTAAAATGTTCATGGCGACCAATCATAAACCATACATCGATGACGTGGATCCAGCGATCTGGTCACGCGTGAAAATGATACCGTTCCTCCAACGATATCTGGAAGCTGACGAGTGTACCCGTGACAACCACCACCCCATTGACAAAACGCTCTACCAAGAGCTCATTAAAGAACTCTCGGGTATTCTGAACTGGGCACTAGAGGGTTGTCGTCTCTGGCAAGAGGAGGGCTTACAGGAGCCAGAAACAGTACGTGAGGCAACTGAATCTTTCAAATCAGAAAGTGATCTGCTCTCCGAATGGCGTGAAGACTTTACCATCGAAGGGGTAGCAGAAGAGACCACAGGTGCCGATCTTTATAACTCATACAATATATGGTGTATGAACAATGCAACACGACCCATGACACGCAACGCATTCTCTCGACGCATCAGTGAAATTGAAGGTGTAGAAAGAAGTACCGTGCACAGACAACGTGGTTTCGTAGGTATCTCAACACTTAAACCAAAAACAGAAGACTCCAAAACTATGGTTGAGTCGGCCATTGAAAGAGCGGAGTCGCTAAGCATCCCGCTACATTAAAGGAATAATTATGAATATAATTTATGATCCCAATAAACAACATAAAACCCTCACAAATAATGAAATATTAGAACACACAGGTTTAATCCCCTGGTGGTTCCTCACTTTTGAAGCGCAAACACAAACCGCTGAGGAGGTTATTGATACCAACTACATCGTACCATTCTCCCAACACCTGATGAAAGATTTCGATGTAACTGAAAATCACACATTACAATATCCTGATGACTCAGACCTTCATCCATATTTACAATTTGACCACCAAGAAAGCATCGTCCGTATTTACCCTTACGGTATCACCTCTATTACAACGGACGGTAATACTAAAATCTCACGACTAGACTAGGAGAAAAACCATGCGTCTTCCAAAAAGATCCGATTTAACTGCAATGACTGATATACAGCTCGAACGAATGACGAGTTATATTGCTGACGAACAACTCAAACGCGACCTATTGGCCAATCAAGAAAAACACGCACTCGAAGAACTCGAAGCACTTGCTAAGAAATATAACCTCGACCTGTCCGCACTAGGGAAGATGATAATATGAGTAACATGCTATCAGATTATACGACCAATGAACTACAGGACGAACTCGCCAGCAGGGGTGAACATGGTATCTACTGGCATGCTGACGATGTACAGCTACAAGCCATCATTAAAAACATCCCAATCACCCACGACGAAGCTGACGCACTAATGGCCGGTATCATAAACAACCATAATGCAACGATAGGTGTTACCTGGGATACGATAGATATGTATTTAGAAACAAACCACACCACTCATTAAATGTTTGACCATATATCCAACTATATCCAGCTGTATGGTCAATATTTAGAGCTTTACGCCGCTCAGGGTTAATGAGAAACGGTACTAGTTTAGGAAAACAGGATAATGAAAACGATAGTCAAGAGCCGGAGGAAGGGATGACCCACTACCATCGCACAACAGCAACCCTTAACCTCTCCCGAGAGATGGCCAAAAAGATTATGAAGTTAAAAAAAAACCTGGAGGAAAAGGTCACCGATATTGAATGCCAGTATGAGATTGATATCCTTGCTCAGGATGCTCAGTACATATTACTTGAAGTTGAACATAGGGAGGATGAAAAATAACCAAGCCACAACCAATCACATATGAGGGTGTTGACTACCCATCACTGACGGCACTTGGAAAAGCACACGGGCTAACTATCAGCTCTGTAAAAGTCAGACTCAGAGACGGTACGCCATTAAGCAACCCCAAGCTCACGCCTTCTGAAGCTGGGAGGATGGGTAAGGCAGCTTCGGGATGGGGCGATAATTTTAAGCTAAGGAAAAAGGAGAATAACAAATGAACAACGAAATAACAATTGATGGTGTTAAATACACCAGAGTAGATAATAAACCTAAAACCAACAAAAGATGGAAGGCGGCAGTTGGTGAGGGCTATTGGGTAGTCGTTGGAGACAGAACGGCATATGTAAGGAAGCATAAAGATTATATTAGTCGGGGAGATTATGATGCTAACAACTACTTCCAAACTAAGGAGCCTGCACTCTCAACTATACGCAGACAACTAGCAACAGTAAGGGTACTCGATGCCCTGAGAGAAGCAGAGGGTGATTGGGTTGCTGATTGGGAGGATGGGGGTCAAATTAAATGCTACCCATATTTATCAAAACATAAAGAAGAAATACGAATTGGCGAAACTTGGTTCAATATGTATAGCACTATCGAATGGTGCTCCTCCAAGGAAGCGTGGGAACAAGTCCTCAAGACCCATGAGGATGATATTTATCTAATGATTATGGGGGAGAGGAGATGAGTGATTTACAATGGACAATTCTTACAAAAGATGGCGCATATGGACACACCGCTCTAAAACCATGTAAAGAGTGTTTTGATATAAGGGTTGGAGAATAACAAATGAAAATTACAGTAACACAAGAACTCAGTAATGACGATATCCAGAAAATAATTTTAGAGAAATATCCTAACGCCTCTTTTG
>MPSY01000135.1 GCA_001901525.1 Methylococcales bacterium OPU3_GD_OMZ | reverse complement strand
GGTCCGCCGGGGATGTTATATTCTTTTAATAAGTTTCGAGTAAAGGTTTTAGACGTTTCCAGCTGTGCTAATTTTTTTTTAGGCCCGACCACCTTGATGTTTACATTCCAAAGCGCATCAGCCACACCGCACGCTAATGGGCTTTCCGGCCCGATAACAGCCAGCGTTGTTCCTATTTTCTTTGCATAGTTTACTACAAATTCAGGATTATTAATGCTACCCACCGCAAGCTCACCACAAAGCCCAGAAATACCAGGGTTCATGTTGGAGGCTAAACAGAAAATTTCTTTTTCTTGTTCTGATCGATCTAGGGCTCGGACAATAGCGTGTTCCCTGGCCCCGGAACCAACGACTAAAATTTTATGTTTCATTTTCTATTCCCCACACCAAAAACATATTTGACCTACAAACTCACACCGGTCAAGACGCGGGCATTTCCTGTATGCACAACACCTCGAGGCTCAATAATCATAATTTTACATTCATTTTGTGCCACAGGCCTGTGTTCAACCCCCATGGGGACAACAACCATTTCACCCTTTTCAAGGGTTATTAGCCTATCACGGAATTCAATAGTGAGCTCACCGTCCAATACAATGAATGCTTCATCAGTGTCTTCATGTGCATGCCAAATAAATTTACCCTTAGCCCTTACCAACTTAAACTGGTAGTCATTCATTTCGGCGACTATTTTTGGTGCCCAACAATCAGAAATCTTCTCGAATTTTTTAGATAGATTTATAGCTTTCAAAAAAAAGCCTCATACACCCTGTGGCGAGCTCCCGTTTCTATTATTAATTCGCATGGTTTCCATTTCAATGATTTTTTCATGGTTTATGTCGTTTGCCACATACTTCCCATCTAAACACGCCATACATGGCATATCAATATAGTGATTCCCCTTTCGGGTTACCGCCTCAACCAGGTCGTTGATGTCCTGGTAAAGCAGGATATCAACCTCCATATATTTTTCAATTTCAACTTCATCCATATCTCCAGCAATAAGTTCTCTCTTTGTGGGCATATCCACCCCATAAAAACAGGGGTTTTGAACCGGCGGACATGCGCAGGCGAAGTAAACTTCTTTTGCGCCAAAATCTTTCAACATACGCACTATTTCTCGGCTGGTGTTACCACGAACAATACTGTCATCCATTATAAGTACTTTTTTATCGCGAATCTCTGTCTCTTGGGGCACAAGCTTATAGCGCACGGACCTTTTCCTCTCGGCCTGTTCAGGCATAATAAACGTTCGACCAATGAAGGTGTTTTTGTACAACCCCTCTGAATAACGCACACCCAGCCCGTGGGCAAACGAAAGAGCCGCCGTGTTAGCAGTGCTGGGGGCCGGAATTACAATGTCAGGTGTTTTGTTGGGGTTCTTGTTTTTCCACGCCCGTGCTAGGTTTTGCCCCATCCGCAGGCGGGACCGATAAACACTCACATCATTTAGGGTTGCGTCCGGCCGGGCAAAGTATACATATTCAAAAATACAGGGATTGAATTTCTTTTTAACCAAACGCCTACTAAAAACAGATCCATCTTCAGAAATATATATTAATTCACCAGGAAGTACCGTCCCTTTCGGCTCATAGCCTAAAGCGTAAAACATGGTGTTTCCCGATGCAAAGATATAATCCTTTCCACCGTTCCCATTAGACCTCTCACCTCTGACTAGCGGTCGGATACCCTGAGGATCTCGAAAAACAACCAGCCCTTTTCCAATAACAACAGAGGTAACGGAATAGGCCCCTGTTACTTTTTGGAAAATTTTCATAACAGCCTCACAGAGTAAATCAAAAAACTCTTCATTGGTTTGAGGGGGAACCTCTTGGTGTAGGTCGTCGGCGAACAAATGTAGAAGCACCTCTGAATCGCTGGTGGTATTTAGAGATCGCGTTTCTGTTTTAGTAACCTCAGCTGCCAGCTCATTATAGTTTGTAAGGTTACCATTGTGAGCTAGGGCGATTCCATATGGGACAGACGTCCAGAATGGTTGCACCTCTCCATGGCCGAAACCCCCTTGTGTGGGGTAGCGATTATGAGAGATACCAATATTGCCTGTTAATAGCTTTATATTATCATCGTTAAAAATTTCTTTAGCAAGGCCCACGCCCTTTTCCTTGTGCATTCGATTATCGTAGGTTACAATACCGGCAGCATCCTGTCCACGATGCTGAAGGTGTATAATACTATCGTACAGCTCTGCAGCAACAGGCCCGTGGGAATAAATACCAGCTATTCCACACATTAGACCAGACCCACTAATTGAGAAGCTAATCCGGTATATAGCTTTGGTGTTAGTTTTAAGAGAGCGTCTTTATCTTTATCAGGTAGGCCTAATTCCAACACAAACTTTTTTATAGATTCAGCATTAACGGGCTGCCCTCGGGTCAGTGTTTTGAGTTGTTCATATGCATCCTGTTTGCCATTTTTTCTAAGAACGGTCTGAACAGCTTCTGCCAAAACCTCCCAATGGCTATCGAGTTCTTTTGCTATTTGAGTTTTATTAATACGGATACGACTTAGGCCCTTTAAAATATTTTTTACCGCCAAATAAGAATGCCCTAGGGCTACACCCTGATTCCGTAAGGCTGTTGAATCTGTTAAGTCTCTCTGCATCCTTGATACAGGTAATTTATTGGCGAGATGATTTAAAAGCGCACTAGAAACACCTAAATTCCCTTCTGCATTTTCAAACTGGATGGGATTAATTTTATGGGGCATTATAGAAGAGCCTACTTCGTGGTTAACTTTTTTTTGTTCTAGAATTCCCCGACTGATGTAGAACCACATATCCCGGCAGAGATCAGTTAGGATTAAATTTAAGCGAACAACCTGGTGATAGCTTTCTGCGGTTGAGTCGTGTGGCTCTACCTGGGTGGTGACTAAGTTTGGATATAGACCAAGCGATTTAATAAAATTAGAGGCAAAGTTGACCCAACCCGTTTTTTGATAGGCCACCACATGGGCAGACCATGTCCCGGTAGACCCCCCTAGTTTCCCCAGAAGTTTATGGGTTTTTATCTGTTGGATTTGACGATCCAGCCGAACAGAGAAAACCGCCAACTCTTTCCCGAATGTGGTTGGCGTAGCTGGCTGGCCGTGGGTTAGGGATAACACAGAAATGTTTTTATATTTTTTTGAGAGTTTTTTTAGTGCCCTATTAATAGACAACAACATAGGCATATATACCTGATTCAATCCGTCATGCCACATGAGCGCGTAGGATAAATTATTTACATCTTCAGATGTAAGCGCAAAATGGACCCACGGGCGTAGTGTTTTTTTTATTTTACCTTGAACATAATACTCAATGGCCTTTACATCGTGGTTAGTAGAGTCTTCAATCTGTTTTATTTTTTTTGCACCATCCGAATTAAAATTAAGATATATTTTTCGCAGACGCGCCATCTCAGCGCGGGAAAAAGGAGGAAGTTCTTTAATAGACCTTTCGCTCCCAAGGAAAATAAGATATTCAATTTCAACCTTCAGGCGGTACCGCATGAGCGCCGATTCTGAAAAACAGATGGCCAGCTCTTTTACGCTACCTGAATAGCGACCATCTAATGGTGAAATTGAGGTTAGTGGGCTAGACACCAAAAATTCTTTTTACTGCTAACGCACAGTTCTCAGGGTCAATAATTGTTAAAACAGGCGTATTGCTTGGCATTTGTAGAGTAGAGTGGATGTTAACAAACATATCTATTTTATCAGAAAATGGCGGGCAGCCAAGAGTGGGAAAATCCGAATTTGCTGCCACAAAACCAGATAGAGCATTTGACCGCCCAGCAATGGTGACATAGACAATATCCTTTTTATCTTTATTTGTATTCAAGATACTCAAAACCTTAAGGGGTTCTTTGTGTGCGGACGCCGCGTGCTGTTCCCAGTTAATGTTATATTCGTTTAGCTTGTCGGTGATCTTTTTTGCATGGGGCTCGTCGGAGGTTGAGCCCATAATTATTATTGTTTTCATTGCTTAGATTTTGCCCTTTTTGATTGTTAATTATTTTGAAGTAAAGCAAAAACCCCATAAAGAAACCC
>MPSY01000134.1 GCA_001901525.1 Methylococcales bacterium OPU3_GD_OMZ | reverse complement strand
CTAAATATAGTAAATTTCGTCTTTAATGCAACGTTTTTTTTGGTAAAAAAAGAACCTCTAGATCAATACCATGACTCCACACACTAAAAAAAGATCAATCGGTGCCGTCAACTTTCAGCTCTTACACGGTTGAAAGTATTCCTTTATGAACCGTCTGTGGTTTTCAAATGAAGGTCACCTGAACAGGTGACTGCTGAACAACTTTCCTAAAAAAGTCTAAATCTATAATTATTTAATTACATTTAACAGTTACAAGGGATGTAACCATTTTTGGTCGGGGCGAAAGGATTTGAACCTTCGACCCCCACAACCCCATTGTGGTGCGCTACCAAGCTGCGCTACGCCCCGACGATATCAAAAAATAATTATTTAAGTAGTACCAATACTTCTTCCAATTCACCCCGCATTTGCTGGATCAATTGTTTCGTGACATTACTGTCAACTCGGTTATTATCATTTTCTAAATGACTCCTGGCACCACTAATCGTGTAACCATGTTCATATAATAACGATCGAATCTGACGAATAATCAACACGTCATGGCGTTGATAATAACGTCTATTACCGCGTCTTTTAACCGGTTCTAACTGGGTAAATTCCTGTTCCCAGTACCGTAATACATGCGGCTTAACATCGCACAACTCACTTACCTCACCAATGGTAAAGTAGCGTTTAGCCGGAATTTCCGGCAATTGATTATTATTACTTGGTTCCAGCATATGCTTCCACCCGGGCTTTTAATTTCATACCTGACCGAAATGTTACCACACGACGTGCTGAAATAGGAATTTCTTCCCCTGTTTTAGGGTTTCTACCCGGACGACTGCTTTTGTCTTTTAACTCAAATTTACCAAAACCAGAGATCTTCACCTGCTCACCAACCTCTAAAGAAGATTTAATCTCTTCAAAAAACAACTCAACAATCTCTTTAGCTTCACGCTTATTTAAACCCATCTCGTCAAATAAACCTTCTGCAAAATCTGCTTTTGTGATCGCCATAATCTCTTTAATCCCTTAGCTTTGCATTCAAATTCAACGCTAATTTACCCAAAACTAACGCCATTAACCCATCAATTTCTGCATCAGTCATCGTTTGTGTCAAGTTCTGGATAAAAAACCCTAAGCCAATACTCTTTTTACCGACCTCGATTCCTTCACCGCTGTAAATATCAAAAATAATAACTTCTCTAATCGCTTCTTCGTCAAAACCATTGATTTCAGCTAAAATATGGCTCACCGGCATATTTTCATCAACAATCAGTGCTAAATCACGCCGAACAGATGGAAACTTCGATAATGGCGTGAATTCAGGCACAGCCCTATTTAATACAAACTCTTGTTTTAATTCAAATAAAAATACCGAAGTATCAAAGCCATAGTGTTTTTCTAAGGTTGGATGCAACACGCCCAACCAGCCAATCTGCTCACCTGCCTTAGTTTGAATAGCGGCGGTTTGTCCCGGGTGCAGCGCTGAATGTTCGTGCGCAACAAAATCTGACTCAACGCCATTAAGTGCGAAAATAGCCTCTAAATCTGCTTTAACATCATAAAAATCAATTTTTCTCGACGACTCGCCCCATTGTTCAGGTAACTGCGAGCCTAATACTAAGCCTGCTAACATTTTTTCTTGTGCCATTTCCCCAGCACCCTCACCGGTTTTAAAACACAAGCCTGCTTCAAATAACCGTACCCGACTGTGTTGACGACTCACATTTCTATAGGCTGCATTCAATAAACCACACCAAATAGTCGTTCGCATAACCGATAGTTCAGAAGAAATTGGATTTTGCAAAGCAATAACACTCTCGCTAGGCGCGACTGTTTGTTGATCCTTTGCATCAACAAAACTGTAAGTAATCGCTTCCTGATAACCGCGGTCAACCAACAGATCCTTAATACGGTCAATACCCAAAACTGCTTCCGGCGCAGATGACAATTGCGCATGCATTAATAAACTTTGCTGTGGCAAGTTATTGTAACCATAAACGCGCCCTAATTCCTCAATCAGGTCTGCTTCAATAGCAATATCAAAACGAAAACCCGGCGGTGTTATTGCCCAGCCATTATCTTGACGTTCAAGGGTCATTCCTAAACGTTGAAATATATCTTCAACCTCTCCAGCGGGCATTGCCACCCCTAGAACTTTTGCAATACGCTCTTCACGCAACAATACCGGCAACCGTTTTGGTAAATACGCTTCATCCATTATTTCTGTGATGGGACCGGCACACCCCCCGGCTATATCAATAATCATTTGACTGGCGCGCTCTATCGCCCGGCGCTGGATAAAGGGGTCAACCCCCCGTTCAAAACGGTGCGATGAATCAGTATGCAGCCCTAAGTCGCGCGCTTTACCCATCATCATTTCAGGGGTAAAAAAAGCACATTCCAGAAAAATATCAACAGTGTCATCACCCACAGCGGAGTCCTTGCCGCCCATAACACCGGCTAAAGCAACCGGACCGCTTTGATCTGCAATCACCAAAATATCATCATTCAGGATCAATGACTGATCGTTTAACAAGGCAATTTCTTCACCCTGATTGGCATAACGAACCACAATCCCACCGGATAACTGGCCCGCATCAAAAGCATGCAATGGCTGACCTAATTCCAATAAAATATAATTAGTAATATCAACCAAGGGCCCCAAACTTCTGTGTCCGGAACGACGTAAGCGTTCTTGCATCCACAGTGGCGTTTGCGCGTCCACCTTAACACCCTTAATCAAACGACCTAAATAACGCGAACATAACGCAGACTCACTCACGCTAACGTCGATAGACTCTTGATGACCCATTGCAACTGCTTTCTGTTGGTCTGGCTGCCAGGGCATTTTATTTAATAACGCAACTTCCCGTCTCACCCCATCAATGCTTAAACAATCGGCTCTGTTAGGTGTTAAATCTAATTCTATCAGCGTGTCGTCCAATGACAAATAGTCCCGAATATCAACGCCCACCGGAGCATTGGAAGGTAATACCATCAAACCTTCAGCGGTATCTGCTATGCCTAATTCCTGCTCAGAACACAGCATGCCAAAAGATAACTCGCCCCGAAGTTTTGATTTCTTAATTTTAAAACCACCGGGCAATACCGCACCGACCAAAGCTGCGGGCACGTGCATACCGATACTGACATTATTAGCCCCGCAAACAATTTGCAACGGCTCATCCCCCCCGACATCAACCGAGCAAACTTTTAATTTGTCTGCATTACTGTGTTGCTCTAGGGTAATGATTTTTCCGACGACCACACCAGTAAACTCTGCTGCTGCAGGAGTTACAGAATCGACTTCCAGACCGGCCATGGTCAACTGTTCGACCAGGGCTTCTGTCGTAAGATCGGGGTTAACTTGTTCTCTTAACCAGGTTTCACTAAAACGCATGCTTCAATCGTCCCCAATCAATTAAATTGTTCAAGAAATTTAAGGTCGTTTTCAAAAAACAACCGTAAATCATTAATGCCATACCGTAACATGGCTAATCGTTCGACACCCATACCAAAGGCTAACCCGGTGAATTGATCAGAATCAATATCAACAGATTTAAACACCGCAGGATGAATCATTCCACAGCCCATCACTTCAAGCCAGCCGGTATGACTACATACGCGGCAACCGACACCATCACACATGACACATTCAATATCAACTTCTGCTGACGGTTCGGTGAACGGAAAATAAGAGGGTCTGAAACGAACTTGAATATCTTTCTCAAAAAACGCTCTTAAAAACTCAAACACAACGCCCTTAAGGTCAGCAAAACTGACATCGGTATCCACGACAAAACCCTCGACCTGATGAAACATCGGGGTATGGGTAATATCCGAATCACAGCGATAGACTCGCCCAGGGGCAATCACTTTTAAAGGCGGTGTCCCTTGTTCCATGACTCTGACCTGAACCGGTGAGGTATGGGTTCTTAAAACCGTATGGGGGTCAAAATAAAAAGTATCATGCATCGCCCGCGCGGGATGATGCGCTGGAATATTTAAAGCTTCAAAATTGTGATAATCATCCTCAATCTCAGGACCTTCAACCACCTCAAAACCCACACCCTTAAAAA
>MPSY01000246.1 GCA_001901525.1 Methylococcales bacterium OPU3_GD_OMZ | reverse complement strand
GCAGTAACACGTTTTAGCATCTAAAGTGGTTTCAGGTTTCCACGTTTCGCCGCCGTTAATTGAGTGTGCATATTGGAGGCCTTGCTTACCGTTTCGACTGTCTAACCAAACAAAATGCATGCCTTTCTCATTAGCGGTTAATTCCATAAAAGCATGGGTGCCGTTTTTCCATCGCGACGCGGCCATTTCACCCATATTCCAGGTTTTACCTTGGTCATGAGAATAAGCCACACTCATAGGACCTGAGCCATGACGGTTAGTATAGCCTCTGTTCATCCAGGCCACGACCACATTGTCACCCCAAGCAGCAATCTGTGAATCATTGCCGCGGCGAAAATTAAAGACGGTTCTTTGAGGGGCTATATTGACCGGTGTTGTCCAACTGCGACCCTGATTGTCCGAACGCTGATATTGCAACGTAGAAAAGTCTTGATCATTAATACCGGTTAAAATATGTATGTTATTGTTTTCTTTAAAAACATCCAAACTTAAAACGCCATTTTCTTGCTTATGCATTGTATGCTTTTTCACCTTTGGCGCCTCTGCCTGAGTATGTTTCGCGACCACTTTAGGCGTACTAACAAGCGCCACCGGCTGTGTGCTACAGCCAGCGACAACAACCGCAGCCAAGGTTAACGATAATACTGTGCGAATCAGCAAAAATGTTCTACTTTTCATACCACCCTCAAATAAAAATTAAATTAAATTCCTTTAAAACTCGTATACAGTGCCGATTTAATTTTCCTAAATCGCACTGCACAATCATCAAAAATCAGATATAACGTCGGTAATAAAAATAAGGTAATCAACGTCGCATAAATAATCCCATAGGCCAATGAAACCGCCATGGGAATTAAAAATTGCGCCTGGGTATCTTTTTCAAGCATTAACGGAACCAATCCTAAAAAAGTCGTCAACGAGGTTAAAATAATCGCCCGAAAACGCCGTGTTGCCCCTTCTGATACCGCCTTAAATAAAGTCACTGAGCGACTTTTAAGGGTATTAACACAAT
>MPSY01000014.1:16373-26147 GCA_001901525.1 Methylococcales bacterium OPU3_GD_OMZ | reverse complement strand
ACACAGGGGTTGGTAGTGACCGTTTAAATAAACGAGAGCTTGATCCAGTAGCATCATTGTTTATTGTGCTTTCAACAGTACGGTATCGTAGAGTTTTTGAAAAATACTGCCGATTGCAATAGGACTTAAGGCGACTAGTGGTTTTTGGATGATGGTTTCGTCTTGTAAGGTAATAGCGATAGAACCAAAAGTCTGGCCGGCGCCCACGGGGGCAATGATTCTTGAATCAACTGACATGACAGCTTTTAGGTCGTCGTAATGACGTCTTGGAACTGTGACATAGAGATCATCGTTTATGCCTAAGGATAAAATGTTGGTTGCGCCCTTCCAAACTTTGGCTTCGGTGAGTTTTTGCTGCGCGTCGTAGAGTTTATGCGTTTCAAAAAATCGAAAGCCATAATTTAATAGGTTCTGATTCTCACGGGCTCTGGCATTTTGATTGCGGGTGCCCATGACCACTGAAATTAAACGCATGTTGTTGCGTTTCGCAGACGCAACCAGGCAATAACCTGCTTTTTCGGTATAACCGGTTTTAATGCCATCCACAGAGTCATCGCGCCACAGTAATTTGTTACGGTTACTTTGTTTTATATTGTTAAAAGTGAAGTCTTTTTCTTTGAACCACTGGTAGTAGTCTGGAAATTCACGGATTAATGCCTGACTTAAAATAGCCAGATCATGCGCAGTTGTATAGTGGTTCTTGGCCGGCAGTCCGGTACTGTTATGGAAATTACTATTGATCATGCCCAGTCGTTTGGCATGTTGGTTCATTAATCGGGCAAAGGTTTCTTCATCGCCGGCGATATGCTCCGCTAAGGCAACACTGGCATCATTACCGGATTGAATAATGACTCCTTTAAGTAGGTCTTCTACACTGACATGTTTGTTGACCTCGATAAACATTTTTGAGCCCGGTGTTTTCCAGGCTTTTTTGCTGATGATGACGGGTTCATCAAGCGCTAATTGGCCGGCTTGTAATTCCTGAAAAACAACATAAGTAGACATTATTTTAGTCAGGCTGGCCGGTGCCAGACGATCATCTGCATTTTTCTCAGTGAGAATTTGGCCGCTGTCAAAGTCCATGAGGAAATAGCCGCGGGCAGCAATCGTAGGGCTGGCGGGGATGATCAGGTTGTTAGCCGCTAGTAAAGGCGTCGGTAAAAAAAACACCAGCATACAAAGGGCCAATGATTTACCTGACGAAAAAACTCGGTTTGTTATAAATAGCATAAGCGTAAAAGTTTTTAAGGCAAAAAAAGGGATAAATTAATAGGGTTAGTTTGTGTTGTTATTAATTTAAAGTTTAGGGTTCTAGGGTGACAATTATAACATGAGCCGATTATTGAAAGTTACTCCGTTATAAAATGGAGTGCGGAATAACCGATTTTGCTGAGCCGTTGCATCAGTCGGTCGGCTTCATTGACAGAGACAATAGGGCCAAACTGAAGTTTATGCAGTAATCTGTGAGATTTAGAGGTGGTTACAATGCGTGATTTTGGTAAGTGTTTGTGGTTTAACTGTTGTTGTAGGTTTTGAGCGTTCTCTAGGTGTTGAAAAGCACCGACTTGGAGATAAACATGCGTTTTTTTATCTGAAAGCGTCGATGAGCGAGGTAAGTCAATGCTAGGTTTGGAGGTATTGATAGACTGAATTCTAACAAATCCGGTTCCTTTTTTTAAAATGTCAAGTTTAGCCGCTGCGGTGTATGACAGGTCGATAAGACGGTTGTCGTGAAAAGGACCGCGATCATTGATACGCAGAATAACGAAACGTTTATTGACTAGATTAGTGACTTTTACATAAGAAGGAATGGGCAGTGTTTTATGGGCTGCTGTCATGGCAAACATGTCATAAGTCTCACCATTCGCTGTTTTTTTACCATGAAATTTTGTGCCATACCAGGAAGCAACGCCCAAGGCCTGATAATTGTGACTGTGATTAAGCGTACGGTAGCGTTGACCCAGTACTTCATATTCAGGCGGGTTGCCGGCACGTGTTCGGGGTTCAAACCGCGGAGTGGCATTGGGTATCGCCATAATATTGGCGGGTATAAAATCAGGCGGTTGGTCTTGTTCTGATAACAGTGGCACGGTACAGCTATTGAGCGATAATAAAATCGCTCCAGTGAGCAGTTTACCTGTTTTAGTCATGGGCTATTTTGAGTGTATTGATTGCTTCACTGAGTTGGAAAACGGCCATCGCATAGAGTGGACTATGGTTGTAACGGGTAATGGCATAAAAGTTTTGTAACCCCAGCCATAAATCAATCGTTTCTTTTTGTTGAAAGCGCAGTAATTTAACACGATCAGTAAAATTGAGTTGTTCAGGGAAGGCCAGATGTAGATTCCTCTCTTTGAGTGCGGCAACGGTGGTATCAGGCCTTAGCCCTTTTGAAAGGGCACGGTTAAAGGCATTGGTTTTATGTTGAATTTTAAAGGCGACCGGTTGGTCGGGTTGCCAGTGGTGACGAATGAAATAATTGGCAATACTGGCAAAAACATCGCCGTAATTGGACCAGATATCTCGTTTTTTATCGCCATCAAAATCAGCAGCATAACTGATGAAACTGCTCGGCATAAATTGCGGGATGCCCATTGCGCCGGCATAGGACCCTGTGGGTATTAAGGGGTCGATCGCTTCGTCTCGACATAAGATAAGGAATTGTTTTAATTCGTTAGTGAAGAAAGTTTCTCGTTTAGGGTAGCCAAAGGCAATCGTGGCAAGGGCGTCAATGACGCGATGTTTGCCGGTGATTTTTCCGTAATAGGTTTCAACACCAATGATGGCGACAATGATTTTTGCAGAAACACCGTATTTTTGTTCAACACGGCTGAGTTCAGATTCGTGTTTTTTCCAGAAGGAGACGCCTTGTTGAATTCTTTTAGGGGTTAAGAAGATTTCTTTATATTGATGCCAGACCAGACGTTTTTCAGCCGGTTTAGAAATGGCTTTAATTATGGGTGCTTTTATTTCCACTGTTTGGAAGAGGGCTTCAAGCGCGGTGCGGTTAAAGGCATGTTTTTTGACCATGTCATCGATAAAGCCATTGATTTTGGAAGCAAGCGAAGGGCTGCTTGGGTTGGCGGCTGGCTTAGTTTTATCGACCTTTCGGGTAAGGTAAATAATATCGCCGGGCTGGACTTTATTGAGGTCTTTTATTTGAGGGTTAGTGGCCAGAATAGTGGGCCAAGCATGGTTGGGGAGGTTGAGCTTTTTGAATGCCCCCCATAACGTATCGCCCTGGGCAATAATGTATTGTTGAGGTGAGTCCTTTGTAAAGGTATCGGGGGTTTTCTCAGCCGCGCAAGGTGTGAGCGCAACAGTACTGAGTAAACCAATAAAAAACCTGATGGTGCGGTGTTTTTTTTGAAGAGTCATAGGTATAGGGATGATAGGCCTGTAGGAGCAGTGGTTAATGAGACAGTAAATTTTTATGCGTATGAATAGACATAAGAATACCGAATCCGATCAGCAGTGTCACCATTGAAGTGCCACCATAACTAATTAACGGTAAGGGTACGCCCACGACCGGTAAAATACCAATAACCATACCAATGTTGACAAAGACATAAACAAAGAAGGTGAAGGATAAACTACCGGCTAACAGCCGGCAAAAGGTGTCTTGGGCATTAACAGCGATGTAAAGTGAACGCAGGGTGATGAGTAAATATAAAAATAATAAACTGACGCAACCCAGTAGCCCAAATTCTTCGGCGAAAACGGCAAAGATAAAATCAGTTGAGCGTTCAGGGAGGAACTCTAATTTGGCCTGCGTGCTTTCAAGCCAGCCTTTACCGTAAAGTCCGCCGGAGCCAATGGCTATTTTGGATTGGATGATATGGTAGCCTCTGCCTATGGGGTCGCTCTCAGGATTGAGGAAGGTGATCACACGGGCACGTTGATAATCATGCATGAAATGCCATAAAACCGGTGTAAGCGCTATCAGGCCACCCAGTGATGAAAGCATAATTCGCCATGAGATCCCTGCGAAAAAAAAGACGGCGGCTCCTGAACTGGCAATTAAAAGGGCGGTGCCTAGGTCGGGTTGTTTTGCGATCAGGAAAGTCGGAATGGCAATTAGCACTAGGGCGATAAACAATTCTTTCCAACGGGGGGGTAAAGCATGCTCTGAAAAATACCAGGCAATTGCCGCAGGCGTGGTTATTTTGATCATTTCAGACGGTTGAAAGCGGAAAAGTCCTAAATCAAGCCAGCGCTGAGCCCCTTTTCCCATCTCACCGATAATCAGTACCGCGAGTAACAAAAGGATGCCGATGATATATAAATTCACAGCATATCTTTTGATTTGATTCGGGGGGATTTGGGCGATAAACAGCATAATAAAAAAAGCGATAGCGATGCGTGTGGTTTGACGCAATAAGGTCTCTAAATGTTGACCGCTGGTACTGTATAAAATGAGACAACTGAGTAAGGAAAGCAGAATCAAGCCAGCTAATAACAGACTGTCAAGGTGAATACGACTTAAAAAACGGCCGATAACTGAGTTATTCTGGAAGTGTTCAGGGCGTGTTTCGTTAATCATTATGGGATGTTTTGTTTAAATACTGAGTAATTATCTTTTTGGCTATGGGTGCGGCAGCGGTTCCGCCATGGCCCCCATTCTCGACAATGACAGCAACCGCTATTTTAGGTGCATTAGCGGGTGCAAAGGCAATAAATAAAGCGTGATCAAGCAGTTTTTCCTTTAGTTTTTCAGCGTCGTATTTTTCTTTTTGTTTGACGGTAAATACTTGTGCCGTTCCGGTTTTACCGGCGATTTTATAGTTTATGTTTTGGCTGAGTTTGTACGCGGTACCTTTAGGGGTATGTACGACATTAATCATTGAATTAATAATATCACTGACATAAGCGGGGTCAATATTAACTTTTTCGGTAATAGGTTTGGGTTGGGATGCCTTCGCGGGCTTTATTAAATGGGGGCGAATGCTGATGCCCTGGTTGGCTAAGGTAGCGGTTGCAACGGCTAGTTGCAGCGGGGTGGTTTGCATGAATCCTTGGCCAATACCGGTGATTAATGTTTCACCCGGGTACCAAGGTAAATTTTTATGTTGGCGTTTCCAGTTTCTTGACGGCAGTATACCTGACTTTTCACCGATTAAATCAATGCCGGTTTTTTGACCAAAACCAAATTGTGAAAGGAAGTGATGTATTCGGTCGATGCCTAATGTGCGGGCAAGATCGTAAAAATAAACATCGCATGATTGTACAATGGCGTCATTAAGGGTGACGAACCCATGGCCCCAGGTTTTCCAGTCACGGTAACGATGGCTAACATTAGGCAGTTGGTAATAGCCCGGGCAAAATAACGGTGTATTGATTTGGGTCAGAGCGTATTGTAGTCCGGCAAGACCCATAAAAGGTTTGAGGGTTGAACCCGGGGGGTACTGTCCTCTCAGGGCACGGTCAAATAAAGGTTTGCGGTCAGATTCTTGTAGCGCTTTATAAGCCTTAGTTGAAATGCCGGAAGAAAATGGGTTCGGGTCAAATCCTGGGTGGCTGAGCATAGACAAGACATCGCCGGTGGCTACTTCAATAGCGACAGCAGCACCGTTATGATTCTTAAAGGCTTGATAAGCAATGTTTTGTAATTCAATATCCAGTGTCAGGTGTAAGTTTTCCCCCGGTATCGGGGCTGCTGATTTTATCACTCTGATGGGGCGTAGTTGTGCGTTGGTTTCGACCTCGGCATGACCGGGTTTACCATGGAGTTGTCCTTCATAGGTTTTTTCAATACCGGTTTTACCAATGCTGTGCGTTCCTTTGTAGCGAGTTGTTGAGAGCGTTTTAAGTTCTGTTTCATTGATTCGTCCGACATAGCCGACTAAATGAGCCGCTATTTTACCGTAGGGGTAATGACGGATAAGCCGAGCATGAATGTCGACACCGGGGAATTGATGTTGAACAACAGCAAACCGAGCCACAGTGGTATCGTTCATTTTTAGTAATAACGGTATGCTGTCAAAGGAGCGATGACGGGTTAATTGTTTTTTAAATTGCGTGAGTGTTTCTTCTGAAAGGTTCAGTAAGTGTTTTAATCGGGTAAGGGTCTCAGTAATATCGGGTATCAATTCAGGGGTTAATTCTAAGCTATACGAGGGAATGTTGTCGGCGAGTATTTTCCCGTAGCGGTCATAGATTATGCCGCGTGTTGGCGGTAGTGAGGATATTTTAATGCGGTTATTGTGTGCTTGGGAGGCGTAGTATTCATGCCCGGTTATTTGCAAATAGATTAACCGTGCAATGAGAGCGCTCACCAGTAATAGGATAACAATGAATATAATTACGATGCGACTGAGGAAAAGTCGGTTTTCGGAATAAATATCTTTTAAGGCAAAACGGCGTGGCATGGTAAAGGATTAGCACATAATTTTAAAAAAATTAATTGAACCAGCGTTGGCTGTGGTTTAACAGATATTTTACCAGTGGCCAGCATAGGGCACCGGTCAATGCAGGCAGCCAGAAATTGAGGTCATGAAGTCGTGCGTGTTGAATAGTCTCAGTCCACAGGAGGATGGATTGGCTAATGATCAGGATTAAAAAAATAATGAAACCTTGTTGAGCTAACCGGACATTTTGTAAACGGTTGTGTAATTTAAGACAGAGATAGGCGGCAAAGATATAGCCCAGGGAATATTGGCCTAATAAACGTCCGGTGAGTACATCAACCAGTAGACCAATAAAAAAAGCATTAAAAATACCGATTTTATGGGGCTCTGATAATAGCCAGTAGATTAAAACCAGTAAAACCCAGTCAGGTGCCAGATTTTGAATTGAGGGTGGCGATGGCAAAATTTTTAGTATGAGAGCCAGACCCAACGTGCTCATGTAAAAAATATAATTGTAGCGTTTAGTCAGGCTCATTGTTTTGGGTGGATGATGGTTCGGGTGTATTAAGTAGCGGGATCGGTGTGGTGTCGCTCCAAACAATCAACAGTTCTCGAAGACGGTCCAGTTGGGCTTTAGGGGTTGCGGTGATAATGGCAAAGGGTTTATCCGGCTGTGGGGTAACCGCTGTTACCGTCGCAACGGGGTAGCCTTGTGGGAAGGTGCCGCCCAGTCCTGAGGTGATGAGTAAGTCACCGGGTCTAATGTCGCTGTTGTTGGGTAAGTAAGGTAAGTTGAGTTGATTGATTTGACCACTGCCCACGGCAATGGAATATAAGCCGTTGCGGTTGATTTGTACAGGAATGGCATGGCTGGGGTCTGAAATGAGTAAAACTTCAGAACGCATGGCGGTTGAGCGGGTCACTTGACCGACAACACCATTAACACTAATAACCGGTTGATTTTTATGGATGCCAAATCGACTGCCTTTGTTTAAGGCAATTGTGTGTTCATAGGGAGCGAGATTAACGGCTAATAATTCGGCAGTCAGGAGTTGTTCGCCCAATGTAAATGAGTTGCCGAGCAGGGCTTGTAATCGAATATTTTCTTTTTCTAATGCGGCGAGTTTGAGGAGTTTGGTTTGGGCAATAAATTGTTGTTCTTTGAGTCGGGCGTTTTCAGTGACGACATCTTGATAAGAAAGCAGAGAGTCTGACAGTGTTTGGTTGAGTTGCGGGGGTAGATTAACCAGTCGTTCTATGGGGTAAAGCACGATGGAAATCACATTGCGGACATTATCTAATAGATTACTTTGACGATCAGTGATTAACAGGGATACAGATAAAATGACCGTTACCAACAGACGGGTATTGAGTGAGGCACCAGTGGTAAATAATGGTTTTATAGTGGTGCCCTCAGTTGCGTTATGGTAAAAAGCTATTAACGTAACGCCGTGCACGTTGAACGTATGGCATGGCGTTAATGGTTGTAAAAAATGAATGACGAGACTTTGACAAGGTGTGATTAGAGTCGTTATTCCAGAGAAAAGCCAATCATATTTTTATCATCCATCATTTCAAGAATCTTTCCACCGCCACGGGCAACACAGGTTAAGGGGTCATTGGCAATCAGGACGGGGAGGCCTGTTTCTTCGGAAATGAGTCGATCAATATCTTTTAACAGGGCACCGCCACCGGTCAGGACAATGCCGCGTTCAGCAACATCGGCTCCTAGTTCGGGTGGCGTTTGTTCCAGTGCAACCTTTACAGCACCTACGATGCCGGCAAGCGGTTCCTGAAGGGCTTCTAGCATTTCATTACTGTTGAGGGTGAAACTTCTGGGGATACCTTCGGCTAAGTTGCGACCTTTAACTTCAATTTCGGAAATTTCATTGCCAGGGTAGGCTGAGCCGATTTCTTGCTTAATGCGTTCAGCTGTGGCTTCGCCAATTAAGGTACCGTAGTTACGTCGAACATAATTTATAATGGCTTCATCGAAGCGATCACCGCCAATACGAACGGAGGCCGAGTAGACGATACCATTTAAGGAAATGACTGCAACTTCAGAGGTGCCGCCGCCAATATCAAGAACCATAGATCCTTGTGCTTGATTGACAGGTAGGCCTGCGCCGACTGCGGCAGACATGGGTTCTTCAACCAAATAGACTTCGCGGGCGCCCGCCATAGAAGCTGATTCACGGATAGCACGGCGTTCGACTTGTGTCGAGCCGCAAGGAACACAGACTAAGATTCGAGGGCTGGGGCGTAACAGTTTACTTTCATGTACTTTTTCAATAAAAAACCGTAGCATGCGTTCGGTCACGGCAAAATCAGCAATAACACCGTCTTTAAGCGGCCGGATAGCCGTAATATTCCCCGGGGTGCGTCCTAACATAGCTTTGGCATCCGCCCCCACAGCAGCAATAAACTTATTGCCGCGTGCACGGTCTTCCTTAATGGCGACAACGGAGGGTTCATTGAGAACAATTCCTTGTTCTGGAATATAAATAAGCGTATTCGCGGTTCCTAAATCAATTGACAGGTCTGTAGAAAAAAGTCCGCGTATGCGTTTGAACATCATGTTCTATCCTTGCTAATAAAATATTACTACTTTAACAATCGAGTGGGTATTTGGGCAAGATATCAAGTATTATATTTGGTAAAAAGAAATGATATTTTAGTTCATGGAGTAAGAAATGGCGTTAACGACAGAAGAAGTTAATAAAATTGCATATTTGGCGCGGCTTGGGGTTGACGAGAAGGACGTTGACAGTTATGCGAAAGAACTTTCTGGAATTTTAAATTTAGTGGAGCAAATGAGTTCAGTGAACACGGAAC
The DNA here is from genome assembly GCA_001901525.1 of Methylococcales bacterium OPU3_GD_OMZ. GTDB lineage: Bacteria > Pseudomonadota > Gammaproteobacteria > Methylococcales > Methylomonadaceae > OPU3-GD-OMZ. The sequence continues at coordinate 16,965 of MPSY01000014.1, read as the reverse complement.
ACGTTACTCCGATGGCACATCCGATGGATCAAGTGCAAAGATTGCGGGCCGATGAAGTCACAGAAGACGATCAGCGGGCATTATTTCAGGCGCAGGCGCCTGAGATTGAAGCAGGCCTTTATTTAGTACCTAAAGTCATTGATTAGTTAGGAGTTTTGGAATCTATGCATAATCAAACGATCGCTGAATTGGCTAAAGGCCTTCAGGCGGGAGAATTTTCGAGTCAGGAATTAACAACAGCGCACTTGGCACGAATCAAGCAACACAGTGAGTTGAATTGTTTTATTACGGTGACCGAAGTTGAAGCCATCGCGCAGGCTAAAATAGCGGACCAATTAATTAGCGACGGAAAAGCAGGTCCTTTAACCGGTATTCCGCTCGCACATAAGGATATTTTTTGTACTCAGGGCATTAAAACCAGTTGTGGTTCTAAAATGCTGGATAATTTTCAGGCACCCTATAATGCCACCGTCATTGAGCGATTTAACCAAGCCGGTGCGGTGACTTTGGGCAAATTAAATATGGATGAGTTCGCCATGGGGTCATCCAATGAAACCAGTTTTTTTGGCCCGGTTAAAAACCCTTGGGATCA
>MPSY01000014.1:0-16050 GCA_001901525.1 Methylococcales bacterium OPU3_GD_OMZ | reverse complement strand
GATTCAACCAGTGTCGATAAACCGGTGCCAGATTATTCTAAAGACCTCAATGACTCATTGGCAGGGCTTAAAATAGGATTACCTAAAGAGTTCTTTGGAGACAATTTGAATGCGCAAATGGCGCAAGTTGTTGAAGAGGCTATTGCTGAATATACACGATTAGGGGCTGAGGTTGTTGAAGTGTCAATGCCTAATATTAATTTGTCTATTCCGGCTTATTATATTGTTGCACCGGCAGAGTGTTCTGCTAACTTATCACGTTTTGACGGGGTTCGGTACGGGCATCGTTGTGAAGCACCTGAAGATTTAAACGATCTATATATTCGTTCTCGCGGGGAAGGATTTGGCGCAGAGGTTAAACGTAGAATATTGATCGGTACCTATGCCTTATCGACCGGTTATTACGATGCTTATTATCTTCAAGCGCAGAAAATTCGTCGTTTGATCAGTGATGATTTCAAAAAAGTATTGTCAGAGGTCGATGTGTTAATGGGGCCTGTGACACCGACGCCGGCTTTTGGCCTGGGTGAAAAAACAGGAGACCCCATTGAAATGTATTTGTCTGATATGTATACCATTGCGGTTAATTTAGCCGGGTTGCCGGCGCTTTCGATTCCAGCAGGGTTTGTGGATCAGAAGCCGGTTGGCTTACAAATCATTGGTAATTATTTTGATGAAGCGCGGTTACTCAATGTGGCCCACCGTTACCAGCAGGAAACCGATTGGCACCAACAAGCACCCGCGGGTATCGAATAAGAAAGCAGTAGTTTTGAGGTCACTCTTTTTAAGAGTGTATGTAGATAAAAAGGTAAGTGTTACAGAGGCATTTAAATGGAATGGGAAACAGTCATTGGGTTAGAGATTCATGCCCAACTTGCAACAAAATCGAAAATATTTTCGGGCGCATCGACCGCCTATGGCGCTGAGCCAAATACCCAGGCATGTGCGGTTGATTTAGGATTGCCCGGCGTCTTACCGGTATTAAATGAACAAGCGATGCATTTAGCGCTGCGGTTTGGTGTGGCGATCGGTGCGGAAATAGCGCCTTATTCGGTTTTCTCCAGGAAAAATTATTTTTACCCTGATTTGCCGAAAGGCTACCAGATTAGTCAATTTGAGTTACCGATCGTCGGTCAAGGGGTGTTGGATATTGAAGTCGAGGGCGAGACTAAACGCATCGGTGTGACCCGGGCGCATTTGGAAGAAGATGCCGGTAAATCATTGCATGAGGATTTTCAGGGCTTGTCGGGGATAGATTTAAACCGGGCGGGGACAGCGTTATTGGAAATTGTGTCAGAGCCGGATATGCGTTCAGCTAAAGAAGCCGTTGCCTATATGAAAAAGTTACATACGCTGGTGCGTTACTTAGGTATTTGTGATGGCAATATGCAGGAAGGGTCGTTTCGTTGTGATGCGAATGTTTCCGTGCGCCCTAAAGGGCAGGTGGAATTCGGTACCCGGGCGGAGGTTAAGAACTTAAATTCTTTTCGCTTTGTCGAGAAAGCTATCAATCATGAAGTAGAGCGTCAGATTGACAGGATTGAATCGGGATTGAGTGTGGTGCAAGAAACGCGGCTGTATGATTCTGATTTAGATGAAACTCGCTCTATGCGGAGTAAGGAAGAAGCCAACGATTATCGTTATTTCCCAGACCCTGATTTATTACCCGTAGTTATTACGGAAGCATTGATAGAACAAGCCCGTGGCGAATTGCCGGAATTACCGGATGCTAAGAAATTGCGCTTTAAAGAACAGTATGGGGTCGATGAAGAGACCGCGGTGTTATTGACCCATTCCAAAGATACGGCTGATTATTATGAAGCAGTTATTAGTGCTTCGGGTTGTGAGGCGAAGTTATGTACCAATTGGATGACCGGTCATTTAGCCGGTGCTTTAAATAAGGATGGGTTGGATATTACCCAAAGCCCGATCGGACATGTACGTTTTGCCGGATTGTTAGCACGGATAGCGGATAATACGATTTCGGGGAAAATTGCCAAGCAGGTTTTTGAGGCGTTATGGCACAGCGATCAAACCGCTGATGAAATTATTGACCAGAAGGGCTTAAAGCAAATTACCGATACCGGTGCTATTGAAGCCATTATTGACGAGGTGATTGCCAATAATGCCGGTCAGGTTGAGCAGTATTTATCCGGTAAAGATAAGGTGTTTGGTTTTTTTGTCGGTCAGGTGATGAAGTTGACGCAAGGCAAAGCAAATCCCGGTGAAGTGAATGCGATGTTGAAGGAAAAACTAAAGCGTTAAGCCTGCTTTTTGGGGGGTTAATCATTAAAGAGTGTGAGTTTTATTTCTTGAGGCTGTGGGGTGTCTAGTTTAAACGCCCGCAACTCAAGGATGCCTTTGGTATTTAAGGAAATAATCATCTGGATGATATCGGGGTAGTTAGCCATTTTAATATCGGTTTCCGAAGGGATGGCTGGGCTTGTAGGGTGGGAGTGGAAGATGGCAAAAAAATCTTCTCCACGCTCGCGGATAGTTGTCATGGCTTGAATTTGTTGTTGGGCATCCAATAAAAAACGTTGTTCAGGGCATTCGGCAACATTATCTACAGGGTAACAACGGTGTGGAATACCGGCTTTGCTACCGACCAGACCGCAAACTTCTTTTGTCGGTGACAATTGAGCGAGATGTAATAGCTCGTTGGTGATGCGGCGTGGAATTCTTATGTCGTTAGCAGTCATGGGGCGATGAGTTCAGTGAGTGGTTAATACAGTCGTTTGCGTATTTAAGTGTTATAAACGCCGGTGGTAACGCGGGGGTTGCCGGCCAAGTCGTTGTGGGTCGCAATTCTATCATAATTAAAGCGTTTAAAAATGCCTTGGACATGGGCTTGTTGGTCGTAGCCGTGTTCAATGAGCAGGGGAGCGCCTGCTTTAAGGTGTTGACGGGCATGGTCGGTAATGGTTTGGATATCAGCAAGACCTTGATTGGCGGCAATTAGCGCCTGTTGGGGTTCAAAACGAATATCCCCCTGTGCTAAATGTGGGTCATTCGGTGCGATATAAGGTGGATTGCTGGCAATTAAATCGTAGTGCTGACCGGTCAGCGGTTTAAACCAGTGACCGTGACAAAATTCAATAGTGGTACAACCCAGTTGGTGGGCGTTCTTTTTAGCGAGTGCGAGTGCCTTCGCGCTGGCATCGGTTGCGGTTACTGTCAGTTGCGGGCGTTCGGCGGCCAAGGTAATAGCGATAGCTCCGCTACCGGTTCCTAAGTCGAGTATGTTCAGGGCCTTGTTTTCAGGCAGTGCTAATAAGGCCAGTTCAATTAATAATTCAGTATCAGGGCGGGGGATTAATACGTCAGAATTGACGGTAAAAGGGCGCGACCAGAATTCCCGGGTTCCGGTTAAATAGGCAATAGGATGGCCTGCGTAGCGTTTGTTAACGAGCGTCTTAAATTGCTGGCAATGGTCCTCAGTGAGTTCTTTTTCTGGCCAAGCGGTTAAGTGTGAGCGGTCTTTTTGCAATATAAAGCTCAGCAGTATTTCAGCATCAAGAGTCGGTGAATCTGAAATAGCCGTGAGTTGTTGGCTGGCAGTGCTCAGCAGTGAATGAATAGTGGTCATAAGGATTTGATTTTGACAGTTTAAGCCATTATAACAAGTTGCGTGGTTATGATTTTAAGTGAACGGCCACAGAAAGTTGACGGCTCAGAGGGGGTGGCGGTGTTAAGACAAGAGGAATTGTGGGTCGGGTGTCCTTATTGCGGTGAAATGATCGAGATATTAGTCGACATTTCTTTAGGGGAGCAACAATATATTGAAGACTGTTCGGTCTGTTGTGCGCCTATCTTAATGCGTACGCAGGTGGATGCAGCGGGGCAGTTCAGTCATATTGACCTGAAAAGAGATGATGAGTAAGGGTAACTAAATACATTTGACGTGCGCTAATTCTTGCCATTGGGTGGTGTAGTGTGGCGATAGCCACTGCGGCGGGGCTTGCCAAGCAGTCTGTAAGCCACTGGCGGCGAATGTTAAACGGTTAGGAAAGCGTTGATTGATCGTGTCGATCGTTTTCATCAGTTTTCTGGCGTGTGATTGATGAGCGTTGTCCGTAAACAGGTCTGCTTGCCGCGGTGTTGTAGGGTGATCAAAATGGCTTAAGACAATACCGCACTGATGGTAGCGGTAGCCCGGTTGAACTAATTGTGTGAGCAGTTTTTTTGCCTGAGCGATAATAACCCGGCTGTCTTGTGTGGCCTGCGGTAGTTTTAAGCTGGCTGAGCGATTATCTGCAGGTGTATTTTTATCAAAGGGATGGGTATTGATAAATAAGGTGATACGGCTCGTCAGGCTGTTTTGAATTCTTAACTTTTCACCGGCACGGAGACAAAAATGGCTGAGTGCTTGAGCCAATAACCGATGGTCACGGAGGCCGCCTTTGAAACTTCTGGAGCAAATAATTTGTTGTTTAGTGGCGGGAACCTCATCGAGTGTTAAGCAGGTAAAGCCGTTGAGTTCCCGAACGGTTCGGGCGGCCGTGACAGTGAATAACGACCGAATCCATTCAGGGTCTTGTTGTGCTAAATCCCAGGCCGTTATGATCTTAAGCGCCTGTAATTTTTTTGCGGTTTTAGAGCCAATACCCCAAATGTTTTTAACAGCGGTCAATTTTAAGTAGCAGGCTCTGTCGATGGGGCAAGAGAGGTTGAAAATGCCGGTGGTTTTTTCTTGCTTGGCGATCTTGTTGGCAAGTTTTGCGAGTGTTTTAGTCGGGCCCAGACCGATACTCACAGGGATGCCGGTGTGTCGTTGCACCGTGCGGCGAATGGTTTGAGCTTGCGCCTTAATACTTTGAGTCGGCAATGTTTGGAGTGTTAAAAAAGATTCATCAATGGAATAGATTTCAAGGTGTGGGGTAAAGCCTGCTAAGGTACTCATGACACGGTTGGAAAGGTCGCCGTAGAGTGAATAGTTCGATGAAAAAAGCTGTACTCGGTGTTGTTTAATTAAAGGCATAACCTGATGCACGGGGGTGGCCATTTGAATGCCGAGCGCTTTGACTTCTTCGCTACGGGCAATAATGCAGCCGTCATTATTACTGAGCACGGCGACGGCTTTACCGTGCAGGTCCGGTCGAAACAAGCGCTCACAACTGACATAAAAATTGTTGCAATCGACTAAGGCAAAACAGGGCATTATGGTATTTTTTTAAGGGTCGTCTGTAGGGGTGTTAAAGGGCGTGAATAACATTGGTCACCACGCCCCAAATGACCAGGTCAAAATCTTCTCGAATCAGGATGTCGGGGTAATCGCTGTTTTCGCTGGCGAGGATGAGTTGTTCGTGGCGTTGAATCAGTCGTTTTACAGTCAGTTCACCATTCACCGCACAAATAACGATCTTTCCCGGAACGGCCTCAAGTGAGCGGTCGACCACCAAAATATCATTAGGGTGGATCCCGGCACCCAGCATCGATTCACCCTCGGCGCGGACAAAAAAAGTTGCAGTCGGTTTGCTAATCAGCAGTTCATTTAAATCCAGTGTTTTTTCAATATGGTCATCAGCTGGAGACGGAAATCCAGCAGCGACTTTTCCGGTAAAAAGTGGACAGGCAAGGGGGCTAGGGTTTTGCGCGGGATGAAGAAAACTATCAGTCATCGTTTTTTCCAGTGACGGGTGTTGTTTACGGTGATCGAGTAGTTGCCTAACGGTTGGTATAAGACTTTCAGGCACACGAATAGCCCGGGTACTTTCGCCATAGACAGAGGAGCCTTTTTTTCGGCCAGCGCCGGAGCGTGGGCCGCCATGGTTGTTTTGCATACAAGCTATCGGGTGAGGAATGTGACTATCTTGAAAAGTGTACAGTATTTGAGTCAGTGAGGCAATGAGAGAGCCTTGAATAGTTGGGGTTCATTATTAAATTTTGATGAGATTAAGAGGACTGCTTGGTATGGAGCGTTTTCAGTGGGCTATGTGTGGTAAGTGTTACCAATCATAAACTGGGGCGTTATTTTAACACCCCAGTTTTCTAGTTTATGGGTTAGTGGGAGTAGTTGATAGAAAAGAAGAAATTACGATCCGCTGTGTTATAGCCTTTATTCGTTTGATACTGATCATTAAGCAGGTTATTCAGTTTACCTTTTAAGGCCCAGTGATGATTTAATTTATAGGCACTGCGTAGATCCCAGACGATAGCCCCGTGTAGTTTAGTGCTGCCATCTAAACGATCACCAGTTACTGCTAGTGATGAACCCAGTGTCAGGCTATTGAAAAATTCTTTCGATAGATCGGCGGTTAAATGTAGTTGAGCTCGATCAGTTAATCGTGCATTTGTTTTACGATTCTTAGGGCTTAAGATATCGCCATTAAGAAGTAGATCCCAATCATATATTTGGGTAGACAATTCCATCTCTACTCCATCAATTTGGGCTTTTTCAACATTGACTGGCTTATAATCAAGGGCGGGAGCTGTAATAAGTTGATCAATATTAGTATGATAGGCTCTAGTCATCCATCGACCCCAATGATGATTACCCTCTAAGCCAATTTCAAAGGTGGTAGATTCTTCAGGTTTTGTGTCGGGGTTGTCATAACCGGGGTAATATAGGTCATCAAGTGTAGGGGCTTTATAGCCACTGCTGAAGCTACCGATGATATCAATGCCGCTTTTAAAAAGTTCCATCCGAAAACCTGTAGCTCCGGTAACATGTGAGCCGTATTGTTCATCTTCATCACCACGAACTGAAGCGTTAAAATTGATTAAGTCGAACCAGCGGCCATAATATTCGGCAAAGCCACCAATATCATATCGGCTACTTTTAACATAAGCAGTAGAGCTTTCAACATTATCATCTCTGAAGTCAGAGCCGATAACAATTTCATGATTGCTATTTAAGGTGAAATTATTAATTAATCGAACTGTCCGACGACGATTTTTGGTGAAGGTATTATCAATATATTTCAGTTCATCTCTTGATTCACCGAGAGAGAAAGTAGTTGACCACTCTGGTGTGATGTTGAGTTTGGCGGTTGCACCAATATTTTGCATAATAAAGTCATTGCCGTCATTTCCTCCAAAGCCACTGGTGTCATATTCTAATTCACCTTGAGATCTAAGAGCAAAAGCTTCAAGGGTGAGACTGTTGTTCAATTGGTAGCCAGCCCTTACATTAAAGCTAGAATTTTCATAGGAATCTCTATCATTATCAGTACTGTTTGAAAGAGGTTGGGCGCTAAAACCCTCTGTTGTACTATGAGAGGCACCTAAAGAGTACCAGCCATCATTGTATTTTCCACTAACGTTACCATTGACCTTCGCGGTATCGTAGGAACCACCGCCTAAGTCAATAGAGACGCTTGGGGTGTTGTCTTTTTTCTGCTGCCCTTTACGGGTAAATATTTGGATCACGCCACCAATAGCTTCTGAGCCGTATAGGCTGGATTGGGAGCCGCGCACAATTTCAATGCGTTCAATTTGTTCTAATGGAAGTGAAGCAAAGGCTGGCGTTCCCGACGTTACAGAACCACCGCGGATACCATCAATTAAAACCAAAACTTGACTTGAGCTTGAACCGCGAACATAAGTCCCAGTCAGTTTTCCAGGGCCACCACTTTGAGTAATATCAACGCCAGTCGCACGGCTTAAAAGTTCCGGAATACCTTGGACCTGCAAACGTTCAATGTCTTCACGAGTGAAAACAGTCGTTGCTGCTGATAAATTATTAATGGTCTGTGAGGTTCTGGTTGCTGTCACTATCATTTTAGGTAGCATTTTATCTTCAGCGTGTATCGATAGTGCAGCAGTCGCTAAGAGCAAGCCGCTTAAAATTTTTTTCATGCTTCTCTCCGCGCCGCCCGCGCATAAGTGTGCGTTTTTAAATGACAGCAGAAAGATGAGGGAATAGCCCATCCGCAATGGATTGACCTATTCGTAACCAGCCTCCCCGCTGTAGCGAATTGCATTCAGGCCGGTCTCCGGGCTTATAAGTGGCGTGTGCCGCAATCATTAACCTTCCCGTGTATTAACACAGTGGTGTAACCGATGATTGTTATCCTTACTTACCGTTGCGGGGGCAGCATCGGTTTTGATGAATGTCATCGCACCGATTTCCCGTTTACCCCTTGAAACACTGTCGTGCGGCAAGGGACCTAAAGCAATCCGATATTATGACAGGTTAAGGCGCTAGCGTATAGTGAAGTGCTAATGGAGAGGGGTTAGTAATGAGGCGGCTTTTCATCGATAACAGGATCGCTATTGAGGGTGTCGGCCATTTCCTGAACGCGGCCGATAAGTTGTTGGCATAGCAGTTCGAGGTGGTCGATTTGTTTTTGTTGTTGGTGCAGGGTATCGCTGAGTTGCAAAGTAGTGAGTTCTTGGAAGGCAAGTTTGCTTTCGATCGCTTCTAGTCTTGAGTCGGTCATAATGAGGCGTTGGTATCGTGAGTAAAGGAGTTAAATAAGTGTTGTAAATGGGGTGTGCCTAGGCGGTTCATCAGGGCAATATTGTGCTCAACAATTGCCTCGGGGTCGCTGTAGTGCAACAGTGCCTTTTCGATGCTGCTTTCTCGTAGCAAATGCAAAATCGGATAGGGTGAACGATTGGTATAGTTTTCAGCAGCATCAGGCTGCGTGTTGGCAAAAAGATACTGTGGGTGAAAACTGGCTAATTGGTAAATGCCTTCGTAACCTTGGGCTTTGAGTAAGGGTTCTGCAATGGCAAGAAGGTCCAGAAAGTCATCAAAGTCGGCGAGTCCTTGTGGACAAATAAACAAGGTGGTTTCAAGTGTCGCTTGGCTATCGAGCCGTTGGCATTCGCTGATTAAGGCTTCAAGGCGATCGGCTATCGCAGTGTTGCGATCAATGTGGTAGTGGATTTTTTCTTGGATAAAGACGGTCTTGGCAAAGGGGCAAAGGTTTTCCCCGATGACCAGTGTTTTAATCCATTGTTGGCAGTGCCTGATGATTGCATTGTCATGAACGACTGAGTTAATAGACATAAAGGCGGTGACTGATAGATGAATTTGTTGTTAGTTTACGCATTTGTGTAGAGAAAGTATTGATCTGATCTTTTATAATAACCATTATTTTTAGACTGAAGGTCGTGACAGTTATTTTGTTAAGTTCCAAGCGGGTATTAATCACGCAATTATGAATGAAATTCCTTTTGTCTATGAGATTCGTTATAGCCAGAGAGCTAAACGGTTACGATTGGTTGTGACACCCGAAAAAGTAGAGGTCGTGGCTCCGAAACGTACTGCGGGGGCCGATATTCGCCGCTTCGTACACGAACAGCAGGCATGGGTGTGTAAAACTTTGGCGAAAGTAGCGGCACAGCCGAACCAATTGCCAAAGCCCGTTAATTATCAAGCCGGTGCTAAAATTCCTTTTCGCGGTGAGCTTTGGCCATTAGTGCTTAAACCCTCAGCGCGTAAGCGCGTTAAGATTAGTTTTGATCAGGCTTTTATCGTTGATTTACCCACCTTATTGGCCCCTGGTGCCGTGTCAGAGGCGATAAAGAAGGCACTGACGGTGTGGTTGAAGAAACAGGCTCTTGTTGCCGCCGAGCAATTTTGCGAGCAGCATAGTAAACGGTTTCAGTTGTATCCCAACTCAATTCGGGTGCGGCAACAGAAAACACGGTGGGGGAGTTGTGGTGCAGGCAACGATATCAATTTAAATTGGTTGCTTATTTTAGCGCCACCTGCGGTATTAGAATATGTCATGGTTCATGAGTTATGTCATATTAAAGAAAGAAATCATTCGCGTCAGTTTTGGGCTTTAGTCGCCAAGCACTTGCCGGATTATCAGCAACAGCGGGATTGGCTTAAAACGCACGGTGCACAACTTATGATGGGGTTATAAATGTCGTTACGGAAGAGTTTGTTTTATGGTTTTTTAGTGCTTATTGTTTTGGTGGGTCAACAGGTGGTGAATAGGGATCTTGTTGAGGGTGTGCCGCCGAAAGTTCACGGCGCGGTCATTAACAATAAGGTGCCTTGGGAGGGTGCTATTGAAGGCCCGGGTGTTATTTATTTTTGGGCCAGTTGGTGTGGTATTTGTCAATCCATTCAAGGTACGATGAGCGATGTGTTAGTACAAACGTCTGGCATGACGGTGGCGGTAAAATCAGGGTCCAATGAAGACGTTCAAAAATACTTGAAAAAGTCAGAACTTGATTGGCCCGTGGTTAATGACGCGGATGGTGCAATAGGCGACGCTTTTGGTATTCGTGGGGTGCCGACTATTTTTGTTATAGGCCCTTCGGGGAAAATTAAATTTACGGCTGTGGGTTATACCAGTGCAATCGGCTTGCAGTTACGTTTGTGGTTAGCCGGTTTTGAATAGTGTTTTGACTCGAGAGCGCAGCGTGATGTTGCTGTTCTTTTTATCCGGCGTAACGGGGCTTGTTTATGAGGTCTTTTGGTTTAAGGAATTAAGCCTGTTATTGGGTAGTTCGACTCAAGCCATGGCCACGACATTAGCGGCCTTTTTTTTAGGGTTGGCAGTGGGCAGTTATCACTGGGGTGCACGGGCAGCGGGTTGTAATAACCCGCTACGGCTTTATGGGCTGTTGGAATTGGCTGTGGCCCTGTCAGTCGGGGGCTATTTTTTTCTTATGAAGGGCTATGCGGTTATTTATCCAGACTTGTTTAATGCCTTTGGTAATCAGCCGAAAGTATTTTTAGCCACTAAGTTTTTGTTGGCAATGGTGGTATTATTTCCACCGGCTTATTTTATCGGCGGTACGCTTCCGGTGGTAGGCCAGTATGTGGATCGTGTCGGTAAGCAACGCGGTGTTAAAGTAACTTCGCTCTATGTGATTAATACCTTGGGTGCGGTTGTCGGAACACTGTTGGCAGGTTTTTATTTGCCGGTTGCTTTGGGTTATGAACAGAGTTATTTTCTGACTATGGGATTAACCTTGTTGGTTGGGTTGTCAGCGCTTGGTCTGTCACGGGGAGTGACGAAAATACATATTTCAGCGCCCCAAGAGCACCCCGATATTGTTACTACGCAAGGCGACATAAGTTTAGCTGGTTTAAAACAGTTATCGTTTTTTTCTGGTTTTACGGTGTTATCACTAGAGGTTTTGTGGGGCCGTATGTTTGAGCAGGTCTTACAAAACTCGGTCTATACCTTTGCCATTATATTAGCACTTTTTTTATTGTGTATAGCACTAGGGAGTTTCTTGGCTTATCGGTTAATGCAAAGTTCCTTGGTTAATGAAGCGTGTTTTTTTTGGCAATTAATGGCAAGTGCGGTCTTGATTGGCCTGTCTCCGTTTGTGTTTTTATGCTTAACAGAAAACTTAAATTATGTCGGCTCGAATACCGGGTGGGCTGAATATATTTGACGATTGTGGGTATAGGAGCAATCGTAATGGGGCCGGTGTTGTTATGTCTGGGCGGTCTATTGCCGCAGTTGATTAAATTCAGTGAAGCGCGCGGTGGTATGACCGGAAGCGTTGTCGGTACTTTGGTCGCATTCAATACAGCGGGTGGTATTGTGGGGTCCTTAGTGACAGGGTTCTTCGTTTTTGATTATTTAGGACTGTGGGCCGGTATTCGTTGTTTGGCCGTTTTATACTGTTTGGCAGCTTGGTTTTGGTTGCCTCGGTGTCAATCGTCGTCACGGTTGACAGTCTTGCCAGCGGTGGGTTTGTTCTTGTTGGTGTCGTTTTTGGATGTCGGGCAATTACCTGCAGTTAAAATTGATGCCGTCAATGACGGAGAAAGTTTATTGGCTGTGACAGAAGGGAGTGCGGCAACGGTTGCGGTTATTCGCCGCGGCGACGATGTAAAAATAAAAATAAATAATCACTACACCTTAGGCGGCAGTGGTTCACGCGTTTTAGAGGCGTTCCAAGGGGAGTTGCCCTTGTTAGTACACCCTAATCCCCAGACGGTTAATATCTTAGGTTTAGGCACTGGCATAACGGCGGGGGCGTCGCTCTATTACCCACTTCAATCATTAACGGTGACGGAAGTGATTCCAGAAGTGATTCAAGCTGCGGATGATTATTTTGCTGATTATACCAACGGTCTTTTCTATGACCCAAGGGCGCAGGTGATTGCAGAAGATGGCCGCAATTATTTACGAGGAACGGCGGCTGCTTTTGATGTCATTATCAGTGATTTATTTGTACCCTGGAAGGCCGGTGTTGGCGGCCTTTATTCAGTTGAGCATTATCAGTCGGTGCGTGCACATCTGCAAGCTGGAGGTATTTTTATGCAATGGTTGCCGGCCTATCAATTAAGTGCAGACTCTTTTAAAACGATTACGCGAACCTTGTTGGCGGTTTTTCCTCAGGTGACTGTTTGGCGCGGTGACTTTTCGTCCAGAACACCGGTCATTGGTTTGATCGGACACTTAACGCCGAGTGGCTTTGATAAAAATACAGCAGGGTTGTCTTTACAGCGACCTACGGCATCAGGATTGCCGTTGTTAACGCATTATGTGGGGAGTTTTTTGAGCGATGAAAAGCCATTGGGGAATGGCGCTATCAACAGCGATGACCGACCCTTGATTGAATTTCAAATGCCGATTAACCAACGACAAGTTAAGGCGGGACAACAGTATTGGCTGGCGGGGGATGCCTTAATGGCCTTTATGAGTAGTTTACAGCAGCGCATGGTTGCGGGTGAAGACACGTTTTTAGCGGCATTATCAAAGGCCGATAAGGCCTTGGCAATAGCAGGTCTTTATTTTCATAAGGCGCAATGGCTTCAAACACAAGGGCGCATTAGGGCTGCCGAGCTACAATTGGCAAAATTTCAAGAAAGTTCTGGCGTCGTAGCGTTGCTATCAGGCGTTATTTCAGAGTAATAGGTTAAAAAACAGTGTTGTGACGTTAATAAACGATAACAATGGCTCTATTTATATTAAAATAGTCGGTTAGGTTCTTTCTGGCGTATCGGGTGGTCAAGGTTGGAAAGTGTTGTTGTGCGGTAAATCGAGGTTGTTATGCGAATTATTTTATTGGGAAGCCCTGGGTCTGGGAAAGGAACGCAGGCGCAGTTTATTACACAGAAGTACGGGATTCCTCAAATATCTACGGGTGATATGTTACGTGCCGCTGTTAGAGCAGGCACGCCTCTCGGGGTTGAAGCGAAAAAAGTGATGGATGCCGGCGGTTTAGTCTCAGATGAAATTATTTTAGGGTTGATTTCAGAGCGTATTGTTGAGGGTGATTGTGAGAATGGCTTTTTATTGGATGGCTTTCCACGAACGATTGCGCAAGCAGAAGGCTTAAATGCGATGGAGATTGCTATAGATCATGTCGTTGAGATTGCCGTTGAAGATGATGGCATTATTAACAGAATGAGTGGCCGACGGGTGCATGCAGAATCTGGGCGTAGTTATCATATTGAATTTAATCCACCCCAAGAGGCAGGCCTAGATGATGTCACCGGTGAGCCTTTGGTTCAACGTGAAGACGATCAGGAAGAAACCGTTCGTAAACGTTTGGAGGTTTACCATCAGCAAACAAAACCCTTGGTTGATTTTTATCAGTCAGCGAGTCGCTCTGGCGCAGTGAAATTTAGCTCCGTTATCGGTACGGGCGCGGTGAGCGACATTACGGCGGCGGTATTTGCCAGTTTGGAAAAATAAATTGTCTCGGGGGCGTGAGCGCCCATTAGGGTTAGTAAAATTGTAAGAGGATTGAAATGGCTAAGAAATTTAATGTGGCAGTCGTGGGTGCAACCGGTGCTGTGGGTGAGGCAATGTTGTCGATTTTGGAACAGCGTGGTTTTCCCATAGGCGATATTTACCCGTTGGCCAGTAGCCGTTCCGTCGGTAAGCGTATTAGTTTTAACGGGGAATCGGTCAAAATTGGTGATTTAGCTGAGTTTGACTTTAGTCAGGTACAAATAGGGCTGTTTTCTGCCGGTGCTTCCGTTTCAGCAGAATATGCGCCGAAAGCTACGGCCTCTGGGTGTGTCGTGATTGATAATACCTCGCAATTTAGATACGACACTGATATTCCATTGGTGGTCCCAGAAGTTAATCCGGAGAGTATTGCGGCATTTTCTAATCAAGGTATTATTGCGAACCCTAATTGTTCAACGATCCAGATGGTGGTTGCATTAAAGCCTATTTATGATGCGGTGGGTATTGACAGAATTAATGTATGTACTTATCAGGCGGTGTCAGGTTCAGGTAAAGTGGGTGTTGAAGAAGTGGTTTCCCAAACGGCTAAATTATTAAATGGTAAGCCGGTGACATCGAAGGTTTATCCTAAGCAAATTGCGTTTAATGTTTTGCCGCAGATTGATGTTTTTATGGACAATGGTTATACCAAAGAAGAAATGAAGATGGTATGGGAAACCAAGAAAATAATGGCCGATGAGGCTATTAAAGTGAATGCGACAGCAGTACGGGTACCGGTTTTCTTTGGGCATTCTGAAGCGGTGCATTTAGAAACAAAAACAGCGATTAGCGCGAGTGAGGCAAGAGCCCTACTTGAAAAGGCGCCGGGTGTGACCGTTGTTGATGTGCGTGAAGAGGGTGGCTATCCAACCGCTGTGACGGAGTCTTCGGGGGATGATGCCGTTTTTGTAGGACGGATTCGGTCGGATATTTCGCACCCACGGGGGCTTAATTTATGGGTAGTGAGTGATAACGTTCGCAAAGGTGCGGCTTTAAATAGTGTACAGATCGCTGAGATTCTAGCGCAAGATTATTTGTAACGCACAGGGTCGTTAAGCTTAAGTTTTTTATAAAGTGGCAGCTAATGGGTTACAGGGTTGGGTGTTAGTCTTTCAGTTGCTCTAAGAGTTGATCTTGGTGATCGAAAAATGATTGTAACGCTTTTTCTAAGGATTCAAGGGCGCTAGCAAGCTGTTTAGTCGTATGGTTTTTGGCAAATGTTTCTAGTTTTTGGGCGGCCTGCTGGATTGAGGTAAGCCCACAAAAGGCGGCTGAACCATTGAGTTTATGGGCGCAGTTTTGTAGTTGCTTGATATTTTGTTGGTCAACAGCGGTCTGTATTTCAGACAGTTGTTTTGGGAAATCATCAAAACAGCGCTCGAGTAGGGTTTGTGCGAGCTGTTTGTTTTGTTGCGTTTTAATGAGTAGCGGTATTAGAAAGTCGGGTGACAACGGGGCGGTGGAATGTTGCTGTTGTAACTCAGTGATTTGGAAGATTATTTTTTTAAGCGTGGAGGTTAGGAACGGCACCGTAAGGATGTCGTCGCAGGGGTGAACATCAACCGTTGGAGGTAAGCCTTGGCCGCGTGATATGACGGCAATGAGATGACACGGTTTGTGAACGCTAAGCTGGCTGATGAGCTGTGTTGTATTAAAGTGAGGGTTTTCTAGATCAAGAAAGGCAGCATCAAAGATGCTTTGTGACAGTATGCTCAAGTGACCTGGTAGG
This sequence comes from Methylococcales bacterium OPU3_GD_OMZ, assembly GCA_001901525.1. Classification (GTDB taxonomy): domain Bacteria; phylum Pseudomonadota; class Gammaproteobacteria; order Methylococcales; family Methylomonadaceae; genus OPU3-GD-OMZ. Next base: position 708 of record MPSY01000014.1, on the reverse strand, counting down.
GTATGGGCGCAGACTATCTCTTGGCTATGTGTGTTCAAGTGGTGCTGTAGTTGTTGAGTAATTGAGGGGTTTGAGCTGTTAATCAGTATTGTTAAAGGCGTTCGCATCTTAAAAAACCTTATTAATTGAGCTGGATAATAGTTAATGTAACAAAATTTTTAGAAATAAAGAATTTCATCGGTATTAGATGGTTAACTGACTTGGTTTTTTTGGAAATTTCGAGCGGTTATTTGTTAAAACCGGTTGTTGTTTGGATTGTTATCAATAGGCCGTTTTATTTTGTAAGAAGGGTTTTATTGGTGGGATTTTATATAGGGTATGGGGGATCTGGGTTTACAACGACGCAGTCAGTCCGTATCATTTTCAACCATTTGGCTGACAATATTGATTGTTCAATGCCTTTGTACACAGTGAATAATGACAAAAGATAAGAGTAAAAAGATGTATAACCTTAAACCCAACCAAGATTATCGGGACGAAAGTTTATTCCCTAATGTTGATCTTTCGCCGGAAGCTTTGCTCGAAGATACCGCAAAACATTATGATGATTGTTATTGGGATTATTTACGGGTGTGGTGTAATCGCCGTAATTTAGCCTTGCATTATGGGCACTGGACCAGTGATGAAAAATACAATCATCACCAGGCATTATTAAATAAAAATCAATTGCTTTATGATTTAGCCGGTATTAAGTCTTCAGACCATGTT
>MPSY01000133.1 GCA_001901525.1 Methylococcales bacterium OPU3_GD_OMZ | reverse complement strand
TTATCAAAGAGAACTCTTGAATACCGGTGTTATATTTTAGTTACACGACAAGCCCTTAGGGTAGCCCGTGCCTATCTTTTGATTTTTTTTAATCAAAAGCTTACAAGGATTGTCATCCTTTACCATTTGCTAAAATTTATTTCTCGCAATGATGTCGTGTTACGGATTAACTATGTAATAATAAATATAATTATTCTAGGCTAATCTAAATATATGGCAATCAACTCTGTTAAAGGCATTATGATCGGCGATGACTTGGCTTTAGACCATGTCCGCCAGTTAATTGCTCAGGTTTCTGAAACAGATGCGACGGTTTTACTGTTTGGTGAAACCGGTACCGGCAAAGAGTTAGCTGCACGGGGATTACATTATTTGTCTAATCGCAGTGATGAAGACTTTGTGCCGATTAACTGTGGTGCTATTCCCCGCGATTTACTGGAAAGTGAGTTGTTCGGTCATGAAAAGGGGGCCTTTTCCGGTGCCGTGTCCCGTCGTCGAGGGCGCTTTGAAATGGCCCAAAATGGCACCTTGTTCCTCGATGAAATCGCTGAAATGCCCATGGATATGCAGGTTAAAATCCTACGCGTCCTGCAAGAGCACGTTATTTACCGCGTTGGCGGGGAAAAACCTATCGAGGTTAATGTCCGCATTGTGGCGGCCACTAACCGCTGTTTAGAAACCGCCGTATCAAAAGGTGAATTCAGAGAAGATTTATTTTATCGCCTGAATGTTTTTCCTATTGTTTTACCGCCCTTGCGTGAGCGGGGTACGGACATCATTTTTTTATTTGAATATTTTGCCCAAATTCATACCGTTGAAAACTCACCGCCGATTTATTTAACTTCCGAGGCTCAACAAGAACTCATGCGTCGTCAGTGGCCTGGAAATATTCGAGAATTAAGTAATCTCGTGGAACGGTTGTCCATTTGTTTTCCAGGGCAAGCGATCAACCCGAATCATCTGCCTCAGTTATCGCCTCTTCAGCAGGCTAAAGAATCCGAGCCGACAACCCAATTTGCCACTCAATCTTCTTCAATTCAACCCACGGGCGTTGATCTTAATGAACAACTCGCTTTGGCTGATGAAATGAATTTACAAGAGCGCTTACGTGATATTGAAAAAGAATACATTGCCCAAGCCCTTAAACGTTCTGAGGGGAATATTACCCATGCGGCAAAGTTATTAGGCTTAGGACGTACGACATTAATTGAAAAAATAAAAAAACATCAGATGAGTGTCTAATCTAAAGCCGTTGAATTCAGGCTTCAACTGTCAAATTGTTGACAGCTCAACTATTGTCCACCGCTCCCGGTAAATATAAATTTAACGCTAAAATCAATGATTTATAGCCATGGTTAATGGCATAAAGTTTTTTGGCTTCTTTTTTGCTTAGTTAAATTCATTGTGAAAAAGAAATTTAAAACTTTATGCTAACGGATGATTTAGTCATAGCAATAGTAGATCCAAGTGACCAAGGGCGGGCGTTATTAACCCACCTTGTGACGGAGGCGGGTTTTGTTTGTGAACCGCTCAGTCAACCACAAGATCTCGGAAAATCAGGCCAAAGCAGTCAGTTAGGTCTGATTGTCGCCAATGTTGGCGATGATGCGGGCTTATTATTAGCGGTTTTTAAACGTTTCCATCAGGCTATGTTGAATTGTCCGGTGTTGGTCATTGTCGATGACGGCCAGGTCGCTATTGCCGTTAATGCCATAAAATTGGGCGCAATTGATGTTTTATCCAGTCCCGTAATTCCTAAACAATTCACCGAACAGGTTGAACACTGCATGATTGAGCGACAAGACGCCAATCAATTTGTCTGTAGGAATGATCAGGTCAGAAAATTATTGGCATTATCTGAACGGGTCGCTCAAACTGAAGTCACGGTTCTTTTATCCGGTGAATCAGGGACCGGCAAAGAGGTCTTAGCCCATCATATTCACCGCAACTCGCCGCGCGCTCATCAGGATTTTGTCGCGGTTAATTGCGCCTCCATGCCAGAATCCATGTTAGAAGATATGCTTTTTGGTCATGAAAAGGGCGCTTTTACCGGTGCCCATCAACGTTACTTGGGTCTTTTTGAACAAGCGTCACACGGCACCCTCTTTCTGGATGAAATAGGTGAATTACCTTTTTCACTGCAAGCTAAATTACTCCGGGTCCTGCAGGAACGTGAACTGAAACGCTTAGGCGGATCCGAATTAATAAAAGTTGATGTACGAGTTATTGCGGCAACCAATAAAAATCTGGCCCATGAGGTTACATCGCGTAACTTTCGTGAAGATCTTTATTACCGGATTAACGTCTTTCCTCTTAAACTCATTCCGTTAAGAGAACGCAAAGACGATATTATCCCTATTGCCGAAGCCTTATTAGCTAAGCACCAGCAAGCGTCCAGCGGTCGCTATAATTTAACCCCGGAAGTAGTCGATTTCCTAAAAAGTTACGCGTGGCCGGGCAATGTCCGTGAATTAGAAAATGTTATGCAACGGGCCTTGGTGCTGGCGACTGATAGCGAAATTTTATTAGCGCATATCCTCATGGATACCGCCCTAGAGGCGCCTATCGTTGCCCCCTCACGATTGCCGGTCAGTACGCCCAGTGACCCTGTTGCTGCCAGTGAAAATCGTGATTTAAGCGAAGTGGCCTGGGAGCGTGAACAACAGGTTATTTTAGAAATTCTGACTAAAGTACAAGGGAGTCGTAAGGCTGCTGCCGAACAATTAGGCATCAGTGCGAGAACCCTGCGTTATAAATTAGCAAAAATAAAGGATCAGGGCATTGCAGTCCCTTAAGATCATGAATACCGTTAAGGAGGATCTATGACAGCACCACTAACCGATATGAATGCGTTAATGAGTCAAATGCGCATTATGTCCTCTCAAGCTTCTGGCACCGAACAGATAGTCAAAAATCCGACGGCGGTCTCTTTTGCTAACACCTTAGGCGAAACGCTTAATACCGTGAATGATTTACAGATGACCTCCGGGCAATTAAAAGATGCCTTTGAAAAAGGTGCTGATATTCCGCTGACTCAAGTCATGTTAGCCTCGCAAAAATCGGCACTTGCGTTTCAAGCTACCTTACAAGTTAGAAATAAGGTCCTGGCCGCTTATCAAGACATTATGAACATGCCGGTCTAGCCGCTTTTGATTAATTAATACACCCTTATGGCAGAGCAACCCGCAATTACCGCAAATACTAACCCCGCTCCGGGAACTGATCCTTTGTTGGAGCAGCCGGACGGACAAGGCGTTGCCGTTAATGCTCCACCCGGTGCCTTAGCGTCGACTGCTAATGCAACTGCACCCTCAGTTAGCACCGGTTTTTTTCAACAACCTGCGGTTCAAAAATCGATACCTGCCGTGGTGGTGATTGTCGTCATACTGATTTCTATAATGGTTTATTCGCTCTTTAACGGTGCTTCTTTTAGACCCTTATTTGAAGGAATCAGTCAGAAAGATCAATCGGCTATCTATACGGCTTTAATCGCCGCTGATATCCCGGTTAAACTGGATCCTGTCTCGGGTAATGTAACGGTTTCTACCGATGATTATCATGAAGCTAAATTATTATTAGCGTCCCAAGGGTTACCGGAGTCATCTATAGGCGGTTTTAATTTAATCCGTAAAGACCAGTCGATGGGAACCAGCCAATTTATGGAGAAAATGCGCTATAAACTGGCTATGGAAGAAGAATTAGCGGCATCGATTGCAACCATCGACTCTATTCGCCGTGCCAGAGTACATCTGGCAATCCCGAAACAATCGGTATTTATTCGCAACCGTGAGGCCTCAAAAGCCTCTGTGGTTGTTTTTCAACACCAAGGACGGGTAATCACAACCGGGCAGGTTGAAGCGATCATCCACATGGTCGCCTCGAGTATTCCGTTTATGGAAGCCGAAGCGGTTTCAGTGGTGGATTCACACGGTAAATTATTACATTCAAAATCAACGTCTAACGATTTCAACCTCACCAATGAACAGTTGCAATACCGCAACCAAATTGAAAACATGTATCGCACGCGGGTTCTCGCCATTTTATCGACCTTCTTAGGGGAAGAGAACATTCATGCCGAAGTCAATGCCGAAGTCGATTATACGC
>MPSY01000132.1 GCA_001901525.1 Methylococcales bacterium OPU3_GD_OMZ | reverse complement strand
ATATTTGCGGGCTTGTCTTTTTATGTCGATGAGCGTGTGTTAGTGCCGCGCTCGCCAATTGCAGAGCTCATTGAGCAACAGTTCATGCCTTGGGTCGAAGCCGAGCAAGTCGATCGTATTTTAGACCTGTGTACGGGGAGTGGTTGTATTGCATTGGCATGTGCGCATGCCTTTCCAGAAGCTCAGGTCGATGCCGTGGAATTATCGCCGGATGCTTTAGCGGTTGCAACAATGAATATAGAACGCCATGGCCTTCAAGACCGTGTCGTTGCCATTGAGTCTGATTTGTTTTTAGCGGTTGATCAACGGTATGATCTGATTGTCAGTAACCCACCTTATGTTAACCAAGAAGAATTACGCGGCTTGCCACAAGAGTATCATGCTGAGCCCGCCATGGGTTTTGACGGCGGTGTATCAGGGTTAGATATTGTTATACGGATGTTAGCGGAAGCGGAAAATTTCCTAACGTCTCAGGGTATTTTAGTCGTGGAAGTAGGGAGTAGCGCAGAGCCGTTACAAGAGGCCTTCCCCAACGTGCCTTTTTACTGGTTAGATTTTGAGCGTGGTGGTGATGGAGTGTTTTTATTAACCGCTGAGCAAGTGAGCCAGTTTACCGATTTATTTAAAACAGCATTAAAATAACGGGCCGATTATGTCAGGAAATTCGATAGGAAAATTATTTACAGTGACCACCTTTGGGGAAAGTCATGGCTTAGCCTTGGGCGGTACGGTTGATGGGTGTCCACCCAATATAGCCTTAACGGAGGCAGATTTACAGTTTGATTTAGACCGGCGTAAACCCGGTAAATCACGGCACACCACACAACGACGAGAACCCGATCAGGTGAAGATTTTATCGGGTGTTTTTGAAGGTAAAACCACCGGTACACCGATTGGGTTAATCATTGAAAATACCGATCAACGGTCTAAAGATTATTCTAAAATTGCTGACCGTTTTCGTCCAGGGCATGCCGACTACAGTTACCAACATAAATACGGTTTTAGAGATTACCGCGGCGGCGGCCGTTCGTCAGCACGGGAAACAGCTATCCGTGTGGCAGCAGGAGCCATTGCGAAGAAGTTTCTTAAAGAGCAGTTGGGTGTCGAAGTAAAAGGCTATTTGGCGCAATTGGGGCCGATTAAAATCAGCCCGGTAGATTGGAGTATTGTCGACGATAACCCTTTTTTCTGTCCTGACCCTAATAAGGTTGAGGAACTAGAAACCTATATGGACGCACTACGAAAAAAGGGCGATTCTATTGGTGCGAAAGTTAATGTCATCGCTAGCCATGTTCCTCGAGGTTTAGGGGAGCCTATTTTTGATCGATTGGATGCAGAATTGGCTCATGCCTTAATGAGTATTAATGCGGTTAAAGGCGTTGAGATTGGTGGCGGTTTTGATTGTGTTGAGAGTTTAGGCACTGAATTTCGAGACGAAATAACACCGGAAGGTTTTTTAAGTAATCATGCTGGCGGTATTTTAGGGGGTATTTCAACCGGACAGGATATTGTAGCCAGTATTGCGCTTAAACCGACCTCAAGTTTGCATTTACCGGGGCGTAGTATCAATACCGCAGGTGAAGCGGTGGAAGTGATCACTACGGGCCGTCACGACCCTTGTGTGGGGATCAGAGCCACTCCTATCGCTGAAGCGATGATGGCAATTACCTTGATGGACCATTTTCTGAGACACCGGGCGCAAAATGCCCAAGTCGATTCAGGCTTGCCAGTTTTACGCTAGTCGATGGCCCCCAGTTTTCCTTATTGGCGGCTGTCGGGGTTTTATTTCTTTTATTTTGCCTCATTAGGTAGCCTATTACCTTTTTGGAGCCTTTATCTGGATTTTTCAGGCTTTGATGCGGTTGCTATTGGTCAGTTAACTGCTCTGTTGGTCGGGACAAAAGTGATTGCTCCTAATCTTTGTGGTTGGCTGGCCGATCATACCGGTAAAAGTATGCGCATTATTCGCTGGGCCTCATTTTTAGCAGCGGTTATTTTTAGTGGTTTTTTATTCGATCCGCTTTATTTTGGATTTGCCATTTTAACGCTGGGTTTTAGCTTTTTTTGGAACGCGGCGTTACCGCAGTTTGAGGCCGTCACTTTATTTCATTTATCCTCTGATTCACATCGCTATAGCCAGATTCGGTTGTGGGGGTCAGTGGGTTTTATTGTCACGGTTCTGGCGATGGGCTATTGCTTAGAACTGGTTACCTTAGCAGTATTGCCGGTAATCGTTTTAGGCTTGTTAGTCGCTATCTGGGCGATTGTTTATATGACGCCTGAAGTGAGCCTTTCAACGGAAGACAAAACCACCGTTCGGCTGTGGCCTATTTTAAAACAACCGGAAGTCATAGCTTTCTTACTGGTGTGCTTATTACTGCAAGCCGGTCATGGGCCGTATTATGTTTTTTATTCGATCTATTTGGCAGAGCATCAGTATTCGACAACCCTTACCGGCATGTTATGGGCTTTGGGCGTTTTTTCTGAAATTATCTTGTTTATTTTTATGCGGCAAATACTTCAAAAGGTATCCTTACGGCATATCTTACTGGCCAGTATTGCCTTGGCGGCCATTCGTTGGCTGATGATCGGCTGGGGGGTAACGCAGTTGCCGGTTTTAATCGCCGCACAAGTGTTACACGCGGCTACATTTGGTGCGACCCATGTGGTGGCGATTCATTTAGTACATCGCTATTTTGGCGACCAGCATTTAGGTAAAGGACAGGCGTTATACAGTAGTTTAGGCTTTGGATTAGGCGGTATGACAGGTAGCCTTTATAGTGGTTTTTATTGGGAACAATATGGGGCCATGTTTGTTTATTCGATAGCCGCCGTATTGTCATTGGTCGCCTTCTTTGTAGCCTATTTTTGGGTGGGTCGTAATACGAAAAACCAAAGTGATTTAAATTCTTAGTGAACGAATGGTTTTCTGTTTTGGGCTTTTAGGTTAACTCATTTAATTAATGCTTAAGTATGTATTCGTGAAGATGATTTAATCGTCGGGTAATTTTTTAAATAAATTACACAGTCTTGTTCTGAATGATGGATCCGTCATTCATTTGAAAATTTCATTAAAACCTATTCGGAGAGCAATATAAGTATTGGAATCATTTATTCACTGAAAAGATTTGCTAATCCAAAAATTTACTTATGAGAAGATTTAAGATTTTGGTATTTTCGATAAATTATGGGGGGGCAAAGATCTTTGATAGAATCTTTTACGATGCGCTTAGTGTCTCTTTTATCACTGGAATTTTCTCTGGTTTCAAAGAGGGTCGAGTGCGTTCTATATTCATCCAAAATGGCATCAGATGCGGTGTAGTAATATAATGCAATAGATTTACGAGTGATACCTTTAGGCGTTTTTAAGGGGTCAGGGTGACCGTGGAAAGTATCGCTATCCGTATTGAAAATAACGCAACGATTCATTAAAGGGGCGATGGATAGCGCTTTTTTGCTCATGTCTTTTTCCCACAACTCCAAATGCCCACCATACTCTTTTTGCCAACTTTCATTGAGGTAGATTAAAACATTTATCCGGCGTTTTAGTTTTAGCCGGTTGTGGATATTAAAGTCAGCATGTATGCCAAGGTGGCCTCCAGTGCCTATTTCATGGAATCCTGCACCATTGAAATCAGGATCAGGAATTAATCCTGGTATACCGGTTAAATTTTCAAGATAGGTTAGAAAAGGCTTGGCGTTATAGCTATAAAAAAGGGAACGAAGATAACTCGACTTTAGATTGTCAGGGTTATAGGCTTTTTTATTTCGTTCTCTGTCGTTATTGTAATTAGCATAACTATTGGCTTTAGGAAAGTTATGGATTATTTTGTTGATAACAGCATCGGGTAAAAAGTCATCAAGAACAATATGAGAGAATGGTTTAGCCTTTTGATATGCGGTTATGGTTTCAGTATTATTAACGTTGTTGCTAGAAATAAAAAGGCTATTGCTATCATCAATCATTTGAATGTGTGACATAAAAAGTTATTCCTAAAGAGTAATTATTGTTTTTTAAGATAGTTAAAAATAATTAAAAGGGAATGATTTATTTAATTTTTTTGCTTATTCATTTAATTCTGATAATCTTTTGGATAAAGCTAGTAACAAGGCTAATTTGTTTTTTTAAAGCTGTTTCATAGTGGGTTATTTTTATT
>MPSY01000131.1 GCA_001901525.1 Methylococcales bacterium OPU3_GD_OMZ | reverse complement strand
GTGTTAATACTTTTTTTATATCATGTGCTTACAATTATATTTATGTGTTTTTTTTAAGAAATAAAGCTAGAGGTGAATAATTGCCACCCTAATATATTCTCGTTAAATTCTCGTTCCCACCGCTGTGCGAGGGAATGGTGTGAGCCGCAGGTACCGTCGGCTTAGTCATAAACGGTGCAACTTATCGTAACATGGACGCTACGATCTGTTTAATCCTACCTGTGCGAATCCGTATTTGTACAGAAATGCTTGCTCGAACTCTCCATCTGGAGGGGTATGCAGCTAGGGTCATCCAGGTAACTGGTGGCGGTGAAGGAGCCAGGCAAGCATAATCAGGGAGGTGGCAGGCTTCGGCCTCGAATTAGGTGTCAAGGGCCCGTTCCCTCTGAAACACTGAGGATTTTTTTTCTCCTTTCACTGAAAGTTATACGGTTATTTTCAGTGGCTATTCGGGGTGTTTGCTGTTGTCGCCCAGATAAAATGGCTAACGGTACTGACCGGTGAAAGTCCTACTTCGTCCCTTGGTTCACCCCCCAAGGGTAAGACCCGCCTATAAATCTATGGCGAAATGGTTGGGTTTATGCGCTGGCACAGGAGGTTCCCCAGACTTCCTGCTTGAGGATGGCAGCTTCCTCGGTGTAGTCACGGTGTACTGTGATGATAGAGGAATCCGCTGTTAGAAATACCTTGTCATGGTTTTTCCATGAAGCAAGTTAGTCCACTGGTTGCGACCACCAATTGGTCTGTCCTTCCTCTTTTGGATAACCCAGTGGTTGCTAAGAAACGCCTTCCACGGCACTGTTACGCTTCGAACTACAAAAGGCTTAACCCTTCAAAAGATTCCACAGTCATTTCGGACTTAATACTCCACGTTTCCTAGAAGAAACCGAAACAAAATACAAAAAAGGGCGAAATCCCTGATAATTGGTATCGACTAAAACCCCAATTCAAAAAAATCGCCCTATGAGCCTCATATTGTCAGAGATAGTAACCCTTCGTCAACACCTTAATACGCTAGAACATAATCCCGAAGTTTATTGCCCCAATGCTTGCATTTATTGCCAGGAAATCAATATTTGGCGCTATGGTTATTATTACCGTAAACCTGATCGGTTAAATCATGGCGATGAATCGCAAAATGATATTCCAATTCCTCGGTTTCAATGCGTCACTTGTCGTCGTACTTTTTCAACTTTACCCGAATGTATTGCTCCTAGACGGTGGTATCCCTGGGTGATCCAGCAGGCCTGTATTTGGTTAAGCTTAAGTGGCTGGTCTATTCAACAGATTCACCGGCTTTTTCCTACCGCTCGAAGTACGCTTTCACGTTGGATTTGTTGGTTTAATGAAAAGTTTACTCAACATCAGCAAGTGCTTTGCAGTCGGATTCCTTGCATGGGATATTATTCTAAACTTGCTCCATTCTGGCTTTATTTCTTTGACTCTAAACCGTTGTCTTATGCCATGATTTTATTGCATCGATCTGGACTGATTGTGCCATGATAAAATAACCTGATATAAGTGCTATCAAGGGTTGTAGACTTTCCACACAGTCTCGCCATGTTGCATAAAATCTAAACAGTTTAAGCTCTGATTTTTTTATTATTCGGAGCTGTTTTTATGAAACCTGTTCATCCGGTCGCTTTATTTCGCCTGTCGGTATTAGGTCAGTTGGTAAGTCGACAAACTTTAGCTAGAGGTGAGCTCAAAGCCATTGTTAAAGAGTTAGCTTTAAAACATTACGATATTCCAGGTTCGCGCCATACGTTGCTGAGCGAAAAGACAATTGAAGCGTGGTATTACGCTTGGAAAAAACACGGTATTGATGCATTAGAACCTAAACGTCGTATTGACCGTGGTCAGTCTAAAATACCTGAAGCGTTACAAGCTGCACTGATCAAAGCTAAACAAGAAAACCCTAAACGATCACTTAATAGCTTGTTAAAGTTAGTCCAGTTCCAGCAGATTCAAGGAGCCAATACCTTAAGTCGTTCTAGCGTGTATCGATTATTGCTTAGCCGAGGCTTATCTCGTCCGATGGAAGCAACGCAACCCAAAGAACACCGTCGTTTTGAAGCAGATTATCCAGGGGATATCATTTATGGCGATGTCATGCATGGGCCTAAAGTCGTCATTAGTGGCAAAACACAAAAAAGTTATCTGGTTAGCTTGATGGATGATAAATCTCGGTTGATTCTGCATTCTGCTTTTTGTCCCAGTGAGACGGCACTGGATATTGAGTACGTGCTTAAACAAGCCTTGTTACGTCGTGGTTTGCCTAAACGTTTAGTGATTGATAATGGCGCGGCTTATCGTGCGCATAGTTTACAAGGGATTTGTGCGCGTCTTTCTATCCAGTTAATTTATTGTCGTCCTTATGCGCCTGAGGGCAAAGGAAAATTGGAGCGTTGGCATCGCACCTTGCGTGATCAGTTTCTATGCGAACTCCACCCTCAAAAGATTTATACGCTTGATGAGATAAATAGCTTGTTATGGGCTTGGATAGATCAGCTTTATCATCCTGCGCCGCATAGTTCGCTAGCGGGTAAATCACCGTTGGCAGTGTGGCAAAACTTCCTTGAATTTGTAACGCCTTTAGGTTCTTATGCTCATCAGCTAGATGAATTATTTTATCACCGCATACAACGCAAAGTACGTAAAGACGGCACCATTTCATATCAAGGAACGATCTTCGAAGTGCCCTATATTTTCTCTCAAAAAACAATCATCGTGGTGATTGAACCTCATCTAAAGAAGGCTTTATATATTGAAGATGAACAAGGCAAACGAATTGGTGACATTACCCCACTAAATTTGCAGGCAAATCGCAATTATAAACGAGCCAAATCAGCAAGTTCTCAGGCTGCGAAAGCGGCACCTTCCGCATCATTGAATGAACTGGCTCTGGAGCAACAAGAAGCACAGCTCAGTATCGTTCAATCGAGACAACAAAAAAAATAACCCCTATCATTTTGGAGAACCTCACATGTTCAGACGTCATTTTGGACTCACGCATTGCCCTCTGGGAAAACAAACAAAAACACTTTGGCAAGATGGTCATCTTGAAAAACTTAACGCTAGATTTAATTGGTTATTAGAATCACCAGGCATTGGTTTATTAACAGGTGAACCGGGGGTCGGTAAAACCGCCTGGATTCGCCAATTAACCCAAACACTCAATCCTCACCGCTATCAGGTTATTTATCTTGCCGAAACAGATTTTGGACGCTTTGATATCTATCGACAGTTAGCCATTGAGTTTGGTTTAGAACCTACCTATCGAAGAGCTCAACTGTGGAGGGAAATAAAAGAACATATTACCCAATTGGTTGAAACCAAGTCGATATTACCCGTTTGGATTATTGATGAAAGTCATAATCTACCGAGTGATTTTTTTAAAGATTTCCCTGCCTTTTTAAATTTTACTTTCGACTCAAAAGATATGATGACGGTCTGGTTTTTAGGGCATTCTCAGTTAGAAAACACATTAAACCGACCGTCTTATGCTGCATTGGCCAGTCGACTGCAAGTCAGAGAAAAATTAGAACCTGTGTTTGAAAAGCAACGGTTTATTAATCTTTTAAAGCAGGCCTTTGAAGAGGCAGGCGCAACACAACAATTATTATCTGACCCAGGGATTGAATTAATTCGCATGGCATCAAAGGGAAAACCAAGAATAGCGGGACAAATTATACAAAATTCTTTACGTCTGGCTACTGAAAAGAAAATCAATCATTTGCCTGATGATATTGTGATTGAGGCTATTGATATTATGAAGTGATCATCTAACAAAAAATGGGGGAGGTAAAATATGTTGAATATTAAAGCCTATTGTAGGGTGAAATACCTCGTTTGTTTCTGTTGAAATAGGCAGAAACAATCCCCCTAAAATATAGTGAAACGTAACACATGTAACAAACTATCCATAGATAATTGAATATAAGCATGTAATTTGTGTATTGAATCTTTCTCAAGTGTTGGCTCAGAGATTAATTTTGCCGTAGAGTTTCCCTCAAAGCTATAACGATACAACTTTTCTTCTAAACGAGGCTGTTTGACAAGAACCGTATTACTATCAATATAAGCCGTCGTTGAATCTGAACCCGATGGTTTTATAACAGCAAAACCTTTATCCTGTACATTCAGTAAATCCCTTCCCCAGC
>MPSY01000130.1 GCA_001901525.1 Methylococcales bacterium OPU3_GD_OMZ | reverse complement strand
TATTTGGTTCTGCACAAGCATTAGCTGATGCCCATAGAAACTTTAGTGACAGCGTCTTAGGGTGTTTTGAATCCCTGACTTCAAAAACAGATCCTGATAACAAAAAACTTTTTTAACTCATCTGCACCGGAAGACACCCAGTGCCTTCCGGTGCATTCTCGACTCACACGGTTTTTTTACCGTCGTTAAAGCGCCAGAATACTTTATTTGAAACCCATTTCAACCCAATATTTCTGTAACAAACAACTGCACTTGTTTTTCAGTAAAAGGCCAGTGTAACTCTTGTCCTGACTCAACGTGACATAACACCGGAATAATCAATTCATAAGCCGCTAAATACTGAGCCTCATCGACTATGTCAATTTTATTCAATGCGAGTTCTGTTGAGCATTTTGCACTGACCAATAAAACCAACTCCTCAGCCTGCTCACATAAATGACAACCTTCAGTTCCCAATAAAACCAGCATCGAATTCATCAACTCTTTAGTCCTATAGATTAGGTGCTAACCATCGCCTTGCTTCCTCAATAGACCATCCTTTTCTGTTTGCATAATCAGTCAACTGATCAGTCGTTATTTTACCTACATTAAAAAACCGGGCATCAGCATGCGCCAAATACCAACCACTCACGGCCGCCGTAGGATACATCGCATAACTTTCAGTTAGTTCAATCCCGGTATTTTCTGTAGCTGACAACAAACTAAAAAGCTTATCTTTTTCAGTATGATCCGGGCACGCAGGATACCCCGGGGCTGGCCGAATACCTTCATAAGACTCCTTAATCAGCGCTTGATTATCGAGCGCTTCTTGGCTGCTATAGCCCCAATAATTCACTCGAACCTGTTGGTGCATATATTCTGCAAAAGCTTCTGCTAATCGATCCGCTAAGGCCTTGAGCATAATCGCACTATAATCGTCGTGCTGTCTTTCAAACTCAGCCAATTTTGCTTCTATGCCTATGCCAGCAGTCACTGCAAAAGCCCCAATATAATCATTATGGCCCGCCTCAACAGGCAATAAAAAGTCTGCTAAACAATAATTGGCTTTACCTGGAACTTTACTGTTCTGTTGGCGCAAGTGACACAATGTTTCACGTATAGATGACTGTTGTTCATCTTCATAAATAACAATATCATCGCCTTGACTATGCGCTGGATAGAAGCCTATGACTGCTTTCGCAATTAACCATTTTTCAGCAACAATTGATTCCAACATCACAGAAGCATCTTGAAACAGAGCCTTCGCATGTTCACCGACGACACTATCTTCTAAAATAGCCGGATAGCTTCCCGCTAACTCCCATGTTTGAAAAAATGGCGACCAATCTATAAATTCAACCAATGTTTCTAACGCTATATTATCTATGACTTTATTACCCAAAAATGATGGCCGATATGATTGACTCTTATTGACCTCAAATTTATTGGCTCGTGCTTCAGTCAAAGTCAGCAAGGTACTTTTTGATTTTCGCCCCTTATGACGCTCCCGAACCTGTTGATATTCCGCCTGAATACCTTTCACAAAAGCCTCTTTTTTATCCTGACTTAATAACTTATTGGCAACTCCTACCGCTCTTGATGCATCGGCCACATAAACACTAGGACCATGATAATTATGCTCAATCTTAACGGCCGTATGCGCACGTGACGTGGTTGCTCCACCGATCATTATCGGAATATCAAATTCCAGACGCTCCATCTCCTTAGCAACATGAACCATTTCATCAAGCGAGGGCGTTATCAGTCCACTCAACCCGATAATATCGACATTTTCTTCCTTGGCCCGCTTCAAAATAGTACTGGCCGGCACCATCACACCCAAATCAATGACTTCATAGTTGTTACACTGTAAAACCACACCGACAATATTTTTACCAATATCATGAACATCGCCTTTCACTGTCGCCATCAAAATTTTACCGTTGCTTTCGATCTTTCCTGACTTTTCCTCTGCCATAAAAGGCAATAAATAAGCTACCGCTTTTTTCATAACCCTTGCTGATTTAACGACTTGTGGCAAAAACATTTTGCCTGCGCCAAATAGATCACCCACTTCGTTCATGCCGTCCATCAGTGGACCTTCAATCACTTTTAACGACAGACCAAAGCCTTGACGTGCTTCCTCGGTATCTTCTTCAATATACTCGGTGATGCCTTTAACCAACGCATATGAAATTCGTTTATTAACAGCCTCATTCCGCCAACTTAAATCCTCTTTCTTACCACCAGCACTACTGCCACCGATAAATTGTTCAGCCAGTGCCAATAATTTTTCCGTCGCATCACCATGCTTATTCAGCACAACCTCTTCGACAGCCTCTTTTAATGTTTTGGGAATATCATCATAAACTGCCAATTGTCCCGCATTCACAATCCCCAGATCCATACCCGCTTTAACCGCGTAATATAAGAAGACCGCATGTATTGCTTCTCTAACCGGCTCATTGCCACGAAAAGAAAATGACACATTAGAAACCCCTCCCGAAATTAACGCATGCGGCAATGCCGCCTTAATTTCTCGCGTTGCTTCAATAAAATCCACACCATAATTATTATGCTCATCAATTCCAGTAGCAATGGCAAAAATATTAGGATCAAAAATAATATCCTCAGCAGGAAAACCAACCTCTTCTGTTAAAATTTTATAAGCCCTTCGACAAATATCAACTTTTCGATCCCGTGTATCTGCCTGTCCGACTTCATCAAAAGCCATAACAATCGCAGCGGCACCATAGCGCCTAATTAGCTGAGCCTGCTGTTTAAAAATGGCTTCACCCTCTTTAAGCGAGATAGAATTAACAATTCCTTTTCCTTGAATACACTTAAGACCGGCTTCAATAATGTCCCATTTAGAAGAGTCAATCATCACCGGGACTCTTGAAATATCCGGCTCAGAGGCAACCAATAATAAAAATCTGACCATCGCCTCTTTTGATTCCAACATGCCCTCATCCATGTTGATATCAATAATCTGTGCACCATTAACAACCTGCTGCCGGGCTACATCTAAGGCCGCCTCATAATCTTCTTCAACGATTAATCGCTTAAAACGTGCCGACCCCGTTACGTTAGTCCTTTCACCAACATTAACAAACAAAGACTCAGGTCCAATATTAAATGGCTCTAAACCAGAAAGGCGACATTTTTTCTCTATCGTTGGTATTTTTCGAGGCGGATGTTTTTCTACCGCTTGAATAATAGCTTTAATATGCGCAGGTGACGTTCCACAACAGCCGCCAATGATATTGATATAGCCACTTTTAGCCCACTCGCCTAACTCAATCGCCATTGCTTCTGGCAATTCATCGTATTCACCAAATTCATTTGGCAAACCCGCATTAGGGTGTGCTGAAACATGCGTTTCAGCAAGCATACTTAACTCTTCCACATATTGGCGTAATTCGCCGGCACCTAAGGCGCAATTAAAACCAATTGATATCGGTTCAATATGACGAACTGAATTCCAAAAAGCTTCCACCGTCTGCCCTGATAACGTTCTACCTGACGCATCTGTAATGGTGCCAGAAATCATGACAGGATACCGGGTGTTGGTATTCTCAAAATACTGATCAATAGCAAAAAGGGCCGCCTTTGCATTGAGCGTATCAAAAATAGTTTCAACCAATAAAATATCTGCACCACCATCAATCAGCCCGGTTATCGCTTCCGTGTATGCTATAACCAGAGTATCAAAGTCAACATTTCTAAACCCAGGATCATTCACATCGGGGGAAATAGATGCTGTTCTATTAGTCGGTCCTAGAACTCCGGCTACAAACCGCGGTTTTTCAGGAGTCGCACTTGTCACTTCATCGGCAACTTGTCTTGCTATTTTTGCAGACACACAATTTAATTCATACGCCAATGACTCCATTTGATAATCTGCCATTGCGATCGTTGTGGCATTAAACGTATTGGTTTCCACAATATCTGAACCAGCATCATAATAGGCTCGGTGAATAGCCTTAATAATATCGGGCTGAGTCAATGATAAAAGATCATTGTTACCTTGAAGATCACAGGGCCAATGCGCGAATCGATCCCCTCGGTAATCGGATTCACTTAATTTATATTCCTGAATCATTGTCCCCATTGCACCGTCTAGGAATAAAATCCTTTGGGCCAGTTGATCCGCTAATAAATCTTGTTGCGTATTCATTGGTAGATTACATAT
>MPSY01000129.1 GCA_001901525.1 Methylococcales bacterium OPU3_GD_OMZ | reverse complement strand
ACACAATTATGGGCTTCGATCATAGTATGCGGATTATTTTCGGATTTATTAATTAGGTTAGCCTGATAGCCTAGATCAGTCATAATGATAATTAATTTTTTAAGCCGATCCGTTATATTAAGTTCATCGAGTGGATTATTTAATTGCTGGGCCGTCATCACACCCATTTTATTTAGGTGTTTTCTAAAAGCGTTTTCCCCAAGTATTTTCTTGAAGTCCGTTAAAAGAAGTTCAGAAAACCAGGCGTATTGCTTTGGGAAATGTCTGATTCCCTTTTCAGAAATAGTAAAATGACGAGCAGGGCGACCTAATGTTTTCAAGGGTTTATCGTCAAGTACATATTTATCACTTTCCAATGGTGCAAAATGTTGTTGTACAGCCGTTCTAGAAATACCAATTTTTTTAGATAGTTGATTGATGCTATAGCCTTTTCTGTTTTTAAGCAGTAGCTCAAGAATTTGGTTTTGTCTGGGCGTTATGGGTTGCATAGTTTTGTTTCATGCTTAGTAGATTAAGGATGGATTTCAAAGAATTATTATGACATAAATATATTGTTTATATTTATTAATGCCGATAGAATGTGTTCACGAATGTGATTGGTTCGGGTTTTGACACTAAATAATTATAATATTTAAGGGAGGTTTGGAATGAGTCTTTTTGAACGTTTAGGTGGAGAAGGAGCCGTAGATGCTGCTGTTGATATTTTTTACCGAAAAGTGGTGGCGGATGACAGCATTAACCGTTTTTTTGAATCGACGGATATGGCGCAACAATCGGTAAAACTTAAAGCCTTTTTAACGATGGCATTTGGAGGGCCTAATAATTATTCAGGTAAAGATTTACGTGAAGGGCATGCACATTTAGTTGAAGATGGTTTAAATGATAGCCATTTCGATGCAGTTGCAGGGCATCTTGCTGCGACATTAGGGGAGCTAAATGTTCCTGATGAATTAATTGATGAAGTGATGGCGATAGCCGGTAGCACACGAGGGGATGTGTTAGGGAAATAGTTTGGTTGATTTATTGTTAATTATCATTCAGAGACCGGTTGTGGTTATCAACGATAATCTTAGACGGTCTCTGTATTAAATGTCTATTTTAAAGTACCGTGATCGTGAATACAGTTGCCATAGGGGTGAAACTATTTTGGATGCATTGTTGCGCCAGAAAGTTGATCTTAGTTATGGCTGCAAGCAGGGTATTTGTCAGGCTTGTATGTTACGTAGCAATATCACACCACCTGATTACACGCAGAACAATTTAACAACTGACCAGCGTTCTAAAAATTGCTTTTTAGCGTGTCAGTGGCAACCTGAAGAAGATGTCTGCATCGATCCAGTTGAATCACAAAGTTTTGTTAATGCTCGGGTTGTTAGCAAATCTTTATTAAGTCAGGATGTTTTGAGATTAACATTAGAATTTCAAAAGCCCTTTGAATTTCACGCTGGGCAATTTGTGAATTTAAAGAAATCCGAGCAGGTAATTCGAAGTTATTCTATTGCTAGTACCCCTAATCACTCGAACACAGTTGAGTTTCATATTCGGTTATTAACAAATGGTCAGTTTAGCCAATGGGCATTTCATGAATTAGAACATGGAGATGTCATTCCGGTATCAGAACCCAAAGGTAACTGTATTTATAACACTAAAGGTGCTAATGAAAACCTATTGTTGATTGGCACAGGTACCGGTTTAGCACCTTTGTTGGGTATTGTAACTGATGCGTTTGAGCACGGACATTCAGGGCGCATTCATTTGTTTCATGGCAGTCACATTTCTGAGGGTTTGTATTTAAATACTAAATTAACTCAGTTATCTGAAAAATACGAAAATTTTTACTATTCAGGTTGTGTCTCTAGAGAGGCGTCAGCTGTTTTTTTTAATGGCCGAGCAAACGACATGGCTTTTTCACAATACCCTGATCTTAAAGGCTGGCGGGTTTTTGTTTGTGGCAATCCTGAGATGATTAAAGATTCACAAAAACGGGCCTTTTTAAATGGTGCATCGTGTGGTCATATTTTTTCCGACGCTTTTTTATTGAATCAGTGAACTAAAGTTGCTTGATAAATCTTGCAATTTATACGATGAGGCAACTGGTAATGATGACTCAATTTAGGGATGCTTTAGTTTCTTCAGTAGCCTGTTTCATAGCGATCTTTTTAGTCTCATATAGTTGCAATGAAATACTATCAGGACCCGGTAAAATAATTCTTGTTGCTTCCTTAGGTGCATCAACGGTTATTATTTTTGCTATTCCTAATAGTCCTGTGGCTCAACCTTGGGCTTGTTTAGGTGGGCAAGTTATCTCTGCTTTTACAGGGGTTAGTATTGGTTTATTATTTCCTGATCCAATTTATGCTGCAGCCTTTGCTGTTGGTGTGTCTACATTTTTGATGTTATTGCTACGATGTTTGCATCCACCCGGGGCTGCGACGGCATTAGCACCTATTGTGGCAAGTGACCAGTTAGGTGGTTTGGGATTTAATTTTGTTTTAGTACCCGTCGGGCTTAATATTCTCATCTTACTGATTTTAGCATTAATCATTAACCGTTGGATTTTAAACCGAGATTACCCTTCAGGTTCAAAAGTTAGAGAGAGGAAACAAGAGTTTATTGATCAAGAATCCATTGTTTTAAGTCATGTGGGTATTTTGGATGAAGATTTAAAAACTGCTTTAGCGCAACACGATGGATTTATAGATGTCACTTCTCAGGATTTGACTCTTTTGTTTAATCAGATGGAAGCATTATCTTTTCAACGTAAGCAAGGGGCTATGTTGTGTCGGGATATCATGGTGACAGAGATCCCTACGGTTGAATTTGGGACCGATATTGAAGCGGCGTGGAGTTTATTACACACGCAATTACTCAGAGCGCTACCGGTGTTAGATCGTACGGGGCGAGTTATTGGTATAGTGACGCGGAATGATTTTTTAAAAGGGTTTGATTTAACCCCTTATGCTAGTTTTCAGCAGCGGTTCAAAAATTTTATCCACAAAATGGGCTTTTTACACTCAGGAAAGCCGGAAGCGGTAGGTCAGATTATGTACGATAAAGTTGCTAGTATTTCAGCAGATGAACCGATTGCATCGCTTATTCCCTTGATGGCACAGCAACTTCATAAACAAGTTCCCATTGTAGATAATCAGAATCGTTTGGTTGGTATTGTCTACAGTAATACGCTGATCGCTGCACTGTATAACCGAACGATTTATGGGGACTCTGTTTGATAATCAGGTCTTGTTAAGGTAGCGTAGAAATGTTGCTGAATTGGAATTTTATTTGAGAAATTTGTAAACAAGAACTAGATTAGTTGAGATGGTAAGAGTGAATTCAAATGAAGCCTTATGGCGCTGACGGGGTACACTTGAACTAAAGAGTAGCCCCGGCCATTAATGCCCCAGAAGTTTTTAGGTGGAGTCAGACCTTAAGCGGTGTTTCAACCAAATGAAAGTATCCTTCCAACTCTCATGTTTGACAGTCATAAATCTTTCGATGACCGGAACCTTCACAATGATGAGGAACCCAATTGAAAGTAAGCACCAAATAGCGGCCCATTCATCGGGATTCCCAGTGAGGAAGGACGCTAAGAGGGGCCCCATGACAAGTGCGTAAATCATAATCCGATAGCCTCCTAAGAAAATAGGGAGAATGAAGGCGACAAAAAAGTAACCCGAAGTGGCGAAATATCCACAAGAATTCATGGCCCATTGCCATGCTATATGCCAATCCCCCGGATAGGATCTAAATTCCATCGTCGAAGAGCATCCAATAGCACCGTTGCCCATTAGGGTATCCAATACGCCATTTCCCACGGTGCATTGGATTGCAAAACAACCCGGCAAAGAGGGATTAATGATCCCTTTGAGGAGGAACATAATACTTGCGATGGTAGAAATAACGGTTACTTTTATGAACCAATATTTCAACCTTTTTTTAGGCAGAAACGAGGCGACAAACCAAATTGTGAGGATGGGTTGAAAAGATATGTGGAACCACCCTAGAAATGACCCCATGGCGTTCATTGGACTGGGGTCATCAAGATAGATATAATTTACGGCCTGCAACAACTCCATGAGAGTAAAATATCCAAGCGTTAATGCCCTCAGTCTGTGTCGGCTTAGGTAGCCGTCAGTATCTACTTCGGATAAAGAGGTCGTAGGGTCTTTCGCAATCGCTTTTTTATACTCTAG
>MPSY01000128.1 GCA_001901525.1 Methylococcales bacterium OPU3_GD_OMZ | reverse complement strand
ACATTAAACAGCAATAATTATACAAATAAGTCTAATAAGCTCAACTAACTCTTCTACAATCCTGTGAATTATTGTCGATTAACAACGCCCGGCATCACTAACGTTTTCAGAAAATTTTTAAAATATTTTCTGTTTTTTGCTTTCTGCTCTTTTTTGCGCAACGTTTCCAATAACGGTATCATTTCCTTCAATGCTCTAATGGCTTCGTAATCGCCCTGAAAGGCTGCTTGCTTATACCAATGGTGCGCTAAGTAGAGGTTCTTTGAAACAGTTTCACCGTCATAATACATCTTTGCAATTGTTTTCTGAGCCTCTAAGTTATCTTGCTCTGCAGCTAACTGAAACCATTGTTCTGCAGAGTCAAAATCTTTTTCTGTCCCTAACCCTTCATAAAACAGCTGCGCTACTTTTAATTGTGCATTGAGGTTACCCTGACTGGCTGCTTTCAAATACCATTTAAACGCTAATGGGTAACTTTGCACTGTGTGCCGTCCATAAAAATAATCCTCTGCCAAAACTAACGGATCTTCAACGATACGCTGTTGGGCACTCAGTTCGCCCGTAGTTACCCCACTGCATGCCGGTAGTATTAAACAACAAAAAACTGTAAAAATTTTAAATTTCATCCCTGCCCTTATTGACATATCGACCCAACACGCTATTTAAGTGGCTCTATTATTCCTTTTCTGGACTTTGAGCGCCGCAAGTTCCATGCCCCCCGCAAGTCCCTTCACCGCAGGCATGCTCTTTAACGCCTATAGCGGCTCCGCAATTCCCCATGGACTCTACCTTCTGAGGTGTTGCCGTACTTTTGGGGATTTCATTTAAACCAAAAGGGCTCTCATTCATAACCGCACACCCTGAGACCATTGAAGAAATGATTGCCGTACTCAGAACATGACGCATAGGTTTTATTTTTAATTTTTTCATCATAGCTAACACTGTCTAAAAGTTTAAATTAACGATTCTAAGCCAACTAGCATACCTTAAAAAGCACACTGAATTAACTAATTATGGGAGCAATCACCAAGGCAACAACACTAATGAGTTTAACCAAAATATTAAGAGAAGGGCCGGCTGTATCTTTAAACGGATCCCCCACAGTATCACCAACCACAGCCGCCTGATGGGTCTCTGATCCTGCACCTTGTATTGAACCGTCGGGCCTTGTAAAGCCAACCATTTCTACTGATTTTTTAGCATTGTCCCACGCTCCACCGGCATTAGACATAAAGATCGCCATCAAAATACCCGATGATGTCACGCCTGCCAAGAGCCCCCCCAACGATTCGGCACCTAAAATAAACCCTGTCAAGACGGGGAACATAATCGCTAACAGCCCTGGATAAATCATTTCTTTAATCGCTGCAACGGTAGCAATATCAATACACCGTTCCGTATCGGGTTCAGCAGTCCCCACAAGCAAGCCCTCAATTTCGCGAAACTGTCGGCGTACTTCTTCGATCATATCCATAGCCGCATTACCCACTGCTTTCATCGCTAATGAACTGAACCAAAATGGCAACATAGCACCTAAAAGCAGGCCAGCCATAACCGTTGGCTTAGCAATATTAATACTCTCTAAATTAGCCTGTAACATAAAAGCTGCAAAAAGTGCCAAGGCTGTCATAGCAGCCGAAACAATAGCAAAGCCCTTTCCGATTGCCGCCGTGGTATTACCAACCGCATCAAGGTTATCGGTTATCGCCCTAACCGTGGCGGGTTGCTCGCTCATTTCAGCAATCCCTCCGGCATTATCTGCAATGGGACCATACGCATCAACAGCAAGTTGAATCCCGGTAGTTGATAACATGCCTAAGGCTGCGATAGCTATTCCATACAAGCCACAAGCACTATAAGCACCCAGCACCCCTAAAACAATTAAAAGAATGGGAATAACGGTCGATTCCATGCCTATGGTAAGACCCGCAATAATATTTGTTGCCGAACCTGTTTTGGATTTTTCCACAATGTAATTTACCGGTCGTTTACCCATGGAGCAGTAAAAAGCGGTCGTCAACCCGACCAAAACACCTACAATTAATCCAATAATAATTGCCATCGTGACATCTAACGCAGTAATTGATTCCCCAGTTGCCACATCAATCACGGCTTCAGGCCACACTGCTTGGAGTATAAAATAACTCACCACAGCCATCATAGCCGCTGCTCCGAATGAACCCATATTAAGCGCCCGTTGTGCATTATCGCCCGCCTTTAAACGCACCAAAAATGTTCCCACAATAGAGCATAAAACACCTGCGGCCGCTAATAACAAAGGTAGAATTATCGGCAGCATCCTATCGCTATCAACCAATGAAAAACCTAAGCCCAAAATCATAGTGCCAATAATAGCACCCACATAGGACTCAAACAGGTCAGCCCCCATCCCGGCAACATCGCCTACATTATCGCCCACATTATCTGCAATGACCGCAGGGTTCCTTGGGTCATCTTCGGGTAATCCTGCTTCAACTTTACCGACTAAATCAGCACCAATATCAGCAGCTTTAGTAAATATGCCTCCACCAACACGGGCAAACAAAGCAATTGAAGAGGCTCCCATGGAAAAGCCAGAAATGACTATGAGAACTTTATTTAGACCATTAACACCTTGAAATAGTTGTGTATAACCAATAAACAGCGAACCTAGCCCCAAAAGCGCCAAGCCAACAACACTCATCCCCATTACCGACCCACCGGTAAAGGCTACTTTCAAAGCCTCTTCTAAGCCATTACAGGCAGCGGCTGTTGTGCGGCTATTGGCCATCGTTGCAACCCGCATCCCAATATACCCTGCGGATGCTGAAGCAATCGCCCCAATTAAAAAAGATAACCCAATTAAAGGGCTTCGAAAATCATCAACCTCGCCACTATTAATATTGCCTAGAACCAATAAAATAACGACACCCACGGTAAAAACAGTAAGCACTTTATATTCACGCCCTAAAAAGGTCATCGCACCGTCACGAATCAACTTAGCAATTTTCTGCATCGTCTCATCACCTGGATCTTGTTTAGCAACCCAAACAGATTGCAACCAAGCAAAAATAAGTGCAATAACACCTGCTCCAGGTACTAGGTAAACTAATTGACTCAAAGATTCCATCCTGAATAAACCCTATTTTTCACTTAAATAAAAATTTTCAGTGACTTTCTTAACCTCTCGGCTCAAAACCACTTTCAAAACTTGGCCATCTAAAATTCACATTTCTACTGTATCATTTTGAACACCCACCCATAACCTTAAAAAATTAAGTCATTTAATAAAAACGACTGCCTATTTTTAAATTAGGATCAAAGAAAAATACAATCACAAAATCAATTGAACAAAGCCTTTGCGATACCGGTCATAACTTTGACAGTGAATCTACAACCATCCCGAAAAGGAAATAGCATTATGTCCCGATATAAACAGGTGTTATTAGCGACTGATTTCACTGAGCACTGGGAACACGTTGCGGCCTCTGCACACGATTTCGCTAACAAATACAACGCGCAATTAAGTCTCGTTCATATTATTGATAACTTACCCATTACCGAATCTATTTACGGCCCCATTATTCCGTTAGAAGTCGATTTAACTGCTCAATTATTAGCCTCTGCTCGGGACAAGGCCTTAACGATAGCTAAAACGTTCTCGATAGATGAGCAACACATCTGGGTTAAAACAGGCAGTCCTAAACTTGAAATAACGCGTATTGCCACAGAAAATAAAATCGACCTGATCGTTGTCGGCTCACACGGCCGCCATGGCTTAGCTCTACTCTTGGGGTCTACTGCTAATAGCGTGTTACACTACGCAAACTGTGATGTCATGGCGGTTCGTCTGCAAGATCATTAACAGCCCGTTTTATTTACCAAACCGGTAACAGATATTTACAGGTTAAAACTGCTTCAGAAACAAATCAAGTTCAGAAAAAAATCAACTCTCCATGAAAAAACGAATCATTTTAATTACTGGGGCTAACCGCGGCTTAGGCGCTGCGACTGGAATTAAACTCTCTGAACAAGGTCATCATGTTATTTTTACAGCCCGAAACACTCACAAACTCAGCACCTTAAAAAAACAGCTCTCCCATAAACATTCATCTGTGGATTTTATCCCTTTAGACGTGAGACATCCCGACAGTATCATCGATGCGTACCATACCATCGCTAGCCACTATCCACAAATCGACACGTTAATCAATAATGCCGGCATTTATACCAGTGGCACTGTTG
>MPSY01000127.1:2827-4242 GCA_001901525.1 Methylococcales bacterium OPU3_GD_OMZ | reverse complement strand
CCACCCCCTCAAAAACTGAGCAACTCGGCCGACCTCTGATGAAATTTGATTTGGAACGAGTCGAGGAACTGGCCTCACGTGGCCTGTCACTAAAGCAGCTAGCCATTGCCCTTGGTGTTAACCTAAAAACGATCCAGAAGCATAAGAAGATTAATCAGGGCCTGCAATCGGCAATCGATAAAGGACGGGTCAGAGGGCTGGCTGATGTATCGAACAGCCTCTATGAAAGTGCGATGGGGGGTAACGTAACCGCTCAGATTTTCTATCTAAAAAACCGTGCTCCCGATGATTGGCGTGACCGCTTTGAAAATAGGGTTGATATTAAGGCTGATGTCACTGCATTACATCTCGCCGCGATGCGTAATTTAGTGCCTATTGAGGGTGAATCTGAAGTTATTAATGAAAAGCAATAATCAAGTCATCAGCCCTGTAAATGCGCCAAAATCGCAACATATAGTGCTTTTTTAGGGTCGCATTTAACTAACGACCATAACTACTGTATAATGGCCAATAAGTTCTGAATGTTGGGCGATAAACATTAAAAAGCCCAACCGGTGCGTCAACACCGATCAGGCTACAATGTCTTTTGAGTACCGAACGAGGAACCTCAGACAAGTATCAGTTTACTCTTGTCTGAGGACCAAAAGCAAGCCATATCTGGCTTACTTCTAAGTACACATTAGGCGTTCTAAATCGAAATAAGGAATTTAAAATGACTAACCCAGATCAGATTACCCCCGAAACATTAACCAAAGCAGACTTTGGTTCCAATCTCCTAAGACGCGAGATAGCGGACCAATTGGGCTTAAAAATCAGCACCGTCTATGCGTGGGTAAGTAACTCGCGTGATGTGCCTGATAAACACGCTCAGAGCGTCTGTAATGTCATCAATACGTTTAACTATACGATGACAGGCCCTGACGAATTAAAACATAACACAGGACGTTAAAAAGCCACTGTAGTGAGGGGAGTTCACCACAATGGCTTTAACGAAGTAAGGCGGGCAATCGCCTCACTTTGCTAGCTACTATTTTATCACATTTACGTGTGATATAAAGTGGCCTAAATCCCCCTCGCTCTATGGCTTTCCCCGTTATAAAGGAGAATAGGCTATGGACAAAAGATATACGCAAGCAACTGCGGTACTAGGATGGTTACGATCGGGTAAACCACTCACCCGTCTTGAAGGTTTCCTGAGTTTATACATTGCTGATTTAACAAAGGTCATCGGCAAGTTAAGGAAACAAGGATTCATCATTCACACCGAGATGATTGATCATGAAGGGCACTATGGGCGGACCAAGTACGCCAAGTATCACTTCATCCAAGAACCCCCTGAAAAAGAGGAAAATAAAGGGGAGGATGTATGATGCTCAGTTCAGAAATAACATACCTAGAAAATATTAGAGAAACCA
>MPSY01000127.1:0-2494 GCA_001901525.1 Methylococcales bacterium OPU3_GD_OMZ | reverse complement strand
AGTGGCTTGTTTCTTGTCGATATTGACAAACTCATAGACAGTGAAGAAGTTAATAAAGTTAAGCAGACACTAGCCGGTATCCCTAGTGTTGCATTTACCTTTATTTCTCCAGGAGCGCTTGGATTAAAGGCCGCATTCAGGATCTCCCCCACCTTCATTAGCAATGATACGAGTCATACTGTATTCAAAGTGATAGCGGCATGGCTTACTGATGAATTTGCCATTGAGGTTGACGCTACCTGCAAGGATATTTCGCGAAAATGCTTCGTTTCTCATGACCCTGATATTTACGTTAACGAGCAGGCTGAACCCATAGACTTTATGGGCCTCACGGAACAATACAGGAAAGTAGCAAAACTAGGTTCTATCCCTTCCCCAAAAACCCGTAACACTGAGTTATTTGAACACGCTAAAGCTACTGGTGCAGGGTGGACATCCGATCATGTTAAGGCCGAGATAGCGGACGAACTTAATAAACTGGAATTAACCACAGAGGGTGAGCGTAATAATCAACTCAATAAGAGTGCGTTTCAATTATTCGCTTTGGTTGAAAACTCGGGTCACGGGTGCCTGGATGATCTTGAGGGCAGACTAAGGCGTTCTGCTCAGGCCATTGGATTAGATGACAGTGAGATTACGGCAACATTAAAGTCAGCTCGCAAGGCACGGTTTAAGTCCACTAGGCAACCTCCACAGCCCAAACAAGTTGATATTAACCCAGAGATTATAGAGCGTGCTGAACGGTTGGCTAAGTCCATTGACAAGAGGGTAAACGAGGGATTTACGGACAATCTAGAAGATCAGGAATACGCCCACCCAGAAGTCATTGCCGCCATACTGGCAAGTACATTCTGGAGCGGTCAAAAGAGCAAAGGGCTAATGCTGAACATTTCAGGAGATAATATAATTCAGTTCGTTGAAAAAGATGTTCTGACCCAATGTCAAATGATCCATGGTTCATTCTGTGACACAGAGGCCATTAATACGCGGTTCAGCCCATACGGAGATAAGCAACTAGATGCCGAAAGTAAAAAGGAACTCAGATCAATTCTCAGCATCCCCCCTACATACTTGATAAACCACTTAAAAGCCTACAACCACCGAGACCAGATGACCATATCAACGGATATGTTTATTGGGCGGTCGGTGATGGATATTAAGCCCGACACCGTATCGATTCGGTGGAAACACCTCCCTTTCGAAACGAGGTTACCTGTCTTTGAAATTGATCCAGTAATCATTAATGATTACAAGGAGCATTTCACGCGGCTAGACCTGTTTATTGACTTCATTGTGCAGTCACGTTTCGCCAGTGACCGAAAGTATGCCTACCTATGGATTAAGGCAGACTCGGATTGGGGCAAGGGCTTTTTAATGTCTGCTATTAGTAACCTTGACTATAATGCAGGAGCGGTCACTGGGCTGAGCGTGAAAGAAGTCGAGAAGATGTTTGAAGGCGGGCCAGTAGGTAAATCATTGGCTGACTTTAAACGGTCTATTGTTCTGCATCTGGATGAATTCAAAACGGTTAAGTCTGAACTCAAGAATCTTGAAAATGATATTCCGGTAAGCCCTAAAAACCAACTGCAATTTAGGGCAAAGGTTTTCGCTAAGGTTTTCACCAGTGCCGAGCCCGTACCATCTTTAGTTGGCGATAGTGGAACTGAAGATCAGTTTGCTAATCGGTTTTCATTATTTGAAGAAGAAGGAATGCTATCCAGGCGTCCGGTGTTTATAGAGCGAGGGAAAGAAGCCTATATGGAGAACGTTCAGAGCTATATTTGTCACAAATTAAATAGTCGTATTGCCCAGATGAAAGCCATGGGGTCTTCTGCTAGTGCAGATCACGGCAACAGGTGGCTTGAGATTTTTATTAAAGACCACGGAATATCGAACGATGTAGCGCGACTTAGCGAGACCTTACCGGATATTGCAGAGGACTTTCTGGAGTGGATTTATACAGGGCCTGCTTTCTCTGATTATGGCGCATTTCCACAAAACCTAATTTTAGATTCAGAAAAACAGGAATATCACCTGAAAGCACCCAAATACGTATGGACACACTACGTCAAAACATCTGGTCTGTTTGGTTTTAGTGAACAAGCCACCATTGACAAAAAACACGGGGATATCTTCAAGTTAATAACAATAAATGGTGCATCGAGGACTGCTAAGGTCACTATTAACGGTAAAAAGCCCAGGACGATCACATTAAAACCAAAAGCCTGTAAGCGATGCGAAACACGCCATCAACCGTGGAAGGACTGTCTGGAACCTGACTTCTGAGCTATGAGACCCGTTAATAGGCCATTTCTGCGCGATTAGTACCATTTGTACCATCGCGTACCATGTGACATTTTTTGGGATGGTACGCCTACAGGCCACGTGCTACGTGGCTTGTAGGGTTATGTACCATTTGTACCATCGATTTCTTTAGGAATATATTTTAAATATATAAAAAAAAACAAAGAAGGCGTATAGGGTAACTATATAT
>MPSY01000245.1 GCA_001901525.1 Methylococcales bacterium OPU3_GD_OMZ | reverse complement strand
CCCAAACATTAAACATATCATTAAATTCGAACTTGGCAATGGCATCTAAGACAAAGAAATCTTCCGTAGTTGTCCCTTTAGCATCAGACACATGCCGTGATTCGGTATTAAACTCAAACTTGATGTTCTCATTAACCTGACCGTTTAAATAAATCCGCGCATTTTCCAAGGCAAAATCATTCGACCATTTTGATCCACCCTCCGGTGCCCCTGCTTCAACGGCTGAAAAACTAGAACGAATCCCAGCACCTATACTAATCCATTTGGTATCGTCCATTTTAAAGGTTGCCCCGGCTTGCGCGCTACCGGCGGCAAGTAGCCCCGCCGATAAAGCGGTACCCAGTACCAGCCCTTTTTTTAAACTAAATTGTTTCATTACCCTTCCCCCTAAATTTTTAAGCTAGAAAAAAAATTATCGCTAAATCCCCCCGATTAGTGTTAGGCTCCAAATAAAAGACACCATCAAGATGATGTCTCATTTCTACCACTATTTTTTCAGTTACGCAACAAGTTTAAATAAAATTTTAGCTTTCCCCTTTAAGCAACTGTTTTTCATGGTTATTAATGGTGCTTTTTGTTGTTTTCAAGCAACACTCCGCACCACTATCGAGCGCTACAGAGAATGACTGGAATCCAGTATCCCCTTGGCTTTACGGTAAACCCACTCATTTTTTAGCCACGACGTTATCAAGACAAACTTGTTATACTCAGGTTTTTTAAACCAATACGGCTGTCCACATGCGATATTTAGCGTTGTTATTCCTTTTAAGCGGTTGCTCACAAATCCCGGTGATCGACAATATCCAACACTTTCAGACGGCCGACATTAACACCATCGGGTTTACTCTAAAGACACCCACACAGGGGGACTACCAAACCAACGCCACCACCACAACCATCATGGCAACCGAAATCAGCCACCGCTTCTCCAAAGCAGGCTATCCTATTCACCTGATCGGTCGTGGTACAACAAAAAATTCAATGCAACACAACCACCTTCTGGAAGCTGTGGTTGAAAATCCTCGAATGACCGCCACC
>MPSY01000126.1 GCA_001901525.1 Methylococcales bacterium OPU3_GD_OMZ | reverse complement strand
TGCCATTGATTCAGATTATAAGCGATGGCTTTGCCAACAGCAGATTTTGGGGGTGCCTGCAGAGCCGATTTATCCAGCCTGACGACTTGGAGCCTCTGCTGCCATGGAATGTAGAACTCGTGCAAAAAATCCAGGTGTACTTGCGCGGACGCTTACAATAAAACTGTATTTAAACGGTCCGTCTTCACAATGACTTTTCCGCAACGGTGAAGTAAAACGTTTAAACTAACTTCAAAAACGGTTCCGGCCAGAAAAGAACGGCTCAAGGAAAAAATGGCTGTGGAAAAAAAAGGTAGCCAGTTTAGAGGGGGGGGGATGGATATTCGCGAGAATGTCCAACTGGCTACCAAAACTTAAAAATCAAAATCACCTTTAAATAAAGGTGCTTTGAAAATCAGAGCGTAGTGTAGAGAAAATAAAGTCATAAGAGAATGTGACAAATTGACGCATGCACCACGCAAACAAAACACATCTCTTTAAGGTCCACTCTCCCCGCCCTGCATTCAGTAGTGTAGTCAGTACAGAGCAGAAAAACCCGCACACGTTTTTTCATAATCATTTAAGTTTTCCCCATATCAGTCGATCATTGATTAGGTAGACCTGTATTTTTTATTTGGTTTTCTAATTCAAAATGATCACTCATGCCCCTAACGCTCAATAGCACAATAGCTGCACTCAACTCTCAACAAAACCCTAAAAAAACCCAGGGTGACATCAGTAGTCAGGCGCAGGTATTGCCTTCAGGCAGTGCGGCTCCACCCCGTCCAGAGGGCGCGGTGACTATCACAATTGACACCCAGATAAACCGAGCACTTAACACGACTCACCCCCCTGTTATAGCATTTAATGAGGCTATTGCTGTTGGCCAAACTGCTGAGAAGGCCCTAGATGAAATTAACAGCGCATTAGTCAAAATACGTGAAACGACTCGACAGGCGGTGACAGGTCAAAACACAGTCATTAATTTAAATGCCTTGAATGACCAACTGTTACGATTAAAAAATGAAATTAATACTATTGTAGAGAATCATCACCATAAAAATACCCCCGTCTTAAAGAACGGTTTTTCACAATCGTTTCCGGTGGATGCGCAGCACACAAACACAATCAACCTTACCCTGACAGATTCATCCACTCACAACTTAGGTGTCGGTACCACTGCGGCAAGTGATTTACCTGATATTGCACCCGCATCTTCCACACTTAAAATACCCGGCACCCCCGTCATAGCCCCCGTTAATGCCTTTTCAGTGACAAAGCAGCAACAGATACCTCAGCACCCTGAAACAACACCGCACAAAACGGAGCCCATCGATACCCACACATTAATACCACCAGCGCCCGTTATTCACTATCAAATTACGTTAAGCCCTCTTGAAGACAAGACACTCAAACAAGACAAACATATTCTACCGATTGAACAGACTCAGCCATGGCCTGTTCAGGCTAGGCCAACAACTATTTTCTACCATAGCGAAATCGAACCGAAAAAAAGTAACCCTGAATTTGATTTAAGCCTGAAAAATATTTCTGATTTAACACCAGCCAGTTATGAACTTTACCATTTTACCCAGACTCTTCTTCCCGATCATTCACGACAAACTACAGAGGAGCAAACCATCACTCACTTTATGAGTGATGAAAAGCCAATTGTTGTTAACGCTATCCCTTTGTCATTTGACTCAGTACATAACACTGACTCTTACGGACAGCAAACCATCAGCCTCGATAATAAACCGGGTCATGCGTTATTAACCGGCGTTATTCATAACAAGGTATTCCTTCCGGTTAGTATTGATTTAGAAGCTAGTATCGACACTTTTTCCAACGTGCAATATCCTGAAAACACAGTCAACCTAAATCTACTGAATGCTCTCAACCCAAACCCGCCTCAACCGTCAACCCTCTCTTTAACACTCCCTATTGCTTCAAGAGAAATTAATCCAGTAAAGTCGCCCTCTTGGGAAATTGCGACTACCCAGTCCACTGTCGTTAACTTTACTGATTTCCCTGTCAATAAAGGCGACCGAATTTCCTTAACGATTCAAGGGCAGACAATAATGCAAGTGTTTGTCAGTAAGAGTGACATAGCGCCACTACTCACTGAAATGGCCGGCATTGCCGCTGAAAAAATGAAGACGGTCAGTAAGGTGAACGTTGATAAGGGTACGTTGACCCTCACGCATGAACCCGAACGCTCTGATTTAAATGAATTGCGGTTAACTATTGAGCCTCAACCCATCATAGCGCCACTTAAAACGGTTAAGACTTTTGACTTCAAGCCACTGCTATTAAAACAAGGAGACCAACTTCGGATAACGGTTTCAGATACCAAAAAGGCGCAAGGCACGCTAACTAATCAGGGCCTTAAAACGCTATTAACAGACGTTGCAAAGACCCTGACTGAACAAACGGAGGGACTGAATTATCACGTAAGCCCAGACGGACTGTTAACCCTGACTGACACAACAGACAAGGCGCTGCTTTATGACGTAGCGTTCACGGTTGAAGGCTCAAATATTAAGCCCTTATCAACAACGGTCCACACCGTTGATTTTACCCCGCAGCGATTAAATGAAGGCGACCACCTTACGATAACCGATGGCGGTAACAACAAAATACAAGGTACGCTGGTTCATCAAAATATAAACCACTTCCTCACGGGTATTGCTCAAGAAGCGATTGACACACTAGAAGGGATAGCTGATGCGGCTGCGAGTAACGGCGTATTAACGCTAACAAGCACTAACAATACTGCACTGAGTGATCTGGTTGTTACTCTTCAAAGATCTGCAAACACACTGCCTTTGACAACGGTTAAGACTTTTAATTTTACTGATCTCCCCTTAAATAAAGGGGATCAGATTACCTTAACGGTAGGTACTGATGCCAAAGCTCACGTTACCCTTGAAGATCAAAGCCTAGAAACACTGCTTACCGAACTTGCTGAAGAGATAACTGAAAAAATAGAAGGCATTACCGATACAGCGGTGAATAACGGCCTGTTAACGCTAACAAGCGCCACAAACACAACACTGAGCAACCTTGCCATTACCCTTGAAAAATCGCCCACTACAGCGCCGCTGACATCGATTAAAACCTTTGAGTTTACCCATCAGGCTTTAGCTAAAGGCGATCAAATCACCTTAACGCTTAACGGTGATAGAAAAGTTCACGCAACACTTGAAGGTCAAGATATCCATACCTTACTGACCACTATCGCCCGGGGTGCATTGAAACAAAACGATGCCATTAAAAAAGCCGAGGTCAAAGACGGCGTTTTAAGACTAAGCGGTTTTAAAAACCATAACGCAATGACCCAGACTTACGTGGAGATCAAGCGACCCGACACGCCGCCTTCATTGGATAATATTTCACTGCTTAGTGATAAAAAAGCCCGACAAAGTTTAATCGTAATTGATCAGGCCATAACGGATGTGACTTCACAACAATTATTACTAAAAACTTTTCAGAACCAGATTCACCATGCTTTTTCTAAACTGACACCGGTCGATGAAAATTTGTCATTACTCACCCAAGGCGATCTGACTGCAGTCGTCGTTAACGAAACCGAACCGTTACTGATTGTTGAGTCCGAGACAATGCGGTTCCAAAGCCCGCCTCAAAAGGGGCTCAAGGTAGGCCAGAAAATGTTACTGAAGGTAACAGATTCCAGCAGTCTGCCGCCAAAAATAAAACTATTTAAAGCAAGCGATTCACCGCTTTTACAATTAACCGATAATAACAGTCTATTACATGCCTTATTAAGTCAGCAACTGCCTTTGCTGCCGGTTGAAAAGGCGCTTTCAGACGGGTTAAATCAAAGAAATATCACCCAACGATTAGATTTAACGACCCCCGATAACGTTATTCAAACCCCTAATGAAAAGAACGTTTTAATCAGCGATGAAGAACCCGCCTCAGAGGCCATTTTACCCCAACACTTATTACCGCCTGAAAAATTTAAAGCCGACTGGGTGCAACGACAACTCAAACATTCGGGGTTATTTTATGAAAATAGCTCATTAAAAAAAACAGGCACTCCGTTAACTGATCTTAAACAATTATTTTTGCTATTACAGCGTGAAGATAGAGGCAATAAGGAACTGACCCAAGCATTGGATGGCATTTCAGCCAGTCAGGTCAAAGCGCTTGATGCTGACTTACAGGGGGGGAGTTATTATTCTCTGTTACTGCCTTTTTTACCCAATGAATTTATCACTTTGACCTTGGTTCAAGATGAAGTACAAAAGATCAACCAGCAGTGGCATATTTATCTGGAAAGCAACACTCAAACCCT
>MPSY01000244.1 GCA_001901525.1 Methylococcales bacterium OPU3_GD_OMZ | reverse complement strand
ATGAATAACTTAACGGCTCTTGATATTTACAGCCACCACAACCTGATTACCCATGAGCAATAAGAGTACCCATACCCAGAAACTCGACCCACACCTCGCATTGAACGGTATCTAAAAACAGTGCCCAATTGCGATTTTAATTTGGCATAGCGACTGCTTACTCCATCGCAGCCTGCTCGCCGTCAACCAGTAGAAGAGAATTAATCTCCCTGATACCTTCGACGGTACGGGTCAACTCGATGGCACGATTAATCATTCTTTTACTGGGGACGTTTCCGGTAAGAGTCACAATGCCTTGGTGAGTATCAACGGATATCTTGAAGGATTCAATTTGGCTATCACCTAAAAATAAGGCTTTAACCTCTGCCGTGATGACAGCATCATCGACAATACGCCCGGCTTTACGATCATCCTCACCGATCATGTAACCGCCAACGGCACTACCGCCAACCAGCGCAACCGTACAGCCGCTTAATACATTCACGGTCAGGAAAAGGATAGAAAAGAAAATGGTAAGAGATTTCATTGGCAACTCCTTATAGCTAGGGACGGATTGATACCATCAGGTTTTTTGAAAAGAAAATGATATTCAAACAACCCTTTTACCCTTACGATTAGTAGGGAAATCAAATATCTCAACGTATTCGATTTATTAAAATGACTGCTCTAATGACAACTATCAATCCACGTAGCCACAAACAACCCAGATGTTATCTGCAAACAAGAATAGGAATTCCATCCACAAAATCAAGGCTTCTGAAGACATTTACCCCATAAACAACCGTTCAATCAGGACTCTGATTGGATTGCGCATTGGCTGCACGCTGGCTATGCCACTTTAAAATGTAGATCGCTGAACTCAACTCAGCTGAATACGCTACTGCACTAATCAACAAAACACCTTAACTAAAAAAAACCACATTGGCTTTGTCCAAAGTGGTTTTTTTAGGTCTTCAGTACTCTGCGAGAAGCCTAAGGCCTCCCTACAATAACCGTTATTTTTCTGCTGTAAAAATACAATATTCCACTAACGCTTCTCG
>MPSY01000243.1 GCA_001901525.1 Methylococcales bacterium OPU3_GD_OMZ | reverse complement strand
CATTACATCATGCCGCCCATACCGCCCATACCACCCATGCCGCCCATATCAGGCATTGCAGGAGCTGCTGCACCATCATCCGGTTGATCTGCAACCATCACTTCGGTCGTGATCATTAACCCTGCGATAGACGCTGCATTTTGTAGCGCTGAACGTGTCACTTTAGCGGGATCTAAAATACCCAGTGCAACCATATCACCGTATTCACCCGAAGCAGCATTGTAACCGTAGTTACCTTCACCGTTCCTAACATCATTCAAAACCACCGAGGCTTCATCACCGGCATTAGTCACAATCTGACGTAAAGGCTCTTCCATCGCACGGCGTAAAATAGCAACACCGACTGACTGGTCATTATTAGCAGATTCCAACCCGTCAAGGCTGCTGATAGCACGAACCAAAGCAGTACCACCACCTGGGACCACACCTTCCTCAACGGCCGCTCTTGTTGAATGTAAAGCATCTTCAACACGGGCTTTTTTCTCTTTCATTTCCATTTCAGTCGCTGCACCGACTTTAATAACCGCAACACCGCCGGCTAATTTAGCCAAACGCTCTTGTAGTTTTTCTTTGTCGTAATCTGAAGTTGCATCTTCTGCTTGTGCACGAATTTGCGCAACACGACCGGTAATTTGGTCTTCAGCACCCGCGCCGTCAATCACAGTGGTATTATCTTTAGTGATTTGTACTTTTTTCGCAGTTCCGAGTTGATCCAGTTCTGCTTTTTCTAAAGACAAACCGACTTCTTCAGAAATCACTACACCGCCAGTCAAAATAGCAATATCTTCCAACATCGCTTTACGACGATCACCAAAACCCGGCGCTTTAACCGCCGCGACTTTAACGATACCACGCATGTTATTAACCACTAACGTTGCCAGTGCTTCGCCTTCAACATCTTCCGCGATAATCAATAACGGACGGCTGGCTTTAGCGACATTCTCAAGAATAGGCAATAAATCTCTGATATTAGAAATTTTCTTATCGAAGATCAAAATGAATGGGTTCTCCAACTCAACACTCATGCTGTCTTGATTGTTAAT
>MPSY01000242.1 GCA_001901525.1 Methylococcales bacterium OPU3_GD_OMZ | reverse complement strand
TAGAGTCTATTTGCTAATTGTTGAAGGTGTCCCTTAATGGAACCATCAATTACTGTATCACCGGCTTGAACTAAAAAGCCGCCTATCAATGACTTATCAATGGTCATCTCTAAATGAACTTTTTTGTTGAGCTTTATTTCAAGCACCTCGGCTAAATTTTTCGCTTCTGCTTTGGTCAGCTCAAAGGCTGTTTTAACACTGACCCCTACATAGCCTTCAGCGTCTGCTTTACTTTCTTCAAACAGGCGACTAATTTCAGGCAGCAATGTTAAACGACGATTTTCAATCAGTAATTTAAGTAAATTGGTCCCTTGTGGGTTAAGTTGTTTACCGCAAATATCCTGCATTAAGGTGGTCAGTTGTTCCTGACTTACTTTTGGATTATTTGACAAGCCGGTCATACGTTCGTCTGACATAACCACGGCTAGAAATGCTAGCATCTCAGACCATTTTTCTGTCGTTTTAGAATCTTGTGCGCTGTCAAAAACTGCTTCAGCATAAGGCCGCGCCAAAGTCGCTAATTCGCTCATTTTGACTTACCTAATTGAGCCGCTGCTTTTTTCACAATCGCTTGATGCTTAGTTTTATCAATCTCTTCTTGTAAAATTTGTTCGGCTGCTTTTATTGCCAAATCAGAAACTTCCTTGCTTAACTTTTCCCGGGTGTGCTGTAATTCTTGCTCAATTTGAGATTTGGCCGACGTCAACAACCGCTCACCCTCGACTTTTGCCGTTTGCCGCGATTCGTCAACAATTTCACTGGCCCTTTTTTGCGCCATATTAATAATTTCAGCTGACTGCGATTTAGCGCCTTTTAAAATCTCTTTTGATTTTTTCTCCGCCAGCTCCATCTGTTTATTACCGTGATCTGCCGCAGCCAATCCATCAGCAATTTTCTTTTTCCTTTGTTCCAAAGCATCAAACAAAGGCGGCCAGACATACTTCATGGTAAACCATACCAGAAGCGTAAAGGTGATCATCTGTCCAATCAGAGTCAAATTGATACTCATAATGAATTCCTCAATTTGTAATAAAGACTAGCTAA
>MPSY01000125.1 GCA_001901525.1 Methylococcales bacterium OPU3_GD_OMZ | reverse complement strand
GACGGCTTCAAGTGCCACATCGAGTGATTTTTTAGAGGTTAGTTGCAGCAGACCTCGACAGTGTTGAAGTTCCTGATCTGTTAATCCTGAACGCATGATGGTTGCAATGG
Source organism: Methylococcales bacterium OPU3_GD_OMZ (assembly GCA_001901525.1). Classification (GTDB taxonomy): domain Bacteria; phylum Pseudomonadota; class Gammaproteobacteria; order Methylococcales; family Methylomonadaceae; genus OPU3-GD-OMZ. The sequence goes on along the minus strand of MPSY01000125.1, from coordinate 4,267 downwards.
CCTGCGCTGTACCGGAATCATCAATAAGGGTTCTTTCGCCAATTTTTGACAATCGTTCCTTTTCACGCTCGATGCGTTTAAGGCGGGCAGAATCATCATGCATACCCGATAGGGTACTAATAAAGGCGTGGGAGTCTAACTTACTGCCTTTAATTTCTTCTAAAACGGCATCACTGATTTTATGGGCGTGGGAAATATTACGCCGTGCAATAGAGGCGCTGACACCGGTTCGCGTTTTAGTTTCGTCCACAAGGCCTTGATAGGTCGCATTGGTATTCATTTTATAAACTTCATTGAGAATCTTCTGGTGTTGAATCTTTTCAGAGGCGGTCAGCTCCAGTCGGGAATAGTTTTCAACGACTTCAAGCAGCTGTGCCTTTGAGTCATCATCGATTACGGTAACCGGGATTTGAATGGATAATTGTTTGGCAGCCTCTAGCCGGTGATTGCCTGCAATTAATTGATAAACTTCATCGCCATCCTTAGTGTACTTTTTGAAGACGGTAATCGGTGATATCCATTTTGATTGGCGAATAGATTCGATTAACTTAGACACATGGTTAGGGTTTAACTCCCGTAGTCGGGTGGGTACTAAAATATCTTCTGGATTTAGTTCCATAGGGCCTCCTTAAGGTCAATAATTCGGGGTAGTTTGTCAGCACCCCAGCGGGATTTATCTAGGTCAGTTTTTATCCACCCTGAGTCGTGGAGTTCGCATAGTGCTAAATGAATGTTTTCAGTTGATCGTAGACCTTCAAGTTTGATGTTTTTTCTCAGTTGAACGGTATCAAGAACGCCTACTTTATTTTGGATCACCCACTGACCGAGCCGCATCGCTAATATTTCTGAGCGAGGTGTCAGAATATCGGCCTTGATTCGTTCATGGTGGGAGTCTATGACCTGTCGATAATTAAGGGCTTGTTTAAGAATATCAAGACTAACGGTATTGCCTTGACAGGCTTCAAGAAGGTGGAACGACAGCGATAATCGTAATACTTGACCGGGCGCTTTATGGGCACCGGCATCATTTTCACGATGACTATCTCGAAGGGATTGAAGATGGTCCAGTCGCCAGCTTTCAAAATACTCATGCGCTTGTTTAGAAAGTATGAGTTCTTGTTGTGGTTGTTGATGAGTACGGCTGATAAAAGTATTGAGCTTTTTAACCGCAACCAGATAATCAATTTCATTAAATGATGGCGACTTAACGGGCAGGGGGTCAGGGTACACAAACATCATGCGCGGTATTAACCCGTCTTCACTGGCCAGCCCGCCTTTATTAAAATCAGAGAGTACATCGGGTTGGATACCGCCAACAATAGAACAGCCAAGGCAATCTATCTGCATAGGGTCAGATCCAAGTGATTTTCGATTCACGATGCCGGGTAAACAATCCCATGCCCGGAGCCAGAATCCTCGGTCAGAACCCCCACGATTGTATCGTTGAAGGCTGTTGATAAATTCACTCATTTCCGGTTGCCAGAGCAATAACCCAGTGCTTTGACGTGACATGGTATGGGCCAAGGACTCAATGGTCGCATCCATAACCCTGAATTGCTCAAGAAAGAGGTGGGTCTCATCTTCCGTGAGTTCAGCTTTAGCTTTTGCCTTTGCTAAATCCAGTCTGTGGACTTTTTCTAAGGCGTGAATTCCCGATTCAACAGCAGAGAAGGCAGGGCTTTTACCTGCAGAACTACCGCCCACAGAGACCATAAATAAAGCAGCAGGTTCAGTCCAACCGGCACGGGCAGTAATATTGGACCTGCCAACGCGTAACCCGCTGGTCGTTCCAATTAGCGTATGCAGTAAATATTCTTTAGGGGTGTTTTTGGCCTTACTCATAACATCGAGCCAATCACCCCATGACGGTAGAATTTCGAGTGGCAACGGTGTAACTTGTTTTTTTAAGGGGGTTAACACCGACATATCAATGTCACCGGTATTAAAAGAAACCGTCTTACTCAGTAATTTGTGAGGGTCAAAGCCATCAGGCGCCTCATCGGCTAGATCCCAGCCCTTAGGCAAGGTGCCATCGGTGGGTAAATTAATAATTGCAACGGATTTACACCCTGAATAAATAGCCTTTTCGCGGATACGATGGGCAAGTTTGATGCCTGGCTCATCGGCATCAGGCCAAATAAATACCTCTCGTCCCGATAATACTGATAAATCACAACGAGTGATCATACCGCCGCCCGGAACACTTCCCACCACGTAATGGGTAAATTGTTTTGTTGCCGCATTGCAGGTTTTGGCCCCTTCAACAATGAGTACCGGTTTGTCAGGATCATTAGCGATCAAATCTGAGTTCTTAAGGGGTATTGATTGTGGCCAGGCGCCTACCCATCGGGGCGGTAAATCATGGGTTTGTGCCATGATAGCGGGATTCGGCTTTCCAAAGATTGCAGGGCGTATCATCTTGCCATCACCTGAATCCCACCGTAGTTCCACCATCATCAGTTCACCCGCCGCATTTTTATATTGGAATACGTGGTCAGGTTTTCTTTTTTGGAAGTAACTGGGGTAGGCCTGGTGCAATGAGCGTAATTGTTCTTTGCTAATTGGCAGGGTATCCCATTTAATCGGTGTTGATTTATCACAAATTGCGGTTTGCATTTGTGATGTAGCACTGAGCTGCTCCTCGGTGAGTTGGATCTGTAGCGGGGCAGGGGCAAATTCGGGTACCTCCCATTGGTTAAGTAACCCGCCTAAGACAGTGACAGCCTGTGGTGAGGAGAGGTTATACAAATACTCAATTAAGGCAGTAAAACTGTAGCCCTGTTTATCAATGGCAAAATCGGCCCACAAGCTGGTTTGAAGATTAATACTAAATGAACCCAGTGACTTATCGTCTCTGTGAGGGTTTAGTAGTTGGTATTCATTACCACGTCTTCGACCCAATGGCGGCGGGGCGATCGTTTGCATCACTGCGAGCGAGTGCTGGGTGGCCAACGCCTCAATGTTTATAGGATCACTACAGGGGCGTTTTACCATTAATTACCCAGATTTGTTGTGAGATTAGATAGGATTCTAAAATGGTGCTGTAAACAGTCCTGAAGCGCCCGATAAAAACAATTTGAGCGCCAGCCTCTTTGAGTAACTTAGCTACTTTTTTGGCAGTCAGATGAAGTTGCTTGATCATGGGCGCTGATAAGTGTAATTGCGCGTGCAGGTCAGCAACCGCTTGTGGCGGTGCTGACCAGTCCTCGAGCAATAATGGGCTCAGATTAACTTTCATCAAGGATGTAAACCATGTCGGTGCCTAGATGGTTCACTTGTCCACTAATTTCAGCCCAAATAACCACAGTAAAAGCTCGAGCCAGTCGGAGTTGCTGTCGACTTAATTTTCCCCGCAGCTTGCCGTTTTTATAATCTCGATGATCTGCATGCCTGAAATTCTTTTTGGTAGGTATACCTAGTTTTTTAAAGATACGTTTTGCATCAATCTCGAGTGAACGATTTAAAAATTGACTGATTTCACGTCTGATCGGAACCTCAAAGCCATTTGAACAATTATTCCTTTTTCGTATTTGTTCGACCTGTGGGTGGACCTCTAATTTATCACTACGTGCCAAAATCACATTGTCATTAACAAACCCACCAAAAATAGGTCTGTCATCCTTAAGTAATATGGGGTCGGCAATAAGCTTAGGGTTGTTGGGCAATTGCATAATTTCCGAGTCGAGTACTATAATGTCATCGAATTCGGAACATTTAATATGTGTATTGGGTTCACTTTGATGTGGTGAGCAGCCACTCACCACATCAATTCTTGAGTTATTCATTTATTGTTCTCCTCAAACCATCCCAGAAAGCCTTGTTTGTGCACGTATATTTTTCGCCCAAACGTTTTTACATGTTTATCCAATCCGTTATGTGCTCTGGATCGTAAACACCATCGAATTTGACTCTCCGATATTTGGTTGTTGGTGAAGTTAATGAAACCTTCAATAGTTACCCAATCAAAAGTTAATTGATTTTCATTTGAAATGGTTGGACATTCAGTTGTTGTGGTCATCTGCACCTCTTGTGGTTAGGATGAGCACAGTTTATAAAAGTGTGTAATTTAAAGATATGAACAGTATTTTGTTCATAGTTTTGTAGAATAACTAGCCTTTCTTTTTATCCAACATGTCCTTTAGATCGGCAAAAGGGTTATGGGTGGCACTTATTGTATTAGTTGGGGCATATTGTTCACCACCTTGTTGTCCTTCAAGTTGTCGTTGATGTTCATTGTCATGGCAATACAAACACAATAATTCCCAGT
>MPSY01000124.1 GCA_001901525.1 Methylococcales bacterium OPU3_GD_OMZ | reverse complement strand
CCATATTTCCTTATCTCGGGGAAGTTCATGGATCCGACCACGCAATTGTTCCATTGGTATATGAATCGCATTATCAATACTCGAAGAGTCGTTCTCCTTTATCGTTCTGACATCGAGCAAATAATGGTTAGCATCTGATAACTGATGCCAGTTCGCAATTTCCAGGTCGCCCCGCAAAACATTGGAGGCAATCATTCCAGCCATATTTACTGGATCCTTTGCCGCACCAAACTGAGGGGCATAACATAATTCAGATTCTTCCAAATCAAAAACAGTTGCCCCCATTTGGATAGCCATCGCAATAACATCAATCCGACGTGCAACACCGTCTTCACCAATTGCCTGTGCGCCCAATATTTTGCCGTTATTTTGGTCAAAAATTAGTTTTAAATGAATAGGTCTTGCACCCGGGAAATAGCCAACATGATCCCCGGGGTGTAAATAAATGACTTGGTAGCCTGACACACCAGCCCGTGCCAAAGCCTTTTCAGTCGCCCCTGTCATGGCAATAGTGGTTCCAAATACCTGACAAACGGCTGTTCCTTGAACACCTCTAAATTTTAGAGTCTTCTTTTCATTTGATTGCAATGAGCCCAATATCGAATTTGCAGCAATCCTGCCCTGTCTACTTGCAGGACCTGCCAGCGGTAAAGATATTTTTGCCTGAGTGACAACATCGTTAACTTCAATAACATCACCGACAGCCCAAATGGATTGATCTGTGGTTTGCATTGAATCTGTCACCTGAATTCCACCTCGTTCACCAATAGCAAGCCCTGCTTGTTTTGCAAGATCCGATTCTGGAACCACCCCAATAGCCATCAAGACCATTTCCGCATCCATATGTTGCCCTTGTGAGCTACAAACGCGTAGGCTATTTTTACCTTGATGAAAAGCGCTAACAGCTTGACCTAATTTTAATAACACGCCATTGTCTTCCAATGTTTGCTGTACATAAATTGCCATCTCAGCATCCAGAGGAGGCATAATTTGCTTTGCCATTTCAACCATGGTTACGGTTAAACCTAATTTCACCAGATTTTCCGCCATTTCAAGACCAATAAACCCACCACCAATAATAACTGCAGCTTGCGCATTTTTAGCTGCATCACGTAATTTCTGACTATCTGGAATAGTCCGTAAAACATAAATACCTGGTAAATCAATACCCGGCAAAGGTGGACGAATAGCCTTTGACCCGGTCGCTAAGACTAACGCATCATAACAAGTCTCATTAATTTCTCCATCAACTAGGCTCTTAATCGTTATCATACGATCACATCGGTTAATGGCGATAACTTCATGATTAACACGAACGTCAATATTAAAACGCTGCTGAAATACCTCTGGTGTTGCCACTAATAAATCAGAGGCTTCAGTTATCACATCACCAACAAAATAAGGCAGCCCACAATTTGCAAATGAAACATGAGGACCCTTTTCAATAATTACAATTTCATACGTTTCATTTAGACGACGCAAGCGTGTCGCACAAGATGCCCCTGCTGCCACCCCTCCTATTATGACAATACGCTTTTTATTACTCATTCAGTGCTCCTAGAATAATTAATCCTTTTTTCTGTGCTCAGAGTCATTGGAATAATGTGGCTTGGTATCTCCCAACTTCAATTCTCCAATCCGGTAAAGTGTTTCAGGCAATGCCCTATGAGTTCGTAATTGCGGGCAACGCTTACGGTCAGAATAGATGATTGAAATATGCATCCAAGTTAGCGAAATACTAACCAAAACAAATAACAACATAAAGCAACTGGTCCATATACCAATAATGTCATTCATTAACCCAAATAAAATAGGCAACACAAAACCACCAAGCCCCCCTACCATGCCGACAAGACCGCCCACTGAACCTACATGATCTGGGAAATATACTGGTATGTGTTTGTAAACTGCCGCCATCCCTAATGACATAACAAAACCTAGAACAACGGTTAAAATTACAAATGGCACCAAGCCCATTGCAATGGTGAATTTAATAGGACCTTCTATACCATGAACGATATAATCAGTTGCAGGATAGGACAATAAAAAAAGACATAGAAGCGAGCTAATAAAACACCCATACATGACCCTACGGGCACCGATCTTATCAGATAGCCACCCTCCGAAAGCTCTGAAAATACTACCCGGTAAAGCATATGCGGCTGCTAGCATTCCCGCTACCTCAATATCCAAACCATAAACGCCCATATAGTATCGTGGCAACCATAGCGCCAAAGCCACAAAAGCACCAAAAACAAAGAAATAATATGTTGAAAAGCGCCAAACCTGTAGATTCTTCAAAGGTTCTAATTGGGTTAACAGTGATCTTTTTTGACGATCCATTTCTTTGCGTGCAAGCGTTTTAGGGTCATCTTGGGTAAAAATCCAAAAAATAACAGCCATGACTAATAAAGCGACTGAATAAATTTTGGCAACATTATCCCAACCATAAGCAACTAATAAAAAAGGCGCACAAAAACTTGTCACTGCAGCGCCAGCATTACCCATGCCAAAAATACCCAGCATCGTCCCTTGACGATCTTTACCATACCAACAAGAGACAAAAGTAATACCCACGGCAAAAGAGCCCCCTGCCAGACCAACACCCAATGCACTCAATAAAAACATTGGATAAGTGGATGCCATGGACAACATCCACGTAGCAATAGCTGTTAAAACCATCACAGCAAAAAAAACAGAGCGCCCTCCGTATTGATCAGCCCAGATTCCAAGGAAAATACGGGTCAGCGACCCAGTTAAAATAGGTGTTGCTATCAACAAACCAAATTCAGTTTCATCAAGCCCTAAATTCTGCTTGATCTCTATACCGATGATAGAGAAAATTGACCAAACAGCAAAACAAACACCAAAAGAAAGCGTACTGAGTATTAAATTTCTGGTTTCTACGGCAATCATAAACTTCCTCCATAAATTTTAAATCACTAAGCTAAATAGTTTTATTTTTCACAAATACAATATTTAGAAATTGGATGAAGAACGTTACCGAAAGAGATTTTTATCTTTACGGCCTGTTACCTTCAACACCCCCCAGGCACCCCGATCAATACGTGTTAAAGCATGGTCCACCAAAACATAATTACCCGGATAATCAACGGTGAATTCAATCATGCTCGCACCTCCTGCTGGCACTAAGGTTGTCTGAACATTTGATTGAGGATCTGAAGTCGTTGCTTCTGAATAAACTCGATCAAAAATCTCACCAATAAGATGAAATGATGATATTTTTGCCACACCCGCATTCCCGATAAAAAGACGAACCTTATCACCGACATCGACTTCCAAAGCGCCTTGCTTTGTCAAAGCGCCGGTACGTCCATTAAAGACAATATATTCGGGTCGTTCATCAATCATTTTTTCCGCCGCAAATGATTGAAAACCCGTATCACCCATTCCGCCATGCGTATAGAGCTCACCCTGCATAATATAGAATTCTTTATCAACCTTAATCAAACCTCTTTTAGGCTCAACCAAAATCAATCCATACATCCCGTTTGCAATATGTGTCGAAGCATTTCCTGAGGCACAATGGTAGACATAAAGCCCAGAGTGCTTCGCCTTAAACACCAACACTTTAGTTTCACCCGGTTTTGCTTCGGTAACTCCTGCCCCACCACCAGGCCCGGTAACTGCATGCAAATCAATTGAATGACTATGACTATTTTCTGGAGCATTATGTAGTGATAACTTAACCGTATCCCCTTTTTTAACTCGCAGCATGGGGCCAGGCACGGTATTGTTAAACGTCCAGTAATGATATGAAATGCCTCTGGCAATCTCAGAAACAACCTCTTTTGCCTCAAGATTAATATCTACATTGCCCGCATGACGCGTCAAAGGAACCGGTAAATCGAAAGCTCTTTTACTGATATCAGAAACTTTAGGGTAATCAGCTAAATTAACTGACATTTGATGGGCATAGTTATCACCTGGGCCAAAACCCGGCTTTAGATCTTTATGAGCATGACCATTCTTTGCCGCATAAAGCAATTGACTGGAAACGGCAAAAATAGAAAGCATTAACAACAAAGTCCTACAAATAATAGTATGATTCTTTTTTTCCAACCTTATTAACATCCCAAAACCTCACTAAAATTTGGCATTCACTAAAGCAATGCATTTGCTTGATGTTGAAATGTAACACATTCCTAAAAATCCTTTTCCCATGAATAGTTATCACTATGACCTTAATGCGATAACGGGAATAATGTTGTTTTCAAATCAGAAATTAGTGCTTATCTCTCTAAGGATAGACCAGACTGCACCCATTCATTAATACCGGTACGGTAATAAAAAACAAAACCATTTTGCCAGCCCCAATCTAGCGCTTTCTGAGAAGCCCAACCGGCTAATTCACTATT
>MPSY01000241.1 GCA_001901525.1 Methylococcales bacterium OPU3_GD_OMZ | reverse complement strand
CGGACAAACTTGTCAGGTTGTTCATTGTGAAAATGGCAAGGGTGGTTTGGCTTTTATTGAGCAAACACCTCCGGATGTCATTTTGCTTGATTTGAATCTTCCGGATATGAGTGGGCTTGATATTTTAAAGGTTATTAACGAAAAGCACTTATCTTGTAGCGTTATTGTGGTTACTTCGAATGGGTCTGTGACTGTGGCAGTAGAAGCGATGAGTTTAGGCGCATTTGATTTCCTAGAAAAGCCCTTTGATGCTGAGCGCTTGATTGTCACTGTCGCGAATGCTTTGGAGCGGCAACGTCTAACCCATACCATAGATGTCTACAAAAACAAATTAGGGCTTGATAGTTTTCATGGGTATTTAGGTGCATCCTTAGCTATGCAGGCTGTTTATCAAATTATTAAGAGCGCAGCAGCGAGTAAGGCCAGTGTGTTCATTGTTGGTGAGAGTGGAACCGGTAAAGAAGTTGCGGCACAAGCTATTCATCAGGAAGGCCCGCGTAGTGAACAGCCGATGATTGTTCTTAATTGTGCAGCAATTCCACATGAATTGATGGAGAGTGAAATTTTCGGCCATGTTAAAGGCGCCTTTACTGGTGCCGTAAATAATCGCGATGGGGCCGCAACATTGGCGGATGGTGGCATTCTTTTTCTGGATGAAATTTGTGAAATGGATTTATTGCTACAAAGTAAATTATTGCGCTTTATTCAAACAGGGACATTTCAACGCGTAGGGGGTACTAAGCTAGAGTCAGTTGATATTCGTTTTGTTTGTGCTACAAATAAAGATCCTGTGAAAGAGGTAGAGGGTGGGCGTTTTCGTGAAGACCTTTTTTATCGGTTACATGTTATTCCGCTTGAATTACCACCGCTTAGAGAGCGTGACCAAGATATTCTATTAATTGCGAATAAATTTTTGCTTGATTTTTCGGCAGAAGAAGAAAAATTGTTTACCTGTTTTGATGAGCAAGCTAGACAATTATTATTGCATTATGCGTGGCCGGGTAATGTCAGGGAATTACAGAATGTGATTAGAAATTTGGTGGTTTTAAAT
>MPSY01000240.1 GCA_001901525.1 Methylococcales bacterium OPU3_GD_OMZ | reverse complement strand
CGGGTTTTATACCAATCCAGCGTGATTTCAAGGCCGTGGTTGACATCGCGCCGCGCTTCAGTCAGGCGTTTTTTAAAGTATTGATAGCCTTTCAAGTCGACCCAAGGGTAGTTTTCGGGCCAGTTATCAAGGCGTTGCTGATGGATTTTAGGCGCAAAGAGCTCAGTGAGCGAAGAACTGGCCGCTTCGTGCCAGTCTGCGCGTCGGGCAAAATTAATGTAAGCGTCGACCGCAAAGCGGACTCCGGGCAGTACATGTTCTTCTGAGACCACTTCGTCGCGGGTTAACCCAACCGCTTCACCCAGTTGTATCCAGGCTTCAATGCCGCCAGGATCATCGCCGTGACCGTCGTGGTCAAGAATCCGTTGTACCCATTGCGAGCGAGTCGCTTGATCGGGGCAATTAGCCATGATATTGGCATCTTTAATCGGAATACTGACCTGATAATAAAAACGGTTCGCCACCCAGCCCTGAATTTGCTTTTGGCTCAATTCACCATTATTCATCATCACATGATAGGGATGATGAATATGGTAATAGCGTTCCATGTCTCGAATTTGGGCTTCAAAGTCTACGCGGCTTAAAGGTTGTCGCTCGGTCATATTTTTTTCCCGTTATAGTTCAATTTCAAGGCCGTCGTAGGATACTTCAATACCGGCTTGATCGAGAATTTGTCGTTGCTGTGAATCTTCATCTAAAATCGGGTTGGTGTTGTTGATATGAATCAATATTTTTCGGGTATTGTCGATTGTGTTGAGCGTTTCGATCATACCGCCGGGGCCAGATTGGGCTAAGTGGCCCATATCTTGTGCGCGTTTAATACCGGCTTTTTGGCAGATCATTTCATCATCGGTCCAAAAAGTTCCGTCGACTAATAAGCAGTCAGCGGCTTCCATCGCACGCATCACATGCGGTTCAAATTCGCCTAAGCCCGGTGAATAGTACACTTTTTTCCCCGTTGAAATTTGTTCAATAATCACCCCGACATTGTCGCCGTCATGGGGGTCGTGGCGGTGCGGTGAATACGGCGGCGCTTTACTTTTTAAGGCGTG
>MPSY01000123.1 GCA_001901525.1 Methylococcales bacterium OPU3_GD_OMZ | reverse complement strand
ACTCATTACAAAGACAGTTAAAAAAGCGATCGCTTTTCTCATAACAATACTCCTTGTTATTGGTTGTTTAGTTTTTTAATGCTTGGGCTCTATTGGTATGTGGGCCACTTTTATAGAGAACGGGTATAGATTCGGTCTCGCCAAAGGTGTTTTAATATAACCACCATTAAAAAAGATGGCAAGAAATACATTTTGCCTGATAGCTCTATCCATAGTCACGCTATTGTAAGGCTCATTTCTTGTTTTAGTGTGTGAACCATCTTACCGATCCTCTCAATTTTTTCCTGTTTTTTATCAATAGTTTTTACGGCGTGCATGACGGTAGTGTGGTCTCTTCCTCCAAAATATACTCCTATATTATTAAGAGACGTTCCAATGATGTTCCTACAAAGATACATGGAAATTTGGCGAGCTTCTGCAATTTCCATCTTTCGGCTTTTTCCCACAATTTCTTTTTCTGGTACATTGGAAACATCAGAAACGCGTCGCACCACATCTTCTACCGTAAGATCTCCGGCAATTGTTTTTCCGGCTCTTTCTTTCACAACATCGCGTACTAAGTTGCGATCAATCTCTTGGTTCATTAATGAAGAGCGAGCAAGGATGCGGATGATGGTTCCTTCCAGGTCGCGTACGTTGCTTTTAATGTGCGTAGCAATAAATTCAAATATATCGTAAGAAAGGTCTACTCCGTTTTGTTCTGCCTTTTCCATTAGGATTGCAACCCTCATTTCAAAATCCGGCGGCTGGATATCTACCACTAGTCCGGATTGGAATCTTGACAACAGGCGATCTTGGAGTCCTTGCATCTCAGCCGGGTATCTATCTGCGGTTAATACAATTTGTTTACCCGCCTGATAGAGCTCGTTAAATGTGTGAAAAAATTGTTCCTGAGTTTGCTCTTTCCCTCGAAAAAATTGAATATCGTCAATAAGTAACACATCTGCACTGCGGTATTGTTTTGCAAACTCAACCGTTTTGTTTTTCCGTAGGCTGTTCACAAAGTCTAGGGTGAATTTTTCGCTGGTTGCCAATACAACATTAGCCGATGGGTTTTCTTTGAGAACCGCGTTGCCGATTGAATGTATTAGGTGTGTTTTTCCTAGCCCAACACCTCCATAAACAATAAGGGGATTAAACGAGCTTTTGCCCAGGTCGCCCGCCACTGAGATTGCGGCATTTTTAGCAAATTGATTATTTGAACCTTCAATAAATTTTTCAAAGGAATAATTATTGTTTAATAGAGGCGCAAAAAGACTGTTTGGTTTTTTCTGTTTTGGTTGTGGGTCGATATTCTTGGAGATGTCTGTTTCTTTCGCCGACACTATAAACTTAAAACTGACATCGTTCGCCGGTGTCTTGGACAGCGCACTGACTAAATTGTGTTTATAGTGAGATTCAATCCACTCATAAAAAAATTGATTTGGAACCTCTAACACCAGCTCTTTTTCAGATAGAGCAATGGGTGAAATGGGCTCAAACCAAGTGTTTATTGCGTGGGCGGGAAGCATTTCGGCCAATTCTTTATAAACGGCCCGCCATAATTTATCGTGCGTCATGTTTTACAGTTATCCACAAGTTGTCCACAGGTTAGTTCGTGTTGTAATTTAGGCGTAACTGGACTATATAATTCAAGTCCTAACTGCTGTTTTATAAACATTTTTCTTTTGCTTTTAAATTTTGTGATGTTTGATTCGGTTTCGTAATTTCCCGGGCTTTTTTGGAGAAAAAATGAAGCGAACATATCAACCAAGCAATAGAAAGAGAAAAAACAAGCACGGCTTTAGGTCGCGGATGTCATCTGTGGGCGGTAAGTCTGTGTTGCGTCGTCGACGTAAAAAGGGCCGTAAACGCATTGCGCTCTAGGGGGCTTTGTTATTATGGCTGTACTGGGGGTAATTGACCTCCTTTTTAGGAGGCTGATCGTTTACATCGTAAAAGGATACAGGTTGTTTCTTTCCCCTGTGTTCGGTAGACAGTGTCGGTTTTACCCTACTTGCTCCCAGTACGCGCTTGACGCCCTTAAATCAAAAACATTTTTCAATAGCCTTAAATTAATTCTAATACGAATTTCAAAGTGCCACCCTCTTAATGATGGCGGCTATGACCCCGTTAAATAAATATGGATAGAAATACATTACTCGCATTTTTCTTAATTGCGATTGTTTTAATCTTTACGCCAAAATATATGGAAACCTTTGCGCCGTCCCCACAGGGCCCGCCATTGCCCACCGTAGAAAGCGCGGAAGACGCCGAGCGCCAGTCGCCCGCGGAACAGGTCGCGGTCAAGAATAACACAGAGCCTATTTCACCATTAACTAATGAAACATCCGGTGTTCTTTGGTCGGCCAAGGAAAAAATCATTACGGTTGAAAATGAACTTTACACTGCCGTTGTGTCATCTAACGGAGGTGGTTCATTTCTTTCTTTTTCCTTTAAAAACTACTTAAATAAAGATAGCCTGGGTGTCAACTTGATTAATGGAAGAAATAAAGAAAATCTGTCTATCTGGTTTAAGGACCTCGATGGGGAAAGTATAAATTTATTTGGCCCTTGGCGGTATGCTAATACCTTTTCTGGTGGCGAAATATATCGACCACAGTCCCTGGAGTTTTCTATTGATGTTTTTCCGGGAAAAACAATTGTAAAAACCTTAACCTTTTACCCCGATTCCTATTTGATTGATGTTTCTATCGATATGGGCAATGTTGCACAGAGCATTTTTGGTGGCGCATATTCTGTTGGTTGGTACGGAGGTCTGGTGCCTTCGGAAGAAAACGAAAAAGACGACCTTGTTTATTTTAAATCACTTATCTACCAGGGCGGGGAACTCGTTGATCTTAAGATCAAAGAAGGAGAATCAGAATCAACAAGCTTTAATGGTGCAACTGACTGGGTGGCTGTGCGAACAAAATATTTTATTACATCACTCATCCCAGACAACCCCAGTGATGTGGTTGCTGCTTTTATGGGTGGACACAATGATGGCCGAGACGCTTATGATATAGCGCTTTCTTTTCCCGCCAAAGAACCTACGGCCCTATCCGTTTATCTTGGGCCTCTGGAGTATGACAAGATTAAAGCAATTAATCGAGAACTTGAGAAAACGATGAATTTCGGGTGGGGGTTTATTCGACCCATTTCAAAGGGGGTCCTTTTTGTTCTTAAAAAGCTCCACAACATCATTCCCAATTATGGATATGTTTTAATATTGTTTGCGTTTGCCGTTAAGCTTCTAGTTTATCCACTAACAAAGAAAAGCTATCAGTCAACGGCCGCAATGCAGCAAATACAGCCGGAGATAGCGGCGCTGAAAGAGAAACACGGCAGCAACCCGCAAAAACTCAATCAGGCCACCATGAAGCTTTACAAAGAAAAGGGGGTAAACCCCTTGGGTGGGTGCTTACCAATGATGCTTCAAATGCCTCTGTTGTTTGCTCTTTTCCAAGTTTTTAGAACTACAATTGAATTGCGAGCCGAGCCCTTTGTTTGGTGGATCAAAGACCTCTCTGCTCCAGACGCTGTGTTTACACTTCCTTTTTCAATTCCTATTTACGGATCCCACGTGGCAATTTTACCAATTCTGATGGTTGTGTCCATGTTTATCCAGCAACGTATGATGAGCGGCGGGGCCGCCCAACAGCCCCAACAAAAAACCATGCAATATTTTATGACCGGTTTTTTCTTTCTTATGTTTAACACCTTTCCTTCTGGGTTAAACCTATATTATACCCTTTTTAATGTGCTTACAATCGTACAACAAAAACTTATACCGCCAGCAGAAACCGCTACAGCATAATGATACCCGACACCATTGTTGCCCCAGCTACGCCGCCCGGGTATGGTGGAGTTTCAGTCGTTCGGGTTAGCGGCAGTCTTTCAACAAAACTAACAAAACAATTATGTAAAAGAGGGTCTTCTTTTTCACATCGAAGGCCCACGCTGTCTTCGGTTTATAATAGTGCCGGCAATACTTTAGACGACGCCGTCTTTACCTTTTTTAAGGCCCCTTTTTCATATACCGGTGAGGATGTTTTAGAAATTTCCTGCCACGGAAATCCGATTATAGTTGATCAAATTGTTTCTACTATTTGTAGTTTTGGCGCTCGCCTTGCAGACCCCGGTGAATTTACAAAAAGGGCCTTTCTGAACGGTAAGCTAGACCTGATTCAGGCAGAGTCTGTGTCAAGGCTTATAGAATCACGATCTATTGAGGCCGCTAATATAAATAGCAAAATATTATCTGGGTCTCTTTCAAACAAACTAAACACAATAAGGGGGTCTGTCGCCGGTGTTTTAGCGGAACTTGAATTTGAGTTTGATATTTCTGAAAACGAATCTTTAATACCAAATTTAATTATCAAATCCCATAAGGTCATTAATAACAACATATT
>MPSY01000239.1 GCA_001901525.1 Methylococcales bacterium OPU3_GD_OMZ | reverse complement strand
ATCTATGGGGCAACAAGATAGGGCGCGTTTAGAGCGTGTTTTAAGTTACGACGATGATTGTGCGGGCGGTTTAATGAGTCTTGATACTTTATCGATTCGTTCAGATGTGAATTTAAATGTTGTGATTCGTTATTTACGTTTAAAAGGGGAGATTCCTAAGTCGACGGATAAGATTATCGTTGTCGATCGCGATGATAATTTTAAGGGGGTTTTGCCATTAACCGTCTTATTAACATACGATGGTGGAGAGCGTGTCGAAGACCTTATGATTAAGGATAATGTAGATGTTATTCAGGTTCAAATGCCGGTTGAGGACATTGCTTTATTATTTGAAGAACATAATCTCGTTTCAGCACCGGTTTTATCAGAAGCAGGGAAATTATTGGGTCGAATAACGATTGATGATGTTGTTGATGTTATCCGTGATGAGAGTGACCATTCGTTTATGAGCATGGTGGGTCTTGATGAAGAGCAAGATATGTTTGCGCCCGTTTTGTTAAGCGCTAAAAGAAGAGCGCTTTGGTTAGGCGTTAATTTGTGTACGGCTTTATTGGCTTCTTGGGTTATCGGTATTTTTGAGATGACAGTCGATAAAATAGTTGTATTGGCTATTTTAATGCCGATTGTTGCGAGTATGGGCGGTATTGCAGGGAGTCAAACCTTGACTTTGTTTATCCGTGGGTTAGCACTTAGGCAGATTGGTAGTGCTAATGTTAATAGCCTTATAATCAAAGAGCTAGCGATTGGGTTGATTAATGGTGTGGTTTGGGCCTTTTTTGTGGGTTGTATTGTTTGGCTTTGGTTCGATAATGTTAGTATCGGTATTTTAATTGCCGTAGCTTTAATGATTAATCTGGTTTTTGCAGCATTAGCAGGAGCGTCAATACCGATGGTGTTACAGCGATTAAATATTGATCCTGCGTTAGCGGGTGGGGTTATTTTGACAACGGTAACAGACGTTCTGGGTTTTTTTATTTTTCTAGGGTTAGCTACCGTTTATTTAGTGTAGAAAACAGGCTTAAAACGATTACGGATTAAGCCTGTTAGTCTTCATGC
>MPSY01000013.1:15243-28004 GCA_001901525.1 Methylococcales bacterium OPU3_GD_OMZ | reverse complement strand
TATGTGTGTCTAAAACAATAAAATGTATTGTCCTGTCTATGTTCACGTAAACCAATTTCATCAATTAAATAGTTCCAATGTTTGTAATAAACGTCTTTACCTAATTGTTCCCCAGTATCATTATCAACAAACACAAAATCATTATTTTTTGTATAACCACTAAAACGTTTTAATCGTGTAAATACATCACCACGTCTACCTATAACAACCCTTGGTTTTCCATTTTTAGTTTGGTGTCCTTCTAAGTTTATTCTGACACTTACACTATCATCGTTATTGTTTTTATCAGTAACATTCTCAACTGTTACATCACCCCATTTAACTTTTCTCAACTCACCAAATCGTAATCCCGTATTGATTAATACAATTACAAATTCTTTAATAAACCGTCGTTGTTCCACTACTTTTGGATTATCGTGTTGACTCCACTTATTTGTATTAAAAAACCTATAAATTTTTCTCCAATCTTCAAGTGTAAAATGTTCTCTTTTACGACTTACACGACTGATATGGGGTAATTCGGGTATATACGTTGGGGGCAAATATCGTCGTGTAACCATAAATCTATACAATCCTAAAATTGTATTTTTTTCATTACTTAACGTTGTATTTACTACGGTGGGATTGTTCTGTTTTCTAAAATTAAAGTATTCGTTCCATTTACTACAACTAACATCAGTAACTTTAGTATCTTCACCAACAAACTTTAAAACGTGTTTTATTTGAGATTTTATTGTAACCCAACGTCCGTGAGTTTTATTGACACCTACTTCCTTCAGTTTGTGTTCTAAAAACTCATTACAAACATCCAAAAACGTCTTACTAAAAATGGGTTCTTCCATTCGTAGTTTGGTATGTATATCCAAATACATTTCTTTTGCAGTAACAATACTGGTTTCTAAGTTTCTACTACGGGTAGACCTACGAATGTATTTTTGTTCTTTGTGTATCCACATTTGAAACTGATACACATCACCAGAATTTGGTGTTCGGAATAAAGTTACGTCACCGTCATACAACTTGTGTATATCAGTTTTAATTTTAGGTTTAGGGGTGCGTTTACGAGGAGGTTTACTTGTGGTTTTGGTGGGTTTCAACATATTGATTTGTAGTAGTCGGTGTAAGTTTGTAAAAACTTTGTAAGTAACTTTTTATAAGTTATTGTTTAAAAACAATAACAGTTAGTATACTTACAAACTTTGTAACTTACAAATCACTTATAAATCAATAACTTATAGAGTTTTTACTACTCCCACTCGATAGTAGCCGGCGGCTTTCCGGAAATGTCATAAGTAACCCGCGAAATACCATCGACTTCATTAATAATTCGTCTGGAAACGATATCTAAAAATTCATACGGCAAATGCGCCCAACGCGCCGTCATAAAATCTATCGTCTCAACAGCTCGAAGAGCAATCACAAAATCATAACGCCGACCATCCCCCATAACACCCACCGATTTTACCGGCAAAAATACCGCAAAAGCCTGACTCACTTTGTCGTATAAGTCATGACGATAAAGTTCTTCTATAAAAATGGCATCGGCATAACGTAATAGGTCAGCATATTCCTTTTTAACCTCACCTAAAATTCTTACACCCAAACCGGGCCCAGGAAATGGGTGGCGATTAATCATCGTCTCAGGCAATCCCAATTCAGCACCCAACCGTCTAACTTCGTCTTTAAATAATTCCCTTAACGGCTCGACCAACTTTAAGGTCATATTTTCCGGCAACCCACCGACATTATGATGCGACTTAATCAAATGTGCTTTGCCGCTCTTGGCACCAGCCGACTCAATCACATCGGGATAAATAGTTCCCTGTGCCAACCATTTTGCATCCGTTAATAAGGCGGCTTGCTCATCAAATATTTCAACAAATAAATTGCCAATTATTTTTCGTTTTGCTTCGGGATCAACAACGCCTTCCAAGGCATCAAGATAACGCTGCTCAGCATTAACACGAATAACATAGAGACCCATATGCTCAGCAAACATATCCATGACTTGGTCACCTTCATTTAACCGCAGCAACCCCGTATCAACAAACACACACACTAATTGCTTGCCAATCGCCTTATGTAACAATGCCGCAACAACCGATGAATCAACCCCACCTGACAGCCCTAGAACCACTTGCTCACCGGCAACGGACTCTTTAATACTTACAACACTCTCATCAATAATATTTCTTGAGTTCCAAAGCGCCGAACACCCACAAATATCCACTACAAAGCGAGATAAAATATTCCCTCCTTGCTTAGTATGGGTGACTTCAGGATGAAACTGTAAGCCAAAGAACTGTCGACTTTCATCCGCAATACCGGCAATAGGCGCACTCTCGGTACTGGCAATTAAATTAAAACCTTCAGGTAATCGCTCGACCCTGTCACCGTGACTCATCCAAACATCTAACAAACCATACCCTTCTGCCGAAGATGAATCTTCTATATCCACCAATAACTTGGAATGCCCTCTGGCACGAACTTGCGCATAACCAAATTCTCGATGAACAGATGCCGCTACACGGCCGCCCAACTGCTCAGTCATCGTTTGCATACCATAACAAATACCTAACACTGGCACCCCTAATGTAAAAACACATTCAGGTGCTCTCGGGGTATCATCACTGGTTACTGTTTCTGGCCCCCCTGACAAAATAATACCATTCGGTGCAAAATCAATCACTTCCTGGTCACTACACTCGCAGGAAAAAATTTCACAATAAACACCAATCTCCCTAATTCTTCGGGCAATTAATTGTGTATATTGGGAACCAAAATCTAAAATTAAGATTTTATGGGAATAAATAGCTGCTGTTTGTTCGTTGCTCACAATAGTTTTTGTCTTTTGAAAAAATGAGTTAAAAAAAGATCAATGTGGCCGCACCAAATCCGTTACTCACAGATCAATCTAATCGATAATTTGGCGCTTCTTTGGTAATAGTGACATCATGAACATGGCTTTCACGCATCCCGGCATTAGTCACCCGGACAAATTCAGCATTATTATGTAGGGCACTTATCGATTCACAACCGGTATATCCCATGCAAGCACGAATACCACCGATCAACTGATAGATGATAGCATTTAACCCACCCTTATACGGCACACGCCCCTCTATACCTTCAGGTACAAGTTTCTCAACAGTTTCTGCTTCTTCTTGGAAATAGCGATCACTTGACCCCTGTTTCTGAGCCATCGCTCCCAGCGAGCCCATTCCACGATAGGTTTTATATGAACGCCCCTGAAATAACTCTACATCACCCGGCGCCTCTTCTGTTCCAGCAAATAATCCCCCTAACATAACCGCGTGAGCACCAGATGCCAGTGCTTTAGCAACATCTCCTGAATAACGAATGCCCCCATCAGCAATAAAAGGAACACCGGTTCCACGTAAGGCCTCTGAAACATTATTAATTGCCGTAATTTGCGGTACTCCGACACCGGCTACAATACGTGTTGTACAAATTGACCCCGGACCAATACCCACTTTAACGCCATCAGCTCCCACCTCAACCAACGCTCTTGCCGCATCCGCCGTCGCAATATTGCCCCCAATAACCTGAAGTTCGGGGTACATATCCTTAA
This sequence comes from Methylococcales bacterium OPU3_GD_OMZ, assembly GCA_001901525.1. Taxonomy (GTDB): domain Bacteria; phylum Pseudomonadota; class Gammaproteobacteria; order Methylococcales; family Methylomonadaceae; genus OPU3-GD-OMZ. The sequence continues at coordinate 24,412 of MPSY01000013.1, read as the reverse complement.
TTAATCTAACGCGTTGCAAAACACCACTGGAATGTCCGTGTGCAGTATCAACCACAACCACATCAACACCGGCTTGCACTAATGCTCTCACTCGCTCTTCCGTATCAGCGCCGGTCCCTACTGCTGCACCGACGCGCAAGCGCTCAAAACCATCCTTACTGGCCTGCGGATAATCTTTTGCTTTTTGAATATCTTTAACAGTAATCAGGCCACGAAGATGAAAATCTTTATTAACAACCAAGACCTTCTCAATACGGTGCTCATGTAACAAAGCAATGGCTTCTTGTTGTTCAGCCTCCTCGCTCACGGTAATTAATCTATCTTTAGGCGTCATGACTTTTGTGACCGACTCATCAAGTCGTGTCTCAAAGCGCAGATCACGACTCGTCACGATACCCAGCAAATCATCGCCATCAACAACAGGAACTCCAGAAATATTATGTTGCTGCGTTAAAGCCATAACATCCTTAATAGTCATAGACGGTGAAACCGTAATCGGCTCTCTAATAACACCGCTCTCAAACTTTTTTACGCACCCTACTTCGTAAGCTTGTTGCTCAATAGTCATATTCTTATGAAGAATACCTATGCCACCTTCTTGGGCAATATTTATCGCTAATCGTGATTCTGTTACGGAATCCATTGCCGCTGATACCAATGGAATATTAAGACTAATTTCACGCGTCAGTTGCGTTGACAAATCCACATCCTTCGGTAACACCGTCGAATGCGCAGGGACTAATAAAACATCATCAAAAGTAAGAGCTTCCTGAATTATCCGCATACACCAACCAAAAATTAAAAAATAACTAATTATTATACAACGGCAAAACGATTTTTTTTAATCCTATTACACAAAAACTATTTTTCAGCGCCAAACAGTGCCTCTATTTGACTAAAAGACTCAATGCTTTCTGGTTTTATTTCTTGCCCACTAACACGCTCCAAGAAGACTGGAATTAAGGCCCCAACCATCACAGATTCCAAAAAAGTCGCTTTTAGTACCCATGCAAAAACCAGCGCAAAAACATTCACCCAAAGACCCATTTCAAAAGGAACGATCCCGTCAACCCACGCCCAAGGATAAAGCAAAACAATATAGATGAAAATTAAACTCACATACATAACCGCATTCACCATCCAAAGCGGTCTGGAAAAAGCACTGACCTCCTGAGCAAATAACAACACTCCTTTTTTAGCCACTAACTCAACAGGTTCTTGGGATGCTGTTTTAATGACATAAGCCAAAATAACTTCAGCCTGAAAGGCGGTTAATAAATTAATGCCGCTATTAACCAAAGCTTTTAAATAGCGATTACCCAAGCTAAACCGTTCTGCATGACACCTATCAAAATAAATCAAGGTAAGCCCTTGTCTTATTTTACGCTCAACCTGTGCCAATTTAACCGCATCGCCAAAATAACTTTCCACCGTATCTTTATAGCGTGCAACTTGCTCTTTAGCTGACAATACGACTGTCTCATTTAATTGATCAACTAAGACACGAACATGACCTGCACGCCGGGGTAACATGGTCGTCCCGCGTACTTTAAATGCCAAATAACCACAAACACAAAAACCAATGACCGCTCCAAATTGAGCCGGCAGTGTTGAATGTAATTCAAAAGCATTTGTCATAAGCCCAATCCCCGCTCCAATAAGCGTTACCGCCACAAAACAAAAAGCAATAATTATCCATGCCCAAAACTTTAAAATAACGCAAGACATGGTTTTCTCAACCAACTGAACGGCTGCTAACAACTTTATTTCCATACAACACTCCTAAAAAGAACTCTAGATCGCCTTATACCCCTAAGCGACCACCTAAAAGAAAGCTCAAAAAAATTTGTAACCGGGGGCCTCATAACCTCGACCAAGGGATGAAACATACTCTACTCTGCATTAAAAAAAAATCCTAGCAAATATCCTATTATTAACCCGCACTGTATCCACAAGGCCTTTTCACAAACTCAATCAACGCATAGGCTCTCAGCAGTTATAGCAGCAGCCCACAAGCGACCAACAACAATAAAACAGCAAATAACCGTTGTAACTTTTCAACAGGAAGCCGCACTGCCATTTTGGCACCGACAGGGGCAAAAAACATACTGGTTGAAATAATACCCACAAAGGCTGGCACATAAATATAGCCATAAAAACCCGGTGCAGATGCCGTTACATTCCAGCCTAAAACGATATAACTTATGGAGGACGCCACGGCAATGGGTAGGCCACAAGCACTCGAAACCCCCACAGCAACCTGCATAGGCCGCTGCATATGAACTAAATAAGGCACCGTAAGCGTGCCACCGCCGATTCCCAAAGCCGAAGAAAACAAGCCTATAACACAACCTCCAACACCATAAGGAATACGCATCGCCCCTTCACTGCGCCTTTTCCCCAATGATGTAGTTAACATCTTAAAACCCACATAAATCAGAAAAAGCGCGAAATAACCTTCTAATAATCGACCCGGAACTTGATGCGCAATCCACGACCCGATAATAGCGCCTATAAAAATCATGGGAGCCATCTGACGCACAAGCGGCCATTCAATTGTTCCCATCCGCCTATGCGCCTGCATTGAAGCTATTGATGTCAGCACAACCGTCGCTAGCGATGTAGCGATCGCTATGACCATTACGCTATCTGCTGGAAACCCTTGCCACGCAAACAAAGCTAATAAACTAGGCACAATAGCAACGCCACCTCCAATACCAAAGAGACCTGCCAACAGTCCTGCAAACACACCCAGCACTAGACAATAAAAAATCATCTCAACCAAAATACACCTACCTCCTCTACTGATATCATTTTATACATTCTTCTACCTGAAAACAGCGAATTAACATAAAATGATTTCTATAGAAAAAAGGACCTAACCGATCTTGAAAACTTACCTCGTTGGCGGCGCTGTCCGCGATAAACTTTTAAATTATCCTTTTACTGAAAAAGACTGGGTTGTTATCGGAGAATCCCCTGAATCGATGATCGCCCAAAAATTTATTCCCGTCGGTAAAGATTTCCCCGTTTTTTTACACCCCAAAACGCGAGAAGAATACGCTTTAGCAAGAACCGAGCGAAAAATTGCGCCCGGTTACACTGGCTTTAACTTTCACACCGCACCGGAGGTTACTCTAGAACAGGACCTTATTCGCCGCGACCTGACAATCAATGCCATTGCACTCTCATCATCGGGTCAATTAATCGATCCATATGGCGGCCAAAAGGATCTTAAGAACCGAATCCTTCGCCATGTTTCGCCTGCATTTAATGAAGACCCCGTCAGAGTTTTACGCATCGCTCGCTTCGCTGCACGCTATGCCCACTTGGGCTTTCAAATAGCTGATGAGACACGTTTATTAATGCAACAAATGGTTCAACAAGGCGAAATTAGCCACCTTGTACCCGAACGAGTCTGGACTGAAACGCACAAGGCCTTAACTGAAGACCAGCCTTCTTGTTTTTTTAAAACACTCAAAAATTGTGGTTCGTTAGCGATTATTTTCCCAGAAATAAATGAACTTTTCGGGGTTCCACAGCCCAAAAAATATCACCCCGAAATTGACACCGGCATTCATGCTTTATTAACGGTTGATCAGGCTGCTCAATTAACAAAAGACCCAGCAACCCGTTTTGCCGCTTTAGTCCATGACTTAGGTAAAGCGAAGACTTCACCCAGCAACTGGCCCAGTCATAGAGGACACGAATCAGGCGGCCTGCCTATCTTAAAACAACTTTGCCAGCGACTACGAATACCCAAATCATATAAAGCACTTGCTCAACACGTCATGCTACACCACACATCTGCTCATAAAGTGATGCACCTTAAACCTGAAACACTGGCAGAAATGTTACTGAATATCGGTGCCTTTAAAAAAGACAACACGTTAAAAAAATTTTTACTCGCGTGTGAAGCTGATGCGAAAGGTCGAACGGGTCTTGAAAACGAACCTTACCCGCAGGCATCCTTTATTCAAAGTGCTCAACAAGCCGCATTAGCAATAAATACCGACCTATTTACTTCCGGTTCATTGAAAGGTCCACAAGTTGGCGAAGCTATTTACCAATCCAGAATCCAAGCAATTACTGACTTTTATAAAACCTACCCTAAATTGGAATAAATGCTGTCACCATAGACTGCAAAGCCGACTTAAGCACACGGTGCTGTCTATTAGCCATAATCTGAGCAATCATATCCTGAGCATTAATTATTTTCCCAAACAAGCGTTCAAAACTTAGATTCACCTCTTCAGCATCGCCGGAACTGACTAAAAACACCGCCCCAGAGGCTGACTGTTTTGTACGAATCAACCAAGAGGCTACTTCCACATTACGGGCGCTATTATAGAGCTTCTGAGCATCCAAAAAGTCAATCATATAAAACTCTCGCTGACCCTGATAAGCCTCAAAAATCATAGTCTGCAATCCGGCAATAAAAGCTTGTACCCGGTCACCTTCAAAGTCATCATCAACACTTAACCAAATACAATCAATACTTTTCATGTCATTAATCGACATAAAAGGAAACTTAACCAATTCAGTGACCGCTTCCTCCGCCCCCTGATAGCCACCTTTACGCCACTCACTCGGATTTCGTTTATATAGTTTTAGCGCCAACTCTTTTAAAGCCAAAAAAACAATTTTTTGATGCGTTTCTGTTACTAAGTTAATATCCGTTTTAACAACCGAAGCCATTTTAAACTCAGAACTACTCAGTAATCCATTCTGCTTAACGACCGACGAACAAGCCGTTAATAGTACTATACAAAATGCTAGCAAAAACCGGCAACTAAACAATCTAACCTGACAATTGTACCCCATGAATCTATTTCTTTTTTCTGAATTTGAATATCATAAAAAACTCCCTTATAGTGACACTTTATTGTTACTTTTATAACCCTAGCTTATGCCTTCTTTTGATATAGTTTCTGAATTTGATCACCATGAAGCAAACAATGCTGTTGATCAAGCTAACCGTGAAGTCACCACACGTTTTGACTTTAAAGGCTCGGGTGCTAAATTTGAATTTAATGATAACATCATTAAGTCATTTGCTGAAAACGACTTCCAACTCCAACAAATGCTTGATATTGTACAAATGAAACTAACAAAACGCGGTATAAATACGGCCTGTTTGGAAACAGCAGAAGCACAAATAACCGGCAAAACAGCGCATCAAGAAACAACTCTTAAACAAGGCCTTGATACACCTTTAGCACGAAAAATTGTTAAATTAATTAAGAACAAAAAACTTAAAGTTCAGGCCGCCATACAAGGGGAGAAAGTTCGCGTAACCGGTAAAAAAAGAGATGACCTACAACAAGTCATTCAATTACTTAAAGAAGAAAAACTAGAGATGCCTCTACAATTTGACAACTTTAGAGACTAATCACTTAAATCACCCCAAAGTAACTGCACCGAAGTTAACACTGCTAACGCCGCTGTTTCAGTCCGTAATATTCGAGGCCCCAAACGAACAGCAACAAAACCAGCGGCTAAAGCCCATTTAATCTCCTCGGCAGTAAAACCGCCCTCTGGGCCCGACAATACTGTCACCTTCTGTGATTCCGGGGATAAGTCACCTAAAGTCTGCCTTGCCGTCGGTTCTAACAGAATTTTAAACCCTTCTAACGGATTAACCCATGCTTCCAGTTCAGTCGGCAGATGTATTTTAGGAACAAATTGCCGACCGCTTTGTTCGGCTGCATTCTGTGCAATGCGCTGCCAATGTGCACACTTTTTATGCCTATTTTCAGGCTTCAATCGAACCACACTACGCGCTGTTAGCAATGGCGTTATTTCACTCACACCCAATTCAACCGCTTTTTGAATGGCAAAGTCCATGTGATCTGAACGCGAAATTGCCAAACCATAATTAATCCATAATCTAGATTCTGTTTTCCTTTTAACCGCCTCATTTATCTTTACAACAACGGCTTTGCGCGTGACTTCTATAAACTCAGCTTTAAACTCATAGCCGTCATCATTGAAAAGGAGCACGTCGGCACCAACCTTTAACCGTAAAACAGAACGCACATAATGCGCCGCCTCTTCTTCCAAACGGAATTTTTCGTGTAAAACGAGAGGAGAAGCAACATGAATTCGTGAGATACGCATGACAATCTACAAGGGAAATGAAGAACAGCTAATCTTTAAATTACAAAGACGCCGACTACTAAAAAACCCGTCAACGATAAAATCTCCGAGCAGAATAATTAATCGCTATGTAAATTATCAAAAATACGCAACGTGGGTGCTGATTGGTTCATAGTGTAAAAATGCAACCCCGGCGCGCCATGATCCAATAGTCGCTGACACAATTCACTCACCACCTCAATGCCTAACGCTTGAATCGATTCCCGGTCATCGCCAAAAGTTTCTAAGCGTTTGCGTAGCCAACGTGGAATCTCAGCACCACACATTTCAGAAAAACGCGATAACTGCGTATAGTTATTAATCGGCATAATCCCTGGAATAATGGGTAAATCAATGCCCTGTTTTTCACAATCATCTACAAAAGAGAAATACGCTTCCGCGGTATAAAAATATTGCGTGATGGCTGTATTCGCCCCGGCATCAACCTTACGCTTAAAGTTAATTAAATCGTCTTGCCCATTACGGGCTTGCGGATGAACTTCTGGGTAAGCGGCGACATGAATCTCAAAATGGTCTCCGGTCTCAGCTCTGATAAATTCAACTAATTCATTGGCATAACGAAATTCACCTGCCGACAAGACGCCTGAAGGCATATCTCCACGTAGCGCCACAATCTTAGCAATACCCTGCTCTTGGTAACTACGTAAAACCTTACGAATACTGCCTTTTGTTGACGCCACACAAGACAAATGCGGTGCCGCCTGACGGCCTGATCGCTGAATAGCAACAACCGCTTCCATTGTTTTATCACGGGTCGAGCCACCGGCGCCAAAAGTCACCGAGAAAAAGTCCGGATTAATCCGTTCCAATTGCGCCTGAACCGTGACCAAGTTCGCTGCACCCGCCTCCGTTTTAGGCGGGAAAAATTCACAACTAAAATGTCGTGGATATTTTTTCTGAGAATCCATTAACTTGATTAGTAACGATAATGATCAGGCTTATAAGGCCCTTCTGTCGGAATATTTAAATAATCTGCTTGTGCTTGGGTTAATTCAGTCAAATTCACACCCAATTGTTTTAAATGCGAGCGCGCTACTTTTTCATCTAAAATCTTAGGCAGAATATAAACTTTAGCCTCATAGTCACCGGCATTCGCCCATAACTCCATTTGTGCTAAGACTTGGTTACAAAATGAATTCGACATCACAAAACTCGGGTGACCGGTTGCACAACCTAAATTAACCAATCGCCCTTCTGCTAGAACGGTTATACGCTTACCGTCTGGAAAAATAACATGGTCAACCTGTGGCTTAATGTTCTCCCAGGTATAACGACGTAATGCAGAAATTTCGATCTCAGAATCAAAATGACCGATGTTACAAACAATCGCCTCATTTTTCATCGCAACCATATGATCGTGGGTAATGACATTAAAGTTACCGGTTGCCGTCACAAAGATATTACCCATTGGAGCGGCTTCTTCCATGGTCACGACACGGTAACCTTCCATCGATGCTTGCAGCGCACAAATCGGGTCAATTTCAGTAACCCAAACCGTGGCACCTAAACCGCGTAATGATTGAGCACACCCTTTACCGACATCGCCATAACCACACACTATGGCAATTTTACCGGCCACCATCACATCCGTGGCTCGCTTAATACCGTCTACTAATGATTCACGACAGCCATAGAGATTATCAAACTTCGATTTAGTCACCGAGTCATTGACATTAAAGGCCGGCACTTTTAAAGCGCCTTTAGCCACCATCTCATACAAGCGCAACACGCCGGTGGTGGTTTCTTCTGACAAGCCTTTAACATCGGCCATCAATTCTGGAAATTTTTCATGCATCATGACGGTTAAATCACCGCCGTCATCCAAAATCATATTCGGACGCCAACCTTTCGTACCAATAATGGTTTGCTCAATACACCATTCGGCTTCTTCTTCTGTTTCACCTTTCCAGGCAAAAACCGGAATTCCCGCCGCCGCCATGGCCGCTGCCGCATGGTCTTGCGTCGAAAAGATATTACATGAAGACCAACGCACTTCAGCGCCGAGTGCCGTTAATGTTTCAATCAACACCGCCGTTTGAATAGTCATATGTAAACAACCGGCAATTCTTGCCCCTCTTAGAGGTTGTTGTGCACCAAATTCTTCCCGCAAAGCCATCAAACCCGGCATTTCCGTTTCAGCAATATTAACTTCCTTACGGCCCCATTCAGCCAAAGCAATATCGGCAACTTTATAATCTGACATTAAACTATCCTTCTATTTTTTAATCGCTGACTTGCGAGATTAGATTCCTGCAGCAATGCGCAAAGCATCGGCTTTATCGGTTTTTTCCCAACTGAAACTGTCTTCGGTACGGCCAAAATGGCCGTATGCAGCCGTAGTGCCATAAATAGGCTTTAACAAATCCAGCATCGCAATTAAGCCTTTGGGGCGAAGATCAAAATGATCTCTAACCAAAACAACTAAGCGATCTTCACTGATGATACCGGTACCAAACGTCTCAACACTAATCGAGGTCGGCTCAGCCACACCAATCGCATAAGAAACTTGAATTTCACATCGCTCGGCAAGACCGGCTGCGACAATATTCTTAGCCACATAACGGCTCATATAAGCGGCTGAACGATCGACTTTTGAAGGGTCTTTACCACTAAAGGCTCCGCCGCCATGACGTGCCATACCACCATAAGTATCGACAATGATTTTACGTCCCGTTAATCCGCAATCACCAACAGGGCCGCCAATAATAAACTGTCCCGTTGGGTTAATCAGGTATTTTGTTTCTCGGTGCAACCATTCCGCCGGCAGTACCGGTAAAATAATCTCATCCATCACCGCTTCATGTAATTCCCGCTGACTAATATCAGGTGAATGTTGTGTCGATAACACCACAGCATCCACAGCAACCGGTTGATTGTTCTCATAGCGGAAGGTCACCTGACTTTTCGCATCTGGACGTAACCACGGTAGGGTTTTATTTAATAATAATTCTGCTTGGCGTTTTACCAGACGGTGCGAGTAAGTAATCGGGGCGGGCATTAACACATCGGT
>MPSY01000013.1:0-14297 GCA_001901525.1 Methylococcales bacterium OPU3_GD_OMZ | reverse complement strand
ACCTTAGAATCCTCAATAAAATCACCTAAATGGGAGTCTTCATCATCACCAATCGGCGTTTCCATTGAAATTGGCTCTTTAGATATCTTTAAGACCTTACGCACCTTATCTTCAGGCAGCGCCATGCGCTCGGCCAACTCTTCTGGCGTTGCTTCTCGCCCCTGTTCTTGAAGTATTTGTCTGGAAATACGATTCAACTTATTAATCGTTTCAATCATATGAACCGGAATACGAATCGTTCTTGCCTGATCAGCAATAGAGCGAGTAATGGCTTGACGAATCCACCAAGTCGCGTAAGTAGAGAATTTATAACCCCGACGATATTCAAACTTATCTACCGCCTTCATTAAACCTATATTACCTTCTTGAATTAAATCAAGAAACTGCAAACCCCGATTAGTATATTTCTTTGCTATAGATATAACCAAACGCAAATTAGCTTCGATCATTTCCTTTTTTGCCCGGCGGGCTTTCGCTTCACCAATCGTTAACCGGCGGTTAATATTTTTTAAATCATTAACACACAACTTATAACGTTTCTCAATTTCAAGCAAAGTGCCTTGCGCTTCTAAAATCGTATCCTTTTTCTCTTGTAATACCTCAGAGTAAATTTTTCCCGAAGCAATATGCGACTCCACCCAATCAAGATTTGGCTCATTATTGACAAAAGATGCTATAAACTCCTTACGTGGCATTTTGGCATCACGAACACAAATATCCAAAATAGTTTTTTCTTGATCACGTATATCCTGTATAACGCTGCCTTGAAAATCAACTAATCGCTTAAAATATTTAGGCGCAAATTTAAATTCGAGAAAAATATCTGCTAATTGCCCTAAAGCATCCTGTGTTTTAGCACTATCATACGCACTCTTCTTCAGTAACGAATAAACCCCCTTCAAAGAGACAGCCAGTACATCTATCCGCTCCTTTACATCTTCATAGGCTAATTCCGGCACTTCTTCAGGCTCTTCCTCCTCACCAACAGCATCAACAGCTCGATTAATACCCGGCAAAACGACCTCAGGCTCAGTATAATCGGCAAAATCAACGACAATATCTTTTAATTTTGGTCCGTCCTCACTACCAATAAGCGCAAAATCCAACAAAAACTCATCGACAATATAAGGCGCATGGCCTAAAGCCTCAACTACTTGCTTATGACCTTTTTCAATGCGTTTCGCAATCTTCAACTCATCTTCACGCGTCAATAACTCTACAGAGCCCATTTCCCGCATGTACATTCTAACGGGGTCCGTAGTCTTACCAAACTCACCATCAACACTGGCCAAGGCTGCCGCCACTTCAGCCGCCGCTTCATCATCAGTACTGGCTCCTGCCGCACCCGACATCAAACTATCAGCATCAGGCGCAACCTCATGAACTTCAATCCCCATATCATTAATCATACTAATGATATCCTCGATTTGATCAGGCTCTACAATATTGCTAGGCAAATGATCATTGATTTCAGCGTACGTTAAGTACCCTTTATTTTTACCCTTGGAAATAAGTTGTTTGAGCTGAGATTGCTGAGATTGTTGATTCATCTATCTTAGTGTCTTTATCAAATAACTTTTCATTATAACTCACACGCCCACTAAAAAGAATAGATAAACCCTATTTCATAGCAAGAAAACGCAACATTTTCTTTTTTTCATCCAGAGTAAGGCCTAACACCTGCTCTTTTTTCAGCAACTGAGCCAAATCAGCCTCCACCACCTGAGCGACTAACCGCCTTACTGCCCCGGCAAACTCCACCTCCAGAACCGACTCTGGAACCAACACAGGCACCTGAACAAGAGCCCGAACCTGACCTTCTTCGGGCTCGCCACGAAAATTTTCCAACAAGCCACCGGTTGTTAATTCTGGTTTTTTCGCTATTACCGACAACACCTTCCGCAACAAATTAAGTCCTGGCGAGTCCAAAGACAAATCGACACCGTCCTTTAAAAACTGAGACTGCGCAAGCTCTGGGTTTTGTAATAACAACGCATTCGCCGTGCGCGCGGGAGTCACTTTCTCTTTAGATATATCGCTGCGCCGCCTTGTTCCCTCGGACTCTAGATCAAGAGTCACATGCTCGACTTGCTCATTTAACCTGCCAACCATCATTTCTCTGAAATACCCTGATGGCAAGGTCTTCAGGTAAGCTTTGGCCTTAACCATCAACGCCGCCCGCCCTTCTAATGTCTGCAGATCCAAAGCCCCGCTCAGGCGACTAAAAAAATAATCTGACAACGGTGATGCCGCCGCAAGCCGAGCTAAAAAAGCATCCACACCTTCACGACGAATTAATGAGTCAGGATCCTCCTTCTCCGGAAGTAACATGACTCTAATATGCCGACCATCTTTTAAACAAGGAAGACCTGCCTCAATAGCCCGCCACGCCGCCTTTAACCCTGCCTCATCACCGTCAAAACACAAAATTATTTCAGCTGTAAAACGAAATAATAAATCAAAATGCGCCCTTGTTGGCGCTGTACCCAAAGTAGCTACCGCATTTCTAAGGCCAAATTGAGCCAAGGCGATAACATCCATATAGCCTTCGACCAATAATATTTGCGCAGGTCGTCCTTTTTTCTCCAATAATTCATACAAACCATAAACTTCATTGCTCTTATGAAAAACAGGCGTTTCTGGAGAATTAAGATATTTCGGTAACGCATCGCCCAAAACCCGCGCACCAAAAGCAACAACCCTCCCGCGCCGGTCTCGAATCGGAAACATAATTCGCCCACGAAAACGGTCATAGCTACGACCATCTTCCTTCGCTATAAGCAAGCCGGCTTTTTTCAAAAGCCCAGTATCAAATTGATCTGCCAACAGATGCCACTGGTCAGGCGCATAGCCTAATAAAAAATCACGAGCCACCTCACCGGAAACACCTCGATCCTTAAAATATTGAACGGCCAAACCATCATTGTTAGAATCACGTAACTGCTGAGCATAGAATTTTGCCACTTGCTGCTGCACAGCATAGAGCGACGCCAAATCTTGCTTGCCAATCAATGGCGTCGTTACTGACTCTTCTCTAGGCACATCAATGCCAACAAAAGAAGCCAAGTCCTCAACGGCCTCGACAAAATTTAGATGACTATAATCCATCAAGAAACCAATCGCATTGCCACTGGCCCCACAACCAAAACAGTGGTAGAACTGCTTGCGACGACTGACAGAAAAACTAGGCGTTTTTTCGGTATGAAAAGGACAACGAGCAACATAATTGCTCCCTGTTTTTTTGAGGGGGAGATAACTATCGATTAAATCAACGACATCTACGCGCGTCAGAAGATCATCGATAAAAACAGAAGGGATTAATCCAGCCATACTACAATACGGCGAAAAAACCTACAGAGCCAACTAACAAGAATACTGCACTAACTTGCTGATAACATCCCTTTTATCTTAGCGCTCACTATAGACATATCGGCACGGCCTTGCATTTTGGGTTTGACTCGCCCCATAACCTTACCCATATCTTTAATCGCAGTAGCATTTGAAGCCGTAATCGCCTCCAAAACGATCGTATTAATCTCATCTTCAGACAGCGGCTGTGGCAAAAAACCCTGAATCACACTGATTTCTTGCTCTTCCACTAACGCTAAGTCCTCTCGACCTGCCGGTCGATATTGCGCTATTGACTCACGTCGCTGCTTCAGCATCTTATCAAGTACAACAATGACCTCATGCTCATCCAATTCAATACGCTCATCAACTTCACGACGCTTGATGTCAGCCATCATTAAACGAATAACACCTAATCTAGGCTTGTCACCCGCTTTCATGGCTGCTTTCATAGCGCCTCTGATGCGTTCTTTAATTGAAGCTGTCATCAATGCCTCTGCTGATACAATTAAAGTTGTGGGCGACCACGACGTAAATTCTTCAACGCATAACGCTCACGCGCCAATTTTTTCTGGTGCCTCTTAACTGCAGCAGCTGACTTACGCTTACGCTCAGCCGTTGGTTTTTCATAAAACTCACGGCGACGCACTTCTGCTAAAACACCTGCTTTCTCACAAGAGCGCTTGAATCGACGTATTGCGATATCAAATGGCTCATTTTCTTTAACTTTTATTGACGGCATTTAATGACCTAATTTGCTAAAATCGTTACTTCAAGACCCCAACATTGGGATCTAATTCAAGATGAACCGACAATTATACTGTATAACTAGCTCATAAATAAACCCCAAAATGCATGTATTAGGTATTGAAACATCCTGCGATGAAACTGGCGTCGCTATTTTTCACTCAAAAAAAGGGCTTATCAGCCATTTTCTACACAGCCAAATTGCCATTCATGCGGAATATGGCGGAGTTGTTCCCGAGCTCGCATCACGGGATCATATCAGAAAACTTATCCCGCTCATCAAGCAAACATTAAAGGATAGCGGCTTAACAGCCAAAGACATCAATGGTATCGCTTACACCTCAGGACCGGGCCTCATTGGCGCCTTACTGGTTGGCGCGGCCACAGCGCGAAGTCTTGCCTGGACATGGCAAGTACCTTCGATAGCTGTCCATCATATGGAAGGGCACCTGCTCGCCCCGATGCTGGAAGAAAACCCACCGCCTTATCCTTTCGTAGCCCTTTTAGTTTCTGGTGGCCATACCTTACTGGTAGAAGTAACCGCTATTGGACACTATGAAATTTTAGGGGAATCGCTTGATGATGCCGCTGGTGAAGCCTTTGATAAAACAGCTAAAATGCTTGGTCTTGGCTATCCCGGGGGGCCTTATTTATCCAAGCTAGCTGAACAAGGAATACCGAACCGCTTTAAATTTCCCAGACCCATGACCAATCGCCCCGGCCTGGACTTCAGCTTTAGCGGCCTCAAAACGTTTACAAAAAACACGCTACTCTCTACGCCGCAAAGCGACCAAGATAAAGCTGATATTGCCTTAGCATTTCAACAGGCCGTAGCCGAAACATTAACGATTAAATGTAAGCGTGCGCTCGAACAAACCCAACTTAATCGATTAGTTATTGCCGGCGGCGTTAGTGCCAACATCCAAATTAGAGCCTCTCTTAAGGCGATGACCGACAAAAAGAACGCCGAACTCTTCTTTCCAAGACTTGAGTTTTGCACCGACAACGGCGCTATGATCGCCTACGCTGGCTGCCAACGCCTATTAACCGGCCACCAAGAGTCTCTTATTATAGAAGGCCGCCCTCGCTGGCCTATAAATGAATTGAACCGGCCTTAATTAACCCTCAGTGCCTTGAGCCAAACGCATAATATTAGCCTTGTGGCGCCATAAAGAGAGCAATGAAATAATCGTTGCAATAAAAATATATTCTGGTTCGGCAACGATGAACCATGCAAAAATCGGCGTCAAACAACCCGCAATCAATGCTGATAGCGATGAAACTTTAGAGACCTTTAAAACGGCTATCCACGTGAGCGCCACAACAAACCCCAACCCCCAAGACAAACCTAAAAGCACCCCGCAACCGGTAGCAACACCCTTACCGCCCTTAAAATTAAAAAAAACAGGGAATAGGTTACCTAAAAAAACCGCCAATGCTGAAAGCATCACAATACTGTTGGAATCACTCACAATTTTTGCCAACCAGACCGCTAACAACCCTTTTAACAAATCACTAAAAAGCGTGATGCCCGCCGCCTTCTTTCCGCCAACACGCATAACATTTGTTGCTCCTGGGTTTTGAGACCCGTGTTCGCGCGGGTCATCAAACCCCATCAATTTGCAAACAATAATACCACTCGAAACTGACCCCAATAGATAAGCGGCAGGTATAACTAACCATTCAAACATTCATTTCACCTTAGTAATTTTTAATTCAATTAAAGTTACTCCACGACTTCTCGATAACTTTAAAACATCGTACTAAACACTACTCTAGAGATTTTTATTTTTAAATTCAAATAATAAAAACAACACCAAACGCGTTAACAATGATTTTATCTCATACCTATAGAACGTATTACTTGCTACTATAAGCGACAATTTAAAATACTTATCCTAATTTCAGGAAACATATGGACATAATATTTTTAAAAGGTCTGGAAATTGACACCATCATTGGAATTTATGACTGGGAGCGCAATACCAAACAAACACTAATTCTTGATTTTGAGCTTGCTTACGACATCCGTAAAGCAAGCCAAACCGACAATATTGAAGACACTCTCGACTACAAGGCCCTTACGAAACAAGTCACCGCCTTTGTTGAACCTAGTCAATTCTTATTAGTCGAAACATTAGCCGAAGAAATCTGTGCATTGGTCTTAAAAGAATTTAATACCCCGTGGGTCAAGTTAACCTTAAATAAAAAAGGCGCTATCAGTACCGCACGGGATGTCGGCATTATTATTGAAAGAGGCCAAAAATAACTCATGCCCATTGGACATATCAGTATAGGCAGTAACATTAAAAAGGAAAAAAATATTCCTTCGTGTTTAATTGCCCTAGAAAAAGAATTGGGTACGCTAAAAACCTCAAGCACGTATGAAACCGAACCCGTAGGCTTCACCGGCGCCAACTTCTTTAATCTTATTGCCGTTTTCAATTCAGAGTTACCCGTCAAAACAATAGGAAAAACACTCAAACGTATTGAAAAGGAACACGGCCGCGTACATGGCGGCAACAAGTTCGAGGCCCGAACACTTGACCTTGACTTAATCCTCTATGGAAACCTTATTCTTTCAGAAGGACGACTACAAATTCCTCGCAATGAAATTACCCGCTATGCTTTTGTACTTGAACCACTAGCCGAGATTTCACCAAATCTTAGACATCCCGAAACTAACATAGAATACGCTGAACTTTGGGAAAACTTTGATAAATCAGACCTTAAACAACACAAAATAGATACCCCAAGCTAACTAAACAACGTTCTTCCGCCGTCTACCGTAACAACCTGGCCTGTAATATACTGGCCTTGGTCAACCAAAAAAAGTACCGCTTTAGCAATATCGTCCGGCTGACCACACCGCCCTAACGCAATACGCGATAGCACCGTTTTTTTTGCCTCGTCCATGTCATCACTCCCTTCTGGCCACAAAATCGCCCCTGGTGCCACCGCATTCACCCGAACAACCGGCGCAAACTCTTTCGCCAAAACCCGAGTCATCGCCTCTAACCCTGCCTTTGCAATACTATAAACGGGGTACCCAGATAAACCATTGCCGGCATGAATATCGGTAATGTTAACGATACAGCCTTGTTGAGAGGCAAGAGTCGGCCATAAACTTTTCGACAAGAAAAAGGGCGCCTTTAAATTAACACCCAACAACTCATCCCAATCAGCCATTGCTACTGTCGCCAATTCTGTAGGATAAAACACTGAAGCGTTATTCACTAAAACGGTTAAGTCCTTTGGAACCGACTCAACTAACGCGCTGCAATCTTCAGTATTTAATAAATCAGCTTGAATCAATGTCGCAGAATTAGGCCGCAGTGCATTGAGCCGGTCAGATAACTCACAAGCTTGCTCTCTAGAATGTTGATAATGAATCAGAATATCAAACCCAGCGCCATGTAACGTACGTGCTATCTCTGCACCAAGCCGTTTTGCTGCACCGGTAATCAATGCTGTTTTACTCACCAGACTTCTCCATTTCTGCTCACCCGAACCCCCTAAAATCTTTATCGAACCCATAGAAACCTTGTCAATCACGTCATCTTATCTTACTTTATCCTTGATAAGGCTCATCACAACCATATTTAACAAACCACAATCAATACAATGAAAGCACCAAGCCATTTTTTAGAACCCCTATTTAACGACATGCGCCAATGGCGCCAACACCTTCACCAACACCCAGAAACGGCTTTTGAAGAAATACAAACAGCGCAGTTTATCAGCGATAAACTTAAAAGCTTTGGGCTTGACGTTCACCAAGGTCTTGGCGGCACAGGCGTCGTCGCCTCTATTACCGCTGGCGATAGTCATGCTACGATAGGCCTGCGCGCCGACATGGATGCACTGCCTATTCAAGAATTAAATTCCTTTACTTACAAATCTGTTCATAACGGCAAAATGCACGCTTGTGGTCATGACGGTCACTCAGCAATGCTCCTCGGTGCCGCTTGCTACTTATCTCAACAACAAAACTTTAACGGTACGGTGCGGTTTATTTTCCAACCCGCAGAAGAAGGACGGGCAGGGGCTCAACGAATGATAGAAGAGGGCTTATTCAAACAATTCCCCGTCGACAGCGTCTATGGAATGCATAATTTCCCCGACCTCCCCGAAGGGCATTTCGCGATAAAAGCAGGCGCTATGATGGCTTCATTCAACTGCTTTAAAATTACCGTCGCAGGACAAGCGACGCATGCAGCGATGCCGCACCTTGGAAAAGACCCGATTGTAGCAACCGCTCACTTGATAACAGCCCTGCAAACCATTATCAGCCGCACGGTTGACCCTGCCCAAGCCGCCGTTCTCTCCGTTACTCAAATTCGTGCAGGTAATACTTGGAATGCTATTCCTGAATCGGCCCAACTTAAAGGGACCTTCCGTTGCTTTAGCCCTATTATAGAAAAACAACTTCAAAGTGCTATTTCAGGGCTCGCAACCACACTTTGTAAAAGCTTTGGATTAAAGGCAACGATTGAATTTAACCCAGAAAACCCGGGTTATCCCGTTACGTGGAACGATGACCAGGCCGCACAACTATGCACCCAAGTGGCAACCACTATTGCCGGCAAAAACGGGGTCGAACTTAATCCAGAACCCAGCCTTGGCGCAGAAGATTTTGCCTTTATGCTCAAAGAAAAACCCGGCTGCTACATCTGGATTGGCAATGGCCCTTCAACAGGGTCTTGCTTGCTACATAACCCGCACTACGACTTTAATGATGCCATTCTACCAGTTGGTGCCGCCTATTGGGTTAAACTAACAGAAACGCTATTAGCCCCATAAAAAACACCACACAGAAATATTTTTACTCTGGTCTTATTTTTCAGCCTTTGGAAAAGACAATAAATGGCGCATCTTTTCTGCCTTCGTCTTAAGATAATCGAGGTTATCACTGTGATAGTCCGATTCAATCGCAATGCGCCCTGCAATCAACACCCCTAACTGACGCAGGTCTTCAATCTTTTTAGGATTATTAGTAATCAAACGAATCGAGTCCACACCTAAATCCTCCAACATAAGCGCTGCCAAATTATATTCTCGCTCATCCGCTAAATGCCCTAAATGAATATTGGCATCAACCGTATCCAGACCCTCATCCTGTAAATTATAAGCCTGTAATTTTTTCAGCAAACCAATACCACGACCCTCTTGACGCAAATAGACCAGAACACCAAACCCTTCCTCGCTAATTAATTGTAGGGCCAAATCCAATTGCTCCCCACAATCACAACGTCTTGACCCTAACACATCCCCGGTAAAACATTCAGAATGTATCCTCACAGGAACATCCTTAGCCCCGGAAACATCCCCTTTTACAAAAGCAATATGCTCCTTATCGTCGACATTATTAGAATAATAATGCAAATCAAACTCACCGTGCTTAGTCGGAATACGGGTTTGAACTAAATCCTCCAAAACTATGGTCACTATTGACACCTAACTCCACGTTGTCGTGCTATTTGAAAAATAAATCAACAAATCATCCTTAAATAGACGGTCATTCTATAGCGGATAACATAACGATTCTAGCTAAAATTAGATACTCTTTTCAGCCAAAAAGCACTCCGCACAACCTTATTTATTTGGTTTGTTTTTTTTATTTTTACCCTTATCAGATGAATCTACCCCCTCTGCTTTAGGCTTCTTCTTACCACCGACAATGGAGGCATTTAATTGCTTACCCGAAACCCAAACCTTCTTTAAAGAACGAAACAAAGACCTCGGCATACCTTCCGGTAAATCCACGGTTGAATGATCGTCAAAAATCTTTATTTTCTGAATAAGATCGCCTTCTAATCCCGTTTCATTAGCAATCGCTCCAACAATATTACCCGGCTCAACACCGTCATTTTTACCCACTTCGAGTCTAAACTGCTCCATTTCAACACCCGGAGCACCTTTTCTTGGTGGCCGACTTGAAGCGGCTTTATCTAAACCGGGCTTGTTTCTTTCTTGTGACTTACGGCTTTTATTACGGTCGTCAGAGCCACGTTGTGACCTTCTATCTTGAGATCGCTCCTCAGAACCCCGTTGACGCTTTGCACTCTTTTCAATCAACATAGGCTCATCGCCCTGAAATAACTTCGCCAAAGCAGCCGCGACTGTTACTGTAGACACATCATTTTCTTGCTGATATTCGGTCAATAATTTCTCGAAAAAAGCCAAATCGCCATTTGCAATGGTCTCGTTTATTTTATCTTTAAAACGATCCACTCGCTTTTCATTAATCACTTTTGTCGATGGCAATTCCATCGGTTCAATTTTCTTACGCGTTGCCCGTTCAATAGAAGACAGCATTCTTTTTTCACGTGGCGCTACAAATAAAATCGCTTCGCCCTCTCGCCCGGCCCGCCCGGTACGTCCAATACGATGCACATAAGACTCGGTGTCATAAGGAATATCATAATTGATCACATGACTGATTCGCTGCACATCCAAACCCCGTGCGGCAACATCCGTTGCAATTAAAATATCTAACTTTCCTTTTTTAAACTGATTAATGGTCCGCTCACGCTGATTTTGCGCAATATCGCCATTGATGGCCGCCGCCCCATAACCCCGCGCTGATAATTTTTCTGTCAACTCGACCGTTGCCGTTTTAGTTCTGACAAAGATAATAATGGCGTCAAAGGGTTCAGCTTCTAAAATACGGGTCAGCGCATCGAGCTTTTGAACACCACTAACGGTCATAAATCGCTGGCGAATAGTTTCTGCCGTTGTCGTTTTAACCTTAATAGTAATCTCTTCAGGATCGTTCAAATAACGCTGCGCAATACGCCTAATTTCTTTGGGCATCGTTGCAGAAAATAGGGCGATTTGTCGATCTTGCGGTGTTTGTTCCATGACCCATTCAACATCATCGATAAATCCCATCCGAAGCATCTCATCGGCCTCATCAAGAACCAAGCAATCCAGCTCACTGACATTCAAGGTACCGCGACGCATATGATCCATGACCCGCCCGGGCGTGCCCACTACAACATGAACGCCTCGCTTCAAGGCTCTTATTTGCCCACTATAATCCTGGCCCCCATAAACCGGCAGCACATGAAACCCCTTAATTTTTGAGGCATAGCGCTGAAAGGCTTCTGCAACCTGAATCGCCAACTCTCTAGTTGGTGCGAGGACTAAGACCTGAGGTATTTTTTTCTTAGTGTCTATACGCGATAAAATAGGCAACGCAAATGCCGCTGTTTTACCGGTCCCTGTTTGCGCCTCGCCTAAAACATCTTTTCCGAGCAATAATGGCGGAATAGTTCGAGCCTGAATGGGAGTCGGCGTTTCATAGCCAACACTGTTTAATGATTTTAAAACTGGATCGGATAAATTTAAATCCTTAAATAACGTTACTGTCGTATCAATAGTCATGCATATACCTAAATAATTAAATAAGGCGCCATACTGCAGCTATGGGTGTATTTTTAAGAAATCAACTGAAAAGCAAACGAACGTTTTTGAAACGCCTTCAGGAAATTCACCACACTATGAAATCAATTCGACCCTAGTGAAAGAGACTGTGAAATGAACGAATAATGAAACTTTAGTAATGCAGATTTAACGCTGGCGCCGATTGTATCACTTTCTTGATTAAATTCATAGGTTTACCTATCGCTCATTCAAGACACGGAACCAAACAAAAAAACCAAGATCCTATTATTTAACAGTCCTGCACCTTCTATTCTCTTAACGCTCTATACTTAATAGTATGAAATTATTAATCATTGGCATTATTTTAATCGGAATTGTTTTTTATACGATAAAAACTCAGAATAACCCCGTTACGGCAAACACCGCCCCAGCCCTTTTAACACAAAACAACCCACTGGCCGTCGCGACTTTTGCCGGCGGTTGCTTTTGGTGTGTAGAAGCTGACTTTGAGAAACTCGCCGGCGTCCACCACGTTATTTCTGGCTTTAGTGGCGGCCAGATAAAAAATCCAAGCTACGAACAAGTCTCCCGAGGAACCACCGAACACCTAGAAACCGTACAAGTATTCTATGACCCTACCCAGATAACCTACGAACAGTTACTCGCTACATTTTGGCGTCAAATTAACCCCACCGATAATGGCGGACAATTTGTTGACCGCGGCAAACAATACCAGAGTGCTATTTTTTATCACAGCCCTGAACAAAAAAAAATGGCCGGCCAATCCCGCAAAAACCTCAATGATTCCCATCGTTTTCAACAACCCATCGTCACCTCAATACGCGCTTTTAACGGGTTTTTCCCTGCCGAACCGTATCATCAAGACTATTACCTGAAAAACCCACTTCGCTATAGTTTTTATCGGAATAATTCTGGCCGAGACGCCTACCTCGAAAAAACCTGGGGTAAAGACTTAAAAGTTAAACTAACATCCCCAAAGATCTCTCCACGTTTTTTCAAACCCACTGAAAAAAAAATCAAAAACACCCTAACCCCTCTCCAATACCGTGTAACCCAAGAAGATGACACCGAAGAACCGTTCCGTAATTTATATTGGGATAATAAAAAACAGGGCATCTATGTTGATATTGTCAGCGGAGAACCGTTATTTTCTTCGCGTGACAAATACCGTTCCGGTACCGGTTGGCCCAGTTTTACGCGTCCACTCGCGCCTGAGCATATCATCAAAAAGGATGATAATTTTTTATTCATAAATCGTACTGAATTACGCAGTTTTTACGCCGACTCCCATCTAGGCCACCTTTTTACCGATGGCCCTCAACCCACCGGGCTTCGTTATTGTATAAACTCTGCCGCCTTACGTTTTATTCCCCAACAGGCGATGAAACAAGAAGGTTATGGCTCATTGATCCATTTCACACAACCCTCTCAAGTCAACAACATATAACGTTGTAGCTTTAGTACAACACCGCTCGCTAACCGTGTTAATATCGCTCGCAATCTTATTAATCGGCCAAAATTTTCAATAAAAATCGGCCCGCATTAGCCATTCCCCAGCACCAGACCCTTCACTTAACATAACTTTCACGGCTAGTGCTATATAAAGTACTGATAATTAGGTATAATAAAGGGTTTTTATCGAAACTTATCCTGATTTAGGGGCTAGAAAATTATGTGTTGGAGTGGGGAAGCGTCAGGTGTTCTGGCAACCGTAGGGCTCAGCGCCGCTGTCTATGTGGCTAGAAGAGGGGAGTCTAAAGAACTTTGGATTCCTTTAACGTATTTCGCATTAATGGAATTATTACAGGCATTCACTTATGTCTATATTGACCTATGCGATAACCCCAGCAACCAGATACTCACTCTGTTTGGTTATTTACACATTGCATTTCAGCCTTTTTTCGCCAATATGGTTGCGATGTATTTCATACCTGAAGAAGTCAAATTTAAAATTCAAACCACCGTCTACAGTATCTGTACGATCGGTGCTATTGCGATGCTGGTTAAAATGTATCCATTTGCTTGGGCAGGATCTTGTAACATTGGGATTGAAGGCTTTTGCGGCCCTGAGGTTTGTTCTGTTTCCGGTGACTGGCATATTGCTTGGCAACTGCCGCTAAACGGCCTCATGTCAGACCCCGTCCCTTGGCTTTTTGATTTTAACTGGGGACTACACGCCTTAACCTATATTTTAGTCGCCTTTATGCTGCCGCTGATCTATGGCTCTTGGCGCTTTGTTGGTTTTCATTACATTGTTGGGCCTTGGATTTCAGATATCACTACGACTGACCCCAATGAGTACGCTGCCGTCTGGTGCTTATTTTCTATTGCACTGTGCCTGTCGGTTATTAAAACGCCAATCAGAAAATACTTACACGTTCGAAACTGGCCTTTTTATAAAAGGCTCATCACCAAACCCGATGAGACTGGCCAACCTGAGTCTTTATCCTGACGAACGTTCTCAAATAAAAAAGCCCCGTAGAAAAAACATCTTCGGGGCTTTTTTTATCGCTGATTAATACTGAACGGTCGAATCCGGCTCACTAATTACAGGGTTTGTTAAAGCGCCCAGTTTTTCAATTTCTATTCGAACTTCTTGGCCGGGCAGCATATAACCGCGCGGCTTCATCTTAACGCCAACACCCGACGGCGTTCCGGTGGCAATAATATCGCCGGGCTCTAGAGTCATCACCGTGCTGAGATAACTGATCATCTCATAACAATTAAAAATCATATGCATCGTATTGGATGATTGGCGTAATTCACCGCCCACCCAGGTTTTTAAATCCAAC